>JAFVOQ010000035.1 GCA_017505785.1 Clostridia bacterium
CAATTGCATTCTTTGTGGCAAGAATCGCTATGCGATTTTGCCGATATTACCTGGCGGCGCACAAGTGCGCTAAAGATTGGCCTGCCAGCCGCGCAACTGTTACTTGCTACCCGTCAACGGGTTGCTAAAATCCTTCTCTCTTTTTCCGTCAAGCACTACTCCAATGCCTCCCTTGTGCAAAGGGAGATGGCATTTTCGCAAGAAAATGACGCAGGGATTGTTTTGTCCTTACTTTCACCCAACCTACAATCCCTCAGCCGCCTACGGCGTCAGCTCCCTTTACACAAGGGAGCCTTTCATATAATACACCGTGCGCTCGCCCTTTGTTTGCTTCCACTCATCGGCCATAGTCTTTTTCGAACCACGCGAAGCGTGAGGCGACATATCGCGTGGTTTTCGGTTACAATAAAATCGGCATCACCAAAACGGTGATGCCGATTTTGCTGTATTTGTTTGGTAAGGGCGATTCACGAATCACCCGTTTCTGCTTTTTTGTTCTCCGTGTGCGTGGTTGTACGACTGTTAGTTAATTGTATTAAAAATAGCAGGAGAAGATTCGGCAAAATAATTTGCTGCAGAAGTGGGATCGGAAAGGATACTGCTTTCAATGGCCCAACCGTACACTGCTTGCCAACCGTTAGGATTTTGAAAGGTTAGGTGCGTAAGACTTTTGCAAGAGCCGAACGCATATTGTCCAATGCTGCTGACATGCTCGGGAATGATCACATTATTTAAGCTTTCACATCCGCTAAACGCAAAGTCTCCAATGCTTGTTACGCTAGCGGGAAGGGTGATGCTCGTTAGATTTTTGCACCCACTAAACGCACCGTTTTCAATGCTTGTCACAACATCGGAAAGAGAGATGCTTGTAAGATTTTTACACTCTCTGAACGCCCACTCGGGGATCTCAGTGATGCCATTTGGAAGATGGACCGTCGTTAGATTTTCACAACCGGAGAATGCGCCGGCTCCGATACTTGTCACGCTGTCCGCTATTGTGACGCTTACGAGATTTTTGCAGTCGGAAAACGCACCGTTATATGCAGGAATGCTTGTTCCACCATTGATCACAACTGTTGTGAGGTTATGTTTTGTAAAACTCTCCAGCACTGTTGCGGGAAGCGTGGCGACAGTTAAATTTTCGCAGCCATAGAATGCACCGTAACCCATATTTGTTACACTGTCGGGAATGGTAACTGTTGTAAGATTTATGCAGTCTTTAAACACATAGGAAGAAATTTGAGTAACGCCATTCGGAATGATTACTTCTTCTATATTTTCGTTGCCTGCAAAGCTGTTTTCGCTGTCATGATCTTTAGTAATTGCCAAAACAGGTTGATTTTTATATGTAGAAGGAATTATAACGACGGGGTTGTTTCCCTTGTAACCGATGACCTCATAACCGCCGTCACACGCTTTGAATAAGAAATCCGAGTGTTCCTCTGTCACAGGGGTAAACTTTGCATAAACCTTTAAAACCATATCATCAGATATGGGAGTATCTAACAAGGAATTGGCGGTAAAGGGGTCGTTCCAGCTTCCATCATCTAAATACCAGCCGTCAAAGTCAAAGCCTTCTTTTTCGGGATTTTTGGGAATTTCAATTTCAGCCTCGTCTTTTGTCGAAACGGTTTTATAAACCTCTCCGTCCACAATGAACTCTACCTTGAATTTGACCTTGGAGCAGGAGAAAAGCACAGAAAAACATAGGGTAGACAAAAGTAAAAGTGATAAAAATTTTATGATTTTTAACCGATACATAAAGAATCCCTCCGGTTTTTTGATCGTGAACTGGCAAAAACATATGCTCTGTTTGTATTATACCATAAGCATAGGGCGTTTTCAATAGAACACATCGAAAATGCTTCAGCTGTTGATCAATAGGGGAAATTGCTTGATTGGATTTTGGAAAACGAATAAGGTGAAGGCAATATCAAACCAGGAAGGTATATATTGCCTTTTCTTTTTACCCCGCCTTTGGCATATTTCCAAGCAAATTCTCAATAAAAATGCCGTAGCCCGTGGTGGGATCACCGATCAGCACGTGATGTGACGCAATTCCGCTTTGCTCCGTGGCAAGTTTGCTTTGCAAACATTGCGTCCCCACGATCCTGCCGTCCTGCACGATAGGACTGCCCGACACGAGTGTGGTCAAGAAAGGACAACGATTTTTAATAGAAATTTTATGAAATTCTTTGTTTAGGTTGACAATATCCTAAAATTTGTGTATAATATTATTGTAATCTCCAAAGGAGGTATATATAATGAATTTGAATACAAATCAAATCGTTTCGATTTCCGAGGCAAATCAGAATTTTTCGCGTGTGGCAAGAATGACCGATAAGCACGGTGAGCTTTATATTTTTAAGAACAACAAACCGAAATACAAATTGGTGGATATCGAACACGATACCACGATTGAAATGACCGACGACGAGAAGATCGACTTTGTGGCGGCGCGAATTTTGAAGCTGTACCGCACCGCATTTGAGGAGCTTGCGAAGTAAGTTGAAAATTGAAAATTGGAAGTTGAAAATGAGGACGATTTTATGATTAAGTTTTCACAAGAAAAGGTGCTTTTGTTGCACAAGTTAATTACAGAAGAAACGGGCGGCGACCCGAACGTAAGAGATGTCGCGCTCCTTAACAGCGCGCTTGAATCCGCATTTGCCACATTTGACGGTCAAGAATTGTATCCCACCAAACAGGAAAAGGGTGCGCGTATTGGCTTTTCGCTGATTTCAAACCACGCATTTGTTGACGGAAATAAGAGGATAGGAATGTACGTTCTTCTGACCTTCCTTGAAACCAACGGTATCAAGCTTCGCCCCACCAACGAGGAGGTCGCCCGTGTCGGTCTTGCCGTCGCGGCAGGAGAGATGAAATATCAGGAGTTGCTTGATTGGATTTTGGAAAACGAATAAGAAATAGGCAATATCAAACCGATTTTCGGCGTGATATTGCCTTTTCTTTTTACCCTGCTTCGGGCATATTTTCAAGCATGTTTTCGATAAAGATGCCGTAGCCTGTGGCGGGGTCGCCGATGAGCACGTGCGTGATCGCCCCCACGATCCTGCCGTCCTGCACGATAGGACTGCCCGACATGCCCTGCACAATGCCGCCTGTTTTTTCAATGAGCGCCTTGTCGGTAACCGTTACGGTAAAGCATTTGTTATCGCGCGCCGCGCGGTGAATATCCGAGATCCTGATCTCGTACTCGCGTGGGCAGTTATCGTCAAGCGTACACCAGCAGCTAGCAAAGCCCTCGTGCAGCTCCTCGCGGTGTCCCACCGGCAAGAGCCCTGCGGTATCCCGCGGACGCTCTGCAAACACACCGTACACGCCGCAGGGGGTGTTGGTGGAGAGCACGCCCGTTTTTCCCGCAGAAAAGTGCCCCTTCAGCTCGCCCGGTGCGCCAACAGCACCCTTTTGGATGCTGCCGATCTCAACACCCATCACACTGCCGCGTGCGATCGGCACCAGACACCCGCTTGCGCCGTCGCAAATGCCGTGGCCGAGCCCTGCAAAATCCTTGCCGTTTTCAAGCACGTAGGTCACCGTGCCGATGCCGGCACCCGTATCTCTTACCCAAAGCCCTGTGCGGTAGCGTCCGTCACTGTCACACGCCCGTGGCGAGAGGGTGACACTAAGCTCCTTGTTTTCACGCCTGAGGATCAGCGTCAGCGGCTTTCCTGCGGTGCTGTGAATGGCCTCGGAAAGCTCAGATACACCCTCGGGCATCTTGCCATTGAGAGATATGATGCAATCGCCAGGCTTCACGCCCACATCTCTTGCGGGATTTTCCGCTTTCCCCTCACACGTGACGTCACAATAGCCCACTACCATGATACCGTCTGTAAAATAACGCACGCCAAACGGCGTGCCGCCTACATATACTCTTTGCCGATCTGTTTTTGGCGTTGCCGCGCCGATTGGCATGGCAAGCGAAAAGAGCAGTGCAATACACACAAGCAGGCAAAGAATGCCGTACCTGCTTTGCAATTTTTTTATCTTCATTTTTATTTAACCCCCAAAAAGCTTGCTTGCTATTACTATGTGCATCATGCGCGCTTTTATCAATAACAATAAGCGTACATCTTGCCAGCATTTTTTGCGTTTTGTGAAAATTGGGGTGTTGCGCAAATTTGCAATAAAGCATAGCCGGATTTTGCTTTTTTCTTGACATTTGGTAATTTTATGATATAATTAGTTTGCTAATAAACTATTTGGAGGACCTATGAAGGATCAGCAATTTTCTGTGTTGCCAACGCCCATGCCCGAGCGAGAGGAGCTGCAGGGACTGCCGCAGGCACCCCGTATTATCATGGATATCTCGCGCATGCTTCGCTACCGTGTGCGCAGTAAGGAAACCGAGGCGGGCGTGATGCAAAGCCACGCGGCGCGGCTTCTTATGGCACACTTGGCGGTATGCGGTAAGATGAGCCAGCTTGCGCTTGCGGAAAAAACACATTTTTCCACCCCTACCGTGAGTATCCTGCTGCGAAAAATGGAGCAGGAGGGATACGTTTTACGCTTGCCCGACGAGCGCGACCGCCGCGTGATGCTGGTGTCACTGACAAGCAAGGGCGTTACCTTTGACCGTGAGCACCTGAATCGCATTTCAGAGAACGACCGCCGCGCAACCAAAGGCTTCACCGCCGAGGAGGAGGAAGTGCTTGTTTCACTCCTTTTACGCATGCAGGATAATTTAAAGGAGAGATAAGGATGAAAAAGCTGTTTCGTTACTTAAGGCCCTATCGCTTTTTTGCCATTCTTTCCCCACTGCTGATGATGGGTGAGGTCTTGGCAGACCTCTGCTTGCCGTATTTGATGTCATTTATTGTCAATCACGGCATTATCGGCGAGGAGCTCGCGGGCAACCGCGTGGCAAGCTTTCTTGTCGGTATTTTCTATCCTCACGGTGGGTACAGTAATCTTAATTTGATCATTTTGTTTGGCGTACTGATGCTGGTCGTGACCCTCATCGGCGGCTTTTTCGGCACGCTTTGCGCCTATACGGCGGCAAAGGCTTCCCAAAGCTTTGGGCACGATCTGCGGCGCGATGCATACCGCCGTGTGATGTCCTTGTCGATCGAGCAGACCGACCGCTTTACCACGGGCTCGCTTGTCACGCGTATGACAAACGATATTGCCATGATCGTAGAGTTTATCGAAATGATCCTGCGTATGTTTGTGCGTGCACCCATGTTCTTTATCGGCGGCTCGGTCTTCCTTTTGCTGCTTAACGTGGAATTTGGTGTAGTACTGCTTGTTTCTCTGCCTGTTATGCTGCTGACACTGATATTCGTGCTTGCGCGTGCCGTTCCTCTTTTTGGCACGGTGCAAAAGCGCCTGGACCGCGTAAACTGTGTGGTGCAGGAGAACGTGAGTGGCGCACGCGTGGTAAAGGCATCGGTAAGAGAGGAATACGAGAACGAGCGTTTTGCCACCGCCAACGGGGAGCTTCGCAGCATCAACTACCGCGTGCTTCGCCTTATGGCAATTATGAACCCCGTTTTGATCTTTGTGCAAAATTTTGCCGTTATCGCCATTATTTACATTGGCGGCAACAGCGTTGCCGAGGGGCTTGGCGGCATGAGCACCGGTAATATTATGGCGGCTGTTTCTTACGTTACACAGGTAATTATGTCCATTATGATGGTAACGATGATGTTTCAATCTGTTTCGCGTGCGCTCGCCTCGGCGAGGCGCGTGCGCGAGGTGCTGGAGACCGAGCCCGTGATTGCCGACGGAAACGGTGCAGTGGCGGTGGGCGGTGATATCGCCGTTTCCTTCCGCGGCGTTTCCTTCCGTTATCCGGATACGGCAGGTGAGCCTGTTTTGCACGATATCGATCTTGATATTCGCCGCGGCGAAACGCTTGCCATTGTAGGTGCTACGGGCGCGGGGAAATCTTCGCTGGTGCAGCTGATCGCACGCTTTTACGATCCCACTGCGGGTGAGGTGCTGATCGACGGCACGTCGGCAAGGCAGTATAAGCTGCGTGATCTGCGGCAAAAGATCGGCTACGTGCTGCAAAAAAGTGAGCTTTTCTCGGGGAGCGTGGCGGATAATATCCGTTGGGGCAACCCCAAGGCTACCAAGGCAGAGATCAAGGCGGCGGCGAGTGCCGCACAGGCAGATGCCTTCATCAGCGGCTTTGCGGACGGGTATGACAGCCCTGTGGCAGAAAAGGGCGCATCGCTTTCGGGTGGGCAAAAGCAACGCCTTTCCATTGCGCGCGCCATTGCGCGTAAGCCCGAAATTTTAATTCTTGACGATGCCACCTCCGCCCTTGACCTCTCAACCGAGGCAAAGCTGCGCGGCGCGCTGCGTGATGCCATGGAGGGCTCGACCGTCATTATGATCGCCCAGCGCGTGGCGAGCGTGCGCGATGCCGACAGGATCGCCGTGATCGAGGACGGCACCATTCGCCACTGCGCGCCGCACGAGGAGCTGCTTCGGATCAGTGCGACCTACCGCGATATCTATGCCTCGCAAATGGGGAAGGGAGGTGCCGCTGTATGAACAGAGGACAGGAAAGAAGACCTGCCGCAGCCCCAAGCTTTGATATGCGACCGGGCGGCCGCGGCAATCCAAACAGCCGAGCGAGTGTCCAAAAGCCCAAAAACATGAAGAAAACCATAGCACGTCTTTTGCGGTATATCGGTGGCAGCCGCTATATTTTGATCGCGCTGCTTGTCATTATGCTTGCCGTCACTGCGGCGGAGCTGATAGGCCCGTTGTTGCAGGGCAATGCCATTGATGCCATTGAGCCTGTATATCGCCATGCCGAAACGGGTGAGATCCTTTATAATTACGATAAAAACGCGCCCCGTTTTGAGGGTATCCCCACAAAAACCACGTTTGAGGTGCATTTTTGGCGCACCGCCTACGTGGGTCGTGACGGCGAAACCGCGGGTCTTTATACATATCTCATCGTCATGGCGGCAGTGTTTCTTGCGTGTAGCGTGCTGCATTATTTTCAGGGCATTATTGCCGCAAAGCTCTCACAGCGCACCGTTTTTGTGATGCGAAACGATCTGTTCCGTAAGATCTCACGTTTGCCCATTTCCTATACCGACAATCACAAGCACGGTGACCTCATGTCACGTATGACAAATGACGTGGAAAACGTTTCAAATGCAATTTCGCAATCGATCACTTCGCTGTTTTCCGCGGCTTTAACACTGGTGGGCGCATTTGCGATGATGCTGATCTTAAGTCCGCTTATGACGCTTGTTGCCATGGTCACGGTGCCGATCTCGATTTTCATCTCCACCAAGCTCGGCAAATTCATGCGCCGCTATTTCGTGCGCCAGCAACGCTTGCTTGGCGGCATTAACGGCACGGTGGAGGAAATGGTTACCTCCTATAAGACCGTGGTCGCCTACGGCAAGGAGGAGGCGGCCGTGTCGCAGTTCTCCGAGATCAGTGAGGGGCTGCGCGACTGCGCGGTCAGCGCACGCGTGTGGGGTTCTGTTATGGGCCCTGTGATGAACTTTATCGGCAATTTGCAGTATGTGCTTGTGGCGGCAACGGGCGGTGCTATGATCCTGTTTGGCGGCCCCGGCACGATCAGTATCGGTAATATTCAATCCATGCTCTCCTATTCCAAGCGCTTTACCCGTCCGATCAACCAGATCGCCAACCAGTATTCTGCAATCCTAACCGCGCTTGCGGGTGCTGAACGCATATTTGAGGTTATGGATGCAGCTGACGAGATCGACGAGGGCAGGCTTGACGTGGCACCCGGTGAGATCAAGGGCAATATCGAATTTCGTGATGTATTTTTCCATTATGTAGAGGGTGAGCCCGTGCTAAAGGGACTGAACCTCTCGGTAAAGGCAGGGCAAAAGATCGCGATCGTGGGTGCTACGGGTTCGGGCAAGACCACGGTGGTGAACCTGCTTACACGCTTTTATGAAGTGGTGGACGGCAAAATAACGGTAGACGGTATCGATATTCGCGATATGCCAAAGGAAACGCTGCGCCGCGCCATTGCTATTGTGTTACAGGATACCGTGTTGTTCCACGATACCATTCGCGCCAATATCATGTACGCAAGACCCGGTGCTACCGAGGAGGAGATGATCGCCGCGGCGCACCATGCCAAGGCAGATCGCTTTATCGATCGCTTGCCCGAGGGGTACGATACTCTGCTTGACGAGGCAGGCAGTAACCTTTCCGAGGGGCAGCGCCAGCTGTTGTCGATCGCACGTGCAGTGCTTGCCGACCCGAAGATCCTGATTTTGGACGAGGCGACATCCTCGGTCGATACGCGCACCGAGATGCACATTCAGCAGGCCATGGTCGCGCTGATGAAGAATCGCACCTCCCTGATCATCGCGCACCGTCTTTCCACCATTCGCGATGCAGACGTTATTGTAGTGGTGAAAAACGGCGTGATCGCCGAGGCGGGCGATCACGACACGCTCCTTGCGAAAAACGGCGAGTATGCCAAGCTGTATCAGAATCAGTTTGCGGGGATCGCAACGTAATGGAAGCAGGAAAAATTAAATTTTTACGCCTTTGCTATGAGGAGCTCTCGCGCGAAAAGGTGCGTGACGGTATCGGCTTGCTTGCCGAAAAACGTCTGCACGGGCTCCTCAAACGCTGGGTGATTGATGATCCCACCTGCCACGAGGTGAGAGTCACGGGCGTGGGCGAGAGGCGGCGCAGATTTGTTGCCGATATCATGACTCCTGCCGGTGAGATCGTGGAGGTGCAAACAGGCGCGCTTTACCCCATGCGGCAAAAGCTTGCCTTTTACATGGAGGAAACGGCGTATCCCGTCACCGTCTTGCACCCCTTGCTTGCAACCAAATACATCAGCTGGCTTGACCCCAAAAGCGGCGAGGTCACCGCGCGCAAAAAATCGCCACTGCATCAAACCCCCTTGCACGGCATTGCACAGCTAAAGCCCTTTATCAAGTATCTTGGCGATCCGCGCTTCTCGCTTTGCCTGCCCCTGGTAACGGTAGACGAATACCGCCTGCTCGACGGGTGGGGCAAGGGAGGCAAACGCGGCTCGCACCGCTTTGAGCTGATGCCGCTTTCCCTTGAGGATACCCTGTATCTCAAATCCCGTGCGGATTATGCGGTACTGTTTCCCCAAAACGGGCAGCTTGCCGTGCCGTTTACCGCCAAGACCTTTGGAAAAGTAACAGGTCTTAGAGGATACGACGTTTACAATGCACTTGCTGTTTTTGAGGGGCTTGGCGTGATCGAGCGTTGCGGCACGGAAAAGCGCGCCACGCTCTACCAAAAAACAAAATAAAGAAAACCCGCTTGGCACTTGTCCGTAAAGGACAAGTGCCAAGCGGGGATTTTGTTTTATCTTATTTGTTCAGCTCTTCAATAAGGACGGGCAGTGCTTTTTCAAACTTGGTGCCGTACCAGTGGGTGTCGTCGCCCAGGGTTGCCTTCATGCCGGCAAGCGTGAAGCTTGCGGCGATCCTCGCCGCCTCAAGGGGTGTTTTGCCCTTTACCGCGGCACCCACAAAGGCAGAGGCGAAGATATCTCCCGTGCCGTGGCAGCCCTTGGCAAGACGCTCGTGGAAGTAGTAGGAGATCTCGGTGTCGCCCTTTGAGAGCACCGCCACGCCAAGCTCGCCCTCGCGGTACGAAACACCCGTGAGAACCACCGTTTTCGCGCCAAGCGAGAGCACCTTTTCCATGAGCTCGCGGATGTACGCCTCGTCATACCCTTCGCCGATATAGGGCATATCGGTCATCATGGCAGCCTCGGTGATGTTGGGCAGCGCGATATCCGCCTTGCCGCAAAGTGTGCCCATTTCGTGTGCAAACGCTTCGTCAAATCCATAGTAAAGCTTGCCGCTGTCTGCCATGGCAGGGTCAACTACCTTAAGGCACCCGGGGGCAGAAAGCCGCAAGAACATATCCTTTACCAGCTCGATCTGACGTTTGCTGCCAAGGTAACCCGTGTAAATGGCATCAAAGGTGATCTGCTCTTTTTCCCAGTGGTCAACAATGCCGGGGATATCGTCGGTGAGATCGCGGAAGGTCCAGCCCTCAAAGCCGCCCGTGTGGGTGGAAAGCACGGCGGAGGGGAGAATGGCGGTCTCGATCCCGCATGCCGAAATAATGGGAAGTGCAACGGTGAGGGAGCATTGCCCTACGCAGGAAATATCCTGCACGGTGAGCACCTTTTTATCCTTAATGTTTGTCATGGATCATAACTCCTTTTTGCTTTTTCTGTGCACAGTTTAGCACATATCTGGTAGGAGGGAAATGACCAAAACAAGATATTTTTATCATACCAGATCTCAAAAGCGGACAAGTTTGGTTCTATGCCCCGCGCCCTCGGCATAGGATGAGGTAGAAAAAGGGGGCGGTGCTATGCAAAATATCGTGGTCAATCCGCGCGACCTGCTGCCGCGCTTTTTGGTAGACATGCTGCCAAGTGCCCTTTGTGAGGAGATCGAGTATGCCGTGCCGCAGGGCTTTTTTCCCGAGGAGCTGCGTCTCAGGCGCGGGCGATGCGCCTCGGTGACGGTGGGCAGCGACAACATACGCCTTCCCACGGTTTTTTCGGGTGCGGACATGGAGGGGCTTCTCATGACCATGTGCGCGGGGTCGCTATATGCACACAGCGAAACGCTGGGGCAGGGGTATCTGGTGTTGCCGAGTGGCGTGCGTGTGGGGGTTTGCGGCCACGCGGCGGTGGTTGACGGCTACATCAAGGGGATCGAAAGCATCTCGGCGTTTTCCATTCGTCTGCCGCATCGCGCGCCCCCTGTGGGGCAGGAGATCTGTCGGCTCTTTGAACGCTATTCTCACACGCGCGGTATTCTGATCTTTTCGCCGCCCGGCGTTGGAAAGACCACACTGCTGCGCGGCATTGCCAAGGAGCTTGCGGGGGGCGAGCGTCCCTTACGGGTGGCGGTGGTGGATACCCGTGGCGAGCTTTGCGCCTTTGGAGAGGGGAGGGACCTGTTGCTTGACGTGCTTTCGGGCTATCCGCGCGGACGTGGCATAGGGATCGCCACGAGAACCATGGCGGCACAGGTCATCATTTGCGATGAGGTGGGGGATCTTGCCGAGGCGCAGGAGATCGTGGCGGCGCACACGGGGGGCGTGCCCCTTATTGCCACGGCGCACGCCGCAAGCGTGAGGGAGCTGCTTTCCCGTCCCGGCATGCGTCTTTTGCACGAGGCGCGCTGCTTTGGCGCATACGTGGGTGCTTCGCGCGGCGCGCGCAGCTTTACCTACTCCTTTGACGTAACCGATTGGGAGGCGGCAGATGCATTTTTTTAAGTGGCTTGGCGTTGGCGTGATCCTTTGCTGCGGTATTTTTTCGGGGCTCTTTTTTGCCGCGTTTGAGCGTCGCAGGCTGGAGCAGGCGGAGGGCTTTTTGTCGCTTTTGCGCCTCATTCGCTTGCAGATCGATTGCTTTTCCATGCCGGTTTCGCGTATTCTTTCCCAGTGTGATAAAAGCGTGCTTGCAGCCTGCGGTGCAGCAGCTCCCCAAAGCGATTTTAAGGCACTGCTCCGTGACACAAAGCTCTATCTTTCCGAGGAGATGTGCCGCCTGCTCACCGATTTTGCAGGCAGGCTTGGGGGCAGCTACCGAGAGGAGCAGCTGCGCTGCTGTGAGTATTATTTGGCGCGTTTTGCGCCCTATTGCGATACGCTTCGCGCAGAGCTGCCAAAGCGTGAGCGCATGGCACTGTTCCTGCCGCCGGCACTGTCGGTGGCGCTGATTTTATTGCTGTTATAGACGGAGGAAAAAACAATGGACGTAGGGCTGATTTTGCGCGTGGCGGGGGTTGGCATATTGGTGGCGGTTGCGGCACAGATCTTATCTAAAAGCGGCAGGGATGAGCAGGCAACGCTTGTGACGGTGGCGGGGCTTGTGGTGGTTTTTCTCATTCTCGTGCAGGAGATCGGCAATCTTTTTGATACCGTGCGCGATATTTTTGGCTTCTAATGGGTATTTTGCAGGTTGCGGGCATTGCGCTGCTTGCCGCAATGCTGATCTTACTGCTGCGCGAGATGCGCGCGGCAGCCGCCCCACCCGTGCGGCTTGTCACCACCTTAGTGCTGTTTGGGGCGGCGTTGGGGCTGTATGCGCCCGTTTTGCTGCGTATTCGCACGCTTTTTTCTCTGGGTGGGGGCGGCGCGTTTGCCGAGGCGGTGCTCCGCGCGGTGGGCATTGGTCTTATTTGTGAGTTTAGTGCCGCCTTTTGTCGCGATCTCGGTGAAAACACCGTGGCGGAAGGTGTGCTCTTGTTTGGCAAGCTCGAAATACTGGTGCTTTCCCTGCCACTCATTGACGAGCTGATAGAAATTGTCGGAGAATTGTTAAAATGACAAGAACAGGAAGAAAAAGGACGGTGCTCTTCTGCCTTGCCTTGCCCGTTTTGCTCCTTTTCCTCGCGCTGCCCGTGGGGGCAGAGGGAGAGGGTGGGGCGGTGAGTGCCGAGAGCGCAGAGATCAAGGAGGAATGGGAGGCGTTTCGCGCGGCGATCCCCCCCGAGGTGCAGGATCTCTTACCCAAGGATTTTTTCTCTGAGGATATGACCGTTGTCGCGCAAGGGGTGGGGGAGGCAAGCTCGCTAACCGCAATTTTCCGTGCGGTTGGAAGGGTAACGGGTCTTGCGATCGTGGAAAATCTCGCGCTCTTGGCAAAAATGTGCGGGATCCTTGTGCTCTCTGCCACCTTTCGGGCGGCTGTGGGGGAGCGAAAAAACGAGATGCAGGGTGCGATCTCGCTCATCACCGTGCTTGCCATAACCCTCATGCTCTTTGCGGGTGAGGAAACCAAATTTTCGCAAATGGAGCGTTTTTTCGATACCGTTCGCACGCTGTGCCTGGCGCTCATCCCCCTCATGGGGGCACTGTATGCCATGGGCGGAAACGTTGCGGCGGCAGTGGCAAACCATGGGGTAATGAGTGGTTTTCTTGCCATTCTTGAAACGGCTTGCAGCGGCGTGGTGGTGCCCGTGGCGTGCGTTTTGGTGGCACTGGCACTTTTGGATGCCGTGACGGGCAAGGGCTCACTTGGCTCGCTTTCCAATCTTTTAAAGCGCACCTTTACCTTCGGGCTTTCCTTTTTTATGATGCTTTTGATCTTTGTGCTGGGGATACAGCACACCCTCGCCAAGGGCAGTGATACACTGGCACTACGCACCGTGCGCTTTGCGGCGGGCAGCTTTTTGCCCGTGGTGGGCGGCTCGATCTCCGAAACCCTGCGTACCGTGGCGGGGAGCGTGGAATATTTGCGCGGTGCCGTTGGTGTCGGTGGCATCTTGGTGATCTTTTTTCTCTTTTTGCCCACCTTCCTCTCGGTGCTCCTGACAAGGATTGCCTTCTCGCTATCAAGCGCGGTGGCAGGGCTGCTCAGCTGTGCACGCGAGCAAAAGCTGCTCGGTGAGATCTCCTCGGTTTGGGGCTATTTTCTCTCGGTTATTGCCTGCCTTTTTGTGATGACCGTATTCTCGCTGACGCTTTTTGCACATTCGGCGGCGGCAATAGGAGCGTGACGGTATGGGAAATACGGTTTTGGGGTTGTTTGGCGTGTGTGTTGCGGCGGCACTGTCCGAGCTGCTACTGCCGGGTGACGAGGGGCGCGGCACGAAAGCTGTGCTCCGTGTGCTTGTTTCGCTTGCGGTGCTACTGCTGTTGATCCGCCCCGTTTTGCCCTATTTGCATATCGCACCCGACTTGGCACTGGAGGAGCTGGTGGGCGAGAGTGAGGATACCGCAGCTCATTATCAGGAGATCTTTGAGAGCGCGGTGCGATCGCACAGTGAACGGGATCTCAAGGCGGGGCTTTTGGCACTGCTGGATGAGGAGTACGGCATCGCCAATGACGATGTATATATTAAGGTGCACTTTGACCGTGCGGGCGAGCTTGCCCGTGTGGAGATCTATTTGTCGGGGCATGCGCTGTTGCAGGATCCCGACGTGCTTGCCGCCGATATCAGCGCGCGGCTCGGATGCGAAACGGAGGTTCGGTAATGGGAGAATGGAGTAAAAAAAGCCGCGGCTTTTTTACCTTTATGAAAACCAAGGGGCGGCTTTGGTTGCTTTTGGGGGGCGCGATGCTCGGTGTACTGCTTCTCCTTTTTGGCGGTATGGGTAGCACTGCCAAGGAGGAGGTCGACGCGCCCGACGCGATGATCGAGCGCGTTTCGGAGCTCCAAAGCTATGAGGCACAGCTTGAAAAGGAGCTGGAGGCGATGTGCGAGGCGGTATCGGGCGTTGGCGAAACTGAGGTCATGGTGACCTTTGAAAGCGGCTATACCGTGCAGTATCAAAAAAACGGGGATAACGACCCCGCAACAGTGGGGACGGGCAGCAACGAGGAGGCACTGTTTCACACTCTGGTGCCGCCCGAGGTGGCAGGTGTTGGCATTGTTTGCCGTGGGGGAAACAGCCCCACGGTCAAAGAAACGCTCACAGAGTTGATCTCAACCACCCTTGGCATACCCAGCAACCGTGTGTACATTACGGGCAAATAAAAATAGGCTCTGCCTACGCTGTCCCAAACGGACAAACGCAGGCAGAGCGTTTGCTTTTAAATCATGTTGATGAGTGTGGTGATAATGCCCATAATGAAGCCGATCACGGCACCCAGGCGAATGACGTCGTTGAGCTCCTTTTTCATCACCGAAAGGATCAGCTTTTCAAGATCCTCGGGGGGCATGGCGCGCACGCGCTCCTCCACGATGTCGGCAATATGGAAGCGTGCAGCAATGCTGTCAGCATGCTCACTGACGAGCCGGCGGTACATGGAAACCAGCAACGGCTGCATATCCTCGCGGCTACAGAGCATCTCGCCAATCGGCTTTTCCTCTAACTTCGAAGCCTCGCTGTCAAGGATCTCACGCAGCTTTAGCTTGCCGTCGCCCTCCAAAAATGCCAGAATACGGTCCGAAAGGGGTGTGGCGATCGAGGAAATGGTGTTTTCATTCAAAAACATACCAATGAGGGGGTTTTTTTGACTGATACCGGCGGCAATGCCGGCACCCTCGCGTTTAAAAATCTCGGCAAGATCAAGCCCTGCAATGCCCGCCACGATCTTATCTACCAAAAGGTTAAGGAGCTTGTCGCGCTGCACGTCATAGGTTTCACCGACCAAAAGCTTGCCCGATTCGCGCAAGGGGGGCAAGGAGAGGATGCTGTTTACAACGGTGTTTGTCAGCTCATCCGAGAGCAGTGCACGCTTCAGATCCTCCTCGCGCACCAGCTTTTCGCTGACCATGCGCCCGAGCGCCGCGGCAAGCGCAGGCTGACGGCGCGGAATAATGCCGGGGGTGAAGGGGATCTTAAATTTTCCAATGTGCTTTTCGCGATAGGGGCGAAAGAGCATTTTTACGGCAATATAGTTGGTAAAGATGCCGATGATCGCGCCGATAACGGGACCTGCGAGCAGGGTCACTATTTCAAGAAAGTCTTCCATGTGGGTACTCCTTATGCAAGGTTTTCTTTATTTTACCACAAACGGGGCTAAAAATCAAGTGCTTGCGCTCCTGCGATAAAAACGTTGTAAAAAATGAGGCGCGCCTTGCGTATTACGCGAAAATGTGGTATGATTTATATAGATTTGTTGAAGGGAGGGCACAGTGATGATACGTCTGTTGCATTTGGGAGATCTGCATCTTGGCAGCCCGTTTTCTGCTTTTTCACCCCGTGCTGCCGCCACACGGCGCGCCCGTCAGCTCGAAGCACTTGAAAAGCTTTTGGCGCAGGCGCTGTCACAGGGCGTGCAGCTACTGCTGTTTGCAGGGGATTGCTTTGATACCAATACGCCAGATCCCGATACCGTTCGCCGCTTTTTTGCCCTGCTTGGCAAATGCGGCGTGCCTGTTGTCATTGCCCCGGGCAATCACGACCCGTATCTCTCGGGTGGGCTTTGGGATAGTGTTCCCTTGCCGCAAAACGTTTGCCTGTTTCAAGAAAGTGAGCTGGCATTTTTTGCGCTTGAAGCACTTGGCGTGAATGTTTACGGCTATGCGTTTACGGGTGACACGCACGCAGCCCCCGCGCTTGTGTGCCGTGAGGATCTGCCCCTCGATCGCATCAATATTTTGCTTGCACACGCCGATATCATGACACCCGATTCGGCTTATGCACCGCTTACAGCGGGCGCGCTTGCGGCATCGGGCTTTGCCTATGCGGCACTCGGACACATCCACAAGCGTACCGATCCCCGTCGATTTGGCGATACCGTTGCGGCATATAGCGGCTTTTTTGCGGGGCGCGGCTTTGATGAGGTGGGCGCGGGAAACGTCAATTTGGTGGAAATAGACGGCGCGCGCGTAACGGTTACGCCGATTGAAACCGCCGCCGATCGCTTTGAGATCTATACGCTCGACTGCACGGGCGATGCATCGGGTGAGGATGTGCGCCAACGCGCGGCAAGCTTTTTGCAAAACACATCCATTTCAAAAGGGAGCGCGGTGCGTTTGGTGCTGTGCGGTGAGGTGGGAGTCTCCTGCACGCCCGACAGGGTGGCGATCTCGCGCCTTGGTGAGGAGTACGCGCTTTTTGAGGTGAGGGATGAAACGCTGCCCGTTTATGACAAAGCCTTTCTTGAGAAGGACCCGGGGCTGCGCGGTGCTTTTTACCGCGCCATGCAGCGGCGGCTTGAAAGTGAGGATCCCTCGGAGCGCGCCGTTGCCGCCGAGGCACTGCGCGTAGGGCTTGCGGCACTTTCCGGGAGGGAACTGTTATGAGGATCATAGAATTATATGCCGAGGAGTTTGGCTGCTTTGAGGATCGCCGCTTTTCCTTTGATGCGGGGCTGAATTTAATTGAGGGTGCAAACGAAAGCGGCAAAAGCACCCTGCAGGCACTGATCCGCTTTTTGTTTTACGGCTTTCCGCGCCGCGGCGGCGAGGAGGGGGAGGAGCGTTATCGGCGCATTTCCAGAAAAACGCACCGCGCGGCAGGCTCGATCACATTTTTGTGGCACGGGGATGCCTATTTGCTGTACCGTGATTATGTTTTGCACACATCAAGCGGGAAGGAAATACCTGCCGAAACAGTGTCTGTAACGGCGGTGGAAAGCGGCAAGCACATAGATCTTGGCGGCAGAACGCCGGGCGAATATTTTTTGTCCTTGCCAATAGACCTGTACCATAGCAGTGTGTGCGTGCGACAGTCTGAGATCGCGAGCGTTGCCGATCCCGAAACGGGGGATACGGTGGCGGAGCTGCTCTTTTTCGGTGAGGGCGGTGCGCGACTTGAGGCTGCGGAAAAAATATTGGAGCAGGCGCGGCGTACCCTTTTGCATACGCGCGGAAACGGCGGTAAAATTGCCGCGCTTGAAGAGCAGGTGCGCACACTTGACGAGGCACTTGAAGGGGCGCGCACGACCGCCGAGCGATTGCGCGTGCTGCGCAACGATATTGCGCGCCTTACCGTGCAGGCGCAGGACAAGAAAAGAGAGCTGAAAAAAACCGAAGAGATGCAGCGGGCGATACAGCTTGACACAGAGCTGGCGCGGTTTGATGCGTGGCGTGCCGCGAAAAACGAGGCGGACAGGCAGTATGCGAGCTGGCGCAGCAGCGAGGCAGGCAACGCCACCGAGGCAGAGCCGAGCGCACAGGCACTGGCAGATGCACGCGAGCTTGTGAACCGCCATGCGATCGCGGCTCGGGAAAGGGCACTGCGCGAGGGTGAGTGTACCCATCGCAAGCAAGAGGTGGCAAGATACGGACAGGATGCCACAGCGCGCTATATCGGTGCAAACGGCGGTGCTGATGCGGTTGGAGCACGCGTGGCGCGTGTTGCGCGAAAAAGCAGGATCTTCGCCACCGTTTGGGTGCTTTTTCTCGCTTTTGCGGTGTGTTGTGCCGTGGGCGGCTTCTTGCTTTGGGAGCACCGCATGCTTTTTGTGCCCGTAGGGGCACTTTGCTTGGCGGTGGCGTTGATTTTCGTTTTGTTGCGCCGTAAGGCAAAAAACAGGCTGCGCACGATCTATCTTAGCATGGGTGTGCGCTCACCCTCGATGTTGCGTACGGTACTTGCGCGAAATGAGGCAGACCTGGCGGCGCGTGCTGCCGCTGAAGCGGCATATGCGAATGCCGAAGGGGCATATCGCGCGGCATTGGAACGGGAGCAGGTATTGTTTGACAGGCTGCGCTCCGTGTTTGCCGCAATGGGTGCTTCCGCTGATCTTGCGTCATGCGCCGCGGCGGCACACGAATTTCTTGATGCCGCCCTGCAAAGGCAGGCGAGCGTACACAATGCGCATATCGAGGCGCGTTTGCGCTATGAAAACGCAAAAAGTGCCGCCATGGCATTGGAAAACGGGCTGGATCTCACCAAAGAGGCTGCGCTGCGTGCACTGCGCGCTACGCTGGAAACGCCCGATGCCGATGCGGCAAGGCTTGAGCAAAGACGCGCCTTTTTGCAGGAAACCGCACGCGGCATTGCCGATAAGCTCGCCTTAGCCGAGCGTGAGGAGATCACGCTGCTGGCACATGCGGCGGATCCTGCGGTGTTGCTTGCACAAAAAAACGAAGCAAGCGACGCACTTTTGGCGGCGCGTAACAGATTATCTGCCATAAAAATGGCAAGCGAGGCACTGCGAGAGGCGGATGCCACACTGCGCAGCAGTGTGATGCCGACCCTTGCTGAAAAGGCATCACTGCTGTTTGAAAGGTTGACGGGTGGCACTTGGAAAAGACTGCACGTTTCCGACCGCTTTGACATATCGGTGGAAACGCCGCAGGGCAGTGTTCCGCTTTCGCATTTTAGCGCGGGGTGCCGCGATGCCGCACATTTCTCACTGCGCATCGCACTCACCGCCCTCATTACAAGCGAGCCGCTACCGCTGCTCTTAGACGAGGTTGCGGCAAGACTTGACGATACGCGCACAGCCCAGCTGCTCTTGCTCTTAAGGGAGCTTTGCGCGGCGGGCGGACAGTGCCTGCTCTTTACCTGCCATGACAGGGAGAGAGCGTTGCTGCTTGGAGAGAAGTACGCACATATTTTGCTTTGAGATCGAAGCGCAAACCTGCCCCTATCTCTTGACAAGAGATAGGGGCAGGTGATATACTGAAGCGAGCAGAAGCAATGAAACAAACACGCGGCAATGCTTGCCGCAAAAGAGGTGTAACATGTCATATATTGACGTACATACGGTCAGCACGGCGGCACTTGCCTATTTCGGTGACAGCGTGATCGAGCTTTTGGCGCGCCGCCGCTTGGTTGCCGAGGGGTATTCCTCCTCTAAGGCACTCAACGCCCACGCGCGGCGTTTTGTGACGGCACCCGCGCAGGCGGCGGCAATGCAGCGCATCCTCGCGCACCTCACGGAGGAGGAGGCAGGCGTTTTTCGCCGCGGCAGAAACATCGGGCACACCAATACCCCCAAAAACGCAACCGTTGCCGAATACCGCAGTGCAACGGGCATGGAGGCACTGTTCGGGTATTTGTATCTGACCGAAAACGAGGCGCGCGCGGCCCTTTTATTTGACATTGCCTTTGGGCAAGGCGAGAGTGAGAGTAGCGTATAAAATATGCCGCGTTTTAAAGCAAAGCACCGCAAAGGCTTTATCGCTTGGGCACGCCCAAGCACCAATTTAACCGTTGTTTAATTTAAGTAAGGAGAATAAAACAAATGAATCATCCCGTAATTAAGATCCACGTAAAGAATTTCGGCACCATGACCGCCGAGCTCTACCCCGAAATGGCACCCCTCACGGTTGCCAACTTCCTTTCTCTTATTGAAAAGAAGTTTTTTGACGGTCTTATCTTCCACCGTGTGATTGCAGGCTTTATGCTGCAGGGTGGCGGATACACCACGGATATGGAGCACAAGGAGGCCGATGCCATTAAAGGCGAGTTCGCGATGAACGGCTGCAGAACCAATACCCTAAAGCACACCCGCGGCGTGCTTTCCATGGCGCGCACCAGCGACCCCAACTCCGCCTCCTCTCAGTTTTTTGTGATGCACGAGAACGCACCGCACCTTGACGGGCAGTATGCAGGCTTTGGCAAGGTTACCGAGGGTGTGGACGTGATCGACAAGATTGCGGCGGTGGAAACGGGCAACTACGGCTGGTATATGCAGGATGTCCCTGTGGAGCCTGTTGTGATCGAAACCATGGAAATTGTTTCGGAATAAGAAAAAAACAAAAATATTAGCTTTAAATTTGGAAACTAAAAGCAAAAAGTTGGAAAATAGAACATCAAAAATAGAAAAGCAAGCATCAGAGAACTTCTGTATGCTTGCTTTTTCTTTTGTGTTAAGATGATAGTTGTTTATTAAATGCTAAACAGCAGGTCGCCGTAATTGGGCATGGGCCAATACTCGATCGCGGTAAGCGTTTCCATTTCGTCAACCGTCTGGCGCAATTCACGCATGACGGGAATGACGCGATTAAGGAAAAACTCTGCCATTTTTTCGCCTGCTTCCTGACGCTTGGCTTCATCGTCTGCCGCGCGCAGCAAGGAGAGCGTTTTGTATGCCTTACCCGTAAGGGTGGAAAGTCTGTTGATAATATCGGTTTCCGCCGAAATATCCACGTCCTTGATCACCGCGGTTTTTGCAGCGGCGGCACCTGCCACCTTTGCCACGTAAGACGTGACGGCAGGAATGATCTCGCGCCCTGCCATTTCGATCATGGTTTGCGCCTCGATATTGATGACCTTGGCGTAATTTTCATACATGATCTCCTCGCGCGATTTCATTTCCACAGCACTCATGACGCCGTGACGGGCAAAAAGTGCAACGTTTTTCTCGGAGGTGAAGGTTTTAAACGCATCTACCGAGGTCTTGAGGTTGGAGAGCCCGCGACGCGCAGCCTCCTTTTCCCACTCCTCGGAGTAGCCGTTGCCGTTGAAGAAGATGCGGCTGTGCTTGGTAAAGGTCTCCTTGATGAGCGCAGTGAGTGCCTTGTCAAAATCCTTGGCGTTTTCAAGAACATCTGCAAACTGGCGGAAGCTCTCGGCTACTGCGGTGTTGAGCACAACGTTTGGCATAGAGATATTTTGCGAGGAGCCAAGCATGCGGAACTCAAACTTGTTGCCTGTAAAGGCAAAGGGAGAGGTGCGGTTGCGGTCGGAGGTATCCTTGGTGAAGGTGGGAACGGAGGGGATACCGAGGTTCATTTTGCCGCGTGTCGCGCCCTTGAAATCGGTGCCGCTGACGATCGAGTCAACGACCGCCTGCAGCTCGTCACCGATAAACATCGAAACGATTGCAGGGGGTGCCTCGCCTCCGCCAAGGCGGTGGTCGTTTCCGGCACTGGCGATAGAAATGCGCAAAAGATCCTGATACTCGTCAACTGCCTTCACAACTGCGGCAAGCATCAGCAAGAATTGCTTGTTTTCGGCAGGTGTTTTGCCAGGCTTGAAGAGATTTTTGCCCGTATCTGTGCCAACAGACCAGTTGTTGTGCTTGCCCGAGCCGCTAACCCCGGCAAAGGGCTTTTCGTGCAAGAGGCACACAAGGCCGTGCTTCTCGGCAATGCGCTTCATGCAGCCCATAATGAGCAGGTTCTGGTCAACCGACATATTGGTGGTTGTGAAAATGGGTGCTAACTCGTGCTGTGCGGGTGCTGCCTCGTTATGCTTGGTTTTAGAAAGAATACCTAACTTCCACAGCTCCTCGTCAAGCTCTGCCATAAAGGCGGCAATGCGCGGCTTAATGGGGCCGAAGTAATGATCCTCGAGCTCCTGTCCCTTGGGCGCGGGAGCACCGAACAGCGTGCGGCCCGTGTAAATGAGGTCCTTGCGCTGCAGGTAGATCTCCTTGTCGATGATAAAGTATTCCTGCTCCGCGCCAACCGTGGTGGTCAAACGCTTTGCGGTGGTGTCACCGAACAGGCGCAGGATACGCACGCCCTCGCGCGAAATGGCGTCGATAGAACGAAGCAGAGGTGTTTTCGAGTCAAGTGCCTCGCCCGTGTAAGAGCAGAAGGCGGTGGGAATATAGAGCGTGCCGTCCTTAACAAACGCATAGGATGCGGGATCCCATGCTGTATAGCCGCGCGCCTCAAAGGTTGCGCGAAGACCTCCTGAGGGGAAGGAGGAGGCATCGGGCTCGCCCTTAATGAGGCACTTACCGGAAAACTCCATAACCACCTGCCCACCGGGCGTGGGGGCAATAAAGGAATCGTGCTTTTCTGCGGTAGCACCCGTTAGGGGTTGAAACCAGTGCGTGTAGTGCGTTGCGCCCTTTTCAACCGCCCAGTCCTTCATGGCGTTTGCAACGACATCTGCAATAGAGGGGTCGATCTCTTTGCCTTCCTCCATGGTCTTGAGGAGCGATTTGCAGACCTCGCGCGGCAAGCGCTGGCGCATGACCTCTTCATTAAACACCATATTACCGAATAACAGGGGCACGTTCTTGTTCATTGCAGCTCCAACCTTTCACAAAGAAGTGGTATAAAAAAACATTTCCCACTCTAATTATAATGCAATTATACTCTTCTTGCTATATTTTGTCAAGTGCTGTGGTGTATTGCAAAAACAAAAAAGCGCCTTGCGGCGCTTTTTTCGGCGGGGCCTTTATTCTGCAAGAACGGTAATTTCGTTGTGAAGCAGCTCGGTTACAAGGTCAACGACCCATGCAATCGCATTTCCGATACCCGTGAAGAGCACGAGAAGGCCAACTACGAGCGTAACGATCTTGCCCGTTTCAAAGAAGCGAATTACGCGATAAATGCCGCCGATGAATGCACCAAGAAACAGCTGAAGCAGAATCTTAACGATCTTAGGCAGAGCCTCGTATGCGCCGGTAAGCGTGTTTTTCTTTGCCATGGTGAAAACTCCTTTATGTAGTATTGTCGTTTCCGACACTATTATTATACCACGCACTTTTGCAAAATACAATACAGATTGTGGAAATTTTAAGCAAAAAGGCAGGGCTTGAGCGAAAAAAGAGGACAGAGAACGGTTTGCGTTCTCTGCCCTTTTTGATGTTGGATTAGATACGAACGGTAATGCTCCAAGAGCCACCGTATGTTTTGTATTGCGGGGCAAGACCTTCAATCACCGATTTCGTTTGGCTTATGATAAAGCTTCTTGCCTCTTCTTTTTTCTCTTTAAAGTATTTTTCCTGCATACCTTTAACGGGGTAGTCGCTTCTCATAGCACTTGCGGTAATGCTTACATTCCATACCACACTGCCTTGGCGGCAGGTAGCAAGCGTTGCTTTGTAAGAAAAGCTAAAGCCAAGATAGTCACCGTAGCTGCCACTCAGGCCGTACATGCCCTTGAGTCTGCTACGCAATTTCTCACAGCCGCGATCCTCGGGCAGATCCTTGTTGACAGGAGTATTTGTAGAGCTGCCCGAGGAGGTGTTGCCGTAGCGTGCCTCGCGATCGGCGCGCAGCTCTGCCAATACTTTCTTGTTTTTTTCAGACATTTCGTACTTGCGGCAGGGGAGCCCCTTGTTTCTGATAAAATGCCAAACGGCAAATCCGAGGCCGAGCGCAGGTATTAACAGGAACAGGAGCTTTGAGATCGAAATAAGGAAACCGCCAAGGAAGGCAAGCGCAAGACAGATCAAGAGGGGCAGGATATGTGCAAAGTAAGAATCCTTTGCATCATCTTCAGCAAGACAATGCGTATAATAGCCAACGAGAGTGAGGGGTATACAAAGCGGCAGGACCTGCGTAACAAAGTCAAGGTAATCCCCACCAAGGCGACCGAATTCTATTACACAGCCGTATGCCGTAATGCCGATGGCAAAGACCGAAAGTATGACGTAAATGATATTTTTGACTTTGGCAACGGTTTTTGTTTTTGTTTCCAAGTGCCATAGGCAGTCAAACAAAAAGATGAGCAGTATGATGCCGCTAAACATCAGCATCACATGCGAATCGGTGGTCCAGGAAAAAATGAAAAGTACGCCGCCCTTGATGATAGCCTGCAAAAGTATTCCAAGGGCATCGGCAAAGCCAACGTCAAATCTTAAAAAGTCAATCAGCTGGATAACGGTGAAAACGGGATAGCCGATAACCATGTAACCTATTCCGTCGAGATTAAAGCCCGGATGCAGTAGAACGAAGCGGCTGTTTACCAGCTTTTTGATGCTGAACAAAAGCAAAAATCCAATGGGATATGCCCACAGATACATCAGGAGAATACTCCAGTTAAAGGAACTCAGAATCTCAAAAAGCCCCAAGCCTTGGTCGCTGCTTTTTATGCAGAAGGATACAAAAGAGATAATAGGCCAAATAAGAAACAGTATGTAGGCTAAGCAAAAGGGAATGCCGACAAGCCCCCATATTTCTTGTGATTTCGTTTTTGTCGTGTTTGCCATAACAACCTCCTAAAAATGATAAAACGATTACGATTTTATGATACATCTTTCCCCAAAAAATGTCAAGCTTTTTAAAAAAATTGTAAAAAACTCATAAAATGTGAGTGTTACATGTAATCGGGCAATAAAAACGGGGAGAAGCTCTTATTGCAGATAAAAAAGAGAGTAAATCGGATATAGACCGAAATACTCTCTTTTTTGAGTGAGTTTTTTACGGGAGATTATTCCTCAGCGCTTTCCTCGGCTACCTTAGCGGAGATCGCGGCAGCTTCTTTTGCTGCCTTGCCCTCCTTTACGGCACTTACCACCATAGAGCCAAGTGCCACAAGGGCAATGACGTTCGGCAGAACCATGAGGTAGTTAAAGAAGTCGGTCAGCTCCCAAACGAGGTCGTTCGAGAAGATCGAGCCAAGGAATACGAATACCACGGCAATGGCAGTGTAAATGACGGTGTGCTTCTTGCCAAAGAGATACTCGAAGTTGATCTTGCCAAAGAAGTTCCAGGAAAGGATCGTTGAGAAGGCGAAGAAGAACAGGCAGACTGCCACGAAAATGCTACCGAAGGTTTCGCCCCAGAAAATAGAGCCAAACGCCATTTGCGCAAGGTTAGCCTTGGGGAAAGCGGCAAGTGCGCCCTCCATGGTGTACGTGGCGGGGTTGCCAAGCGGGCCGTTGCCGGCGTACAGGGTAGAGATGACAACCAGTGCTGTCATGGTAAGTACGATAAAGGTATCGATAAATACGCCGATCATGGCGGTAGTGCCCTGCTCGTGTGCATTTTTTACGTTAGCCTGTGCATGTGCGTGGGGAGTTGAACCCATGCCCGCTTCGTTAGAAAACAGACCGCGCTTTGCACCCTGGCTGATCGCGGTTTTGAGTGCATAGCCAATGCCGCCGCCGATCAGCGCATTTGCGTTGAAGGCGTATTTAAAGATCATGCCAAAGGTTTCGGGCACGTACTGAATACGCGCGAAAATAACGATGAGCGAGCCGAGAATATAAAGGCAAGCCATAATGGGTACAAGCTTTTCGGTTACGGCAGCAAGGCGGTTGACACCACCAAGGAATACTGCGGCGGCAAGTGCTGCCACAACGATACCGATGATCCAGTAGAAGTTTTCACCAATGTTAAACGCCTTGCCCATGGTGCCAGCAATCGAGTTGGATTGTACCATAGAGCCCATGAAGCCAAGCGCCAGCGTGGTGGCTACTGCAAAGAATACGGCAAGGAATTTGCCAAACTTGCCCGTAAAGGCTGTTTTGATGTAGTAAACGGGGCCGCCCTCAACGGTGCCGTCCTCATTTACCTTTTTGGTTTTTTGCGCGAGAGTCGCCTCGGCGTAAATGGTTGCCATGCCAAGGAAGGCGATGACCCACATCCAAAAGATCGCACCGGGGCCGCCGATCAGGATCGCGCCGCACGCACCCACAATGTTACCCGTGCCGACCTGTGCGGCAATCGCGGTGGCAAGTGCCTGGAAGGAGGAAAGACCGCCCTTTTGTGCGCCGCCCTTAAGGGTCAGCTTGCCGAATACGTTTTTCATACCCTCACCAAAGCAGCGCACCTGCACAAACTTGGTGCGAATGGTGAAGAAAAGACCAACACCGACAAGCAGGAAAATAAGCACGTAGTCAGTGAGGTAGGAGTTGACCGTTGCTACGATCTTGAGTAATGCTTCTTGCATTTTTGTTTACCTCCAAGTAAAAAAATAAAACTGCCTTCCCTAAAAGGGAGAAAGCAGCCGTGAATAAAGATAAGGCAGACGAAAAATAGCACACCCATATGTCTGCTCCGTCCTTTTGCCTGAGAGATTCGGCGAGCTAAATCGCCTTGCACCTTCGGCACTCTTACGAGATTCTCCGGAACCACCTCCACTATCGGTTGCGACCTTGCCGCTTCCGATACCTTCATCGGGAATAGAATTACTTTAGCACACAAAAGTGTGCTTGTCAAGTGTTTTTTTTAAAATTTTGTTGCATTTTTTGTTTTTATGCGGTAAAGGTATTTGTTTTTCTCGCATTTAAGCGTGATTTTTCCTTTTGGAATTTTTAAAAACACATAGGGGCTGAGTCATTTAGATGCGGAAGGCGTGATCTCGGCATGATATGGTGTTTGAGGCGCGTATTGTGATTGCTTATCCAAAGATATGCGGCGCCTCATGAAATACCCTTTGCGGTTTAAACAACCGCATTTTGCAAGCA
>JAFVOQ010000036.1 GCA_017505785.1 Clostridia bacterium
CTCCTTTCGTGTTGCAATAGACTTGAGCATCTTATTGTACCACGTTAGGAGATTTTTTGGTATAACCTTTGTTGCCCACCCGCATAGCGGGTGGTTGTCTGTTTCGCGCTGCGCGCTCAACTGCCTAAAGGCACTAAAAACAAATCCGAACAGTTCCGTCGTAACGAAACAGTTCGGATTTGCTTGTTCTGGTGGAGCATAGGGGATTTGAACCCCTGACCCCAACACTGCCAGTGTTGTGCGCTCCCAACTGCGCTAATGCCCCTTAATAACGCTGTTATTATAACAAAAGAAACAATACTTGTCAATACCTTTCCGCATTTTTCATGAAATTCATTCAAGAAAGAAAAAACACCGAAATCCCCTTGTAATGCAACGCAAAATGTGTTAAAATATGTGTGCATCAAAACGGAAGGTGCAGTATCGATTCATTTAAAAGAAAACAATTGATCCCCTACACACAGAACGGAGTTTACCATGATCAAACGCATTATCGCCCTACTACTCTCCATTTTTCTTCTTCTCCCCTTTACTGCCTGTAAAAAAATCACCCCAACCGCCCCGGACGATCTCCCCAGCACACGAAAAAGCACCAGCGGCACGTATGCCTATTTTGCTGCTGATGATAGTAACACGGCACTGCGTTTGCGTGTACCCATGCAATGGGAATTTGACGGCGAAGGCGGATGTTATACGATCAAAGAAGGCGATACCGCTATCGGTACACTGGTGCTTGGTGAGATAACGGAAGGTGCCGAAAGCATGGCAGAAGCCAAAAACGAAACCTACAATGACGTGCTTATTAAAACCTATACAGGCGTTCTTAAAAAAAGCAAGGAAAAAGCCGCTTGGTATCGCATTTACTACTCCTACAAGGACGACACCGGAAATAACCGCGCCATTACTCTCGAGGTTGCTGAGAGTGCCATGGATAAGCAAGCCTTTGAATGGTTTTCAAAACCCTCCCCCATGCCTATTAAGAACTATCGCAAGCTCCCCTCCCTTTCACTTGATGCGGGAAATGGCAAAAAGAATATTGCTATTCTGGGCAACAGCTTTCTTTATAATGAATATTCGGGCATTGGCATCATTCTAAACGATATGATGACCCAAAGCAAGCGAAGCTGTACTGCTGCCACCATTTCTCTTGGCGGTGCTACGATAACAACATACGCTACCTCCACGGATGCGGTCGTTAAAGCGTGTATGAATAAAATCAAAAGCGGCAGCTACGGTATCGTGTTTATGTGCGGACTTTATGACGACTGTGACGTTGAAAACTTGCAAACAATATACGATGCGTGCAAAAGCTCAAACACACAGTTGGTAATATTCCCCGCGCACAACGAAAACTCCCCACAGCTTGAAAACGCACTCTTACAATATCCGGATCTGCCCTGCATCAATTGGCGAGATGAGCTCGATGCCCTGATCGAAGCTGGTGTAAACAGAAGAGATCTTTGTGAAAAGGATACACACAGCCACAGCAAAGCCCTTGCCGGTTATGTTGGGGCTAAAATGATCTACAAGAGTCTGTTTGGCGAGGAGCCCCCTGCTCTTTCCAAGAATTGTTACGTGATAAGTCAAGCTACAGTGGATCAAAAGCTTAGCGGCATTACTGCTGAGCCCAAGGTTTTGATTCCCGAAAAAAACATTTATAAGCTGAAATAAACCTAACACAAATATAAAAAGAGCCGCTTCCCCTGCTGCTTTGGCAAAAGGGAAAGCGGTCCTTTTTATTTGTTTTTTCACTCTTAAGAATATTAAACCTGCTTATTGGTGGATTTCAGCAACACATCGTGTGCGCCGCCCTCTACGATACTAACCGCAGAAACCAAGGTAAGCTTTGCCTTTTGCTGCAGCTCGGGAATAGAGAGAGCCCCGCAGTTACACATGGTGGAGCGCACCTTAGCAAGGCTTACACCCACATTATCCGAAAGCTTGCCTGCGTAGGGCACGTAAGAGTCAACACCCTCCTCAAAGGAAAGCTTTTTGCTGCCACCAAGGTCGTAGCGCTGCCAGTTGCGAGCGCGGTTGCTGCCCTCTCCCCAATATTCCTTCATCAAGGTACCGTTTACGTTTACCTTTGCTGTGGGGCTCTCGTCAAAGCGTGCAAAGTAGCGACCGAGCATGATGAAATCAGCACCCATGGCAAGTGCCAAAGTCATGTGGTGATCGTGCACAATACCGCCGTCGGAGCAAACGGGCACATAAATGCCTGTTTCCTTGAAATATTCGTCACGTGCACGGCAAACGTCGATCAGTGCCGTTGCCTGACCGCGACCGATGCCCTTTGTTTCACGCGTGATACAAATAGAACCGCCGCCGATACCGACCTTAATAAAGTCTGCACCGCAATCGGCAAGGAAGCGGAAGCCCTCGGCATCCACTACGTTGCCTGCGCCCACCTTTACGCTCTCACCGTAGGTTTCACGGATCCAAGCAATGGTGCGCTTCTGCCACTCCGAATAACCCTCGGAGGAATCGATACATACAACGTCAACGCCTGCTTCAACCAGCGCGGGCACGCGCTCGGCATAGTCGCGCGTATTGATACCTGCACCGACAATATAGCGTTTTTGGCCATCCAGCAGCTCCATGGGGTTTTTCTTGTGTTGGTCATAATCCTTACGGAATACGAAATAGCACAGATTGCCTTCCTTAGACACGATCGGCAAGGAGTTGAGCTTATTATCCCAAATAATGTCGTTCGCTTCCTTGAGGGTAGTGCCCTCGGGGGCAGTGATCAGCTTTTCAAAAGGCGTCATAAAGGTAGAGATCTTTTCCGACTGATCCATGCGGCTCACGCGGTAATCTCTGCCCGTAACGATACCAAGCAATTTGCCGTTGGGCGTGCCGTCCTCGGTAATGGCAACAGTGGAATGACCGTTTTCCTCTTTAAGCGCCAAGACATCGGCAAGCGTTTGATCGGGGCGCAGATTAGAATCGCTGCGCACAAAGCCCGCCTTAAAGCCCTTTACCTTAGCAACCATGGCTGCCTCATCCTCAATCGACTGAGAGCCGTAAATAAAGGATACACCACCCTCCTGTGCGAGTGCAACAGCAAGACGATCGCCAGAAACCGATTGCATGATTGCAGAAACAAGCGGAATATTCATGGAGATAGCCGGCTCCTCACCAGCTTTATAACGAACAAGCGGCGTTTTTAAAGAAACGTTGGCGGGGATACATTCCGCAGACGAGTACCCGGGTACAAGCAGATATTCGTTAAAGGTGTGGGAAGCTTCTTCATAAAAGAATGCCATAGCTGTTTTCTCCTTTATGTTACTTACATTGTGATTGCAGTATTTTATTTTTATTATTATACTACATGAATCCTTATTTTTCAAGAGCATTTCTTGATTTTTATCAATTTTTGTATTTTTTACAATCTTGCTGTCAGGCGGTGCCGCTTTTTTGAGCAGACTTTGTAAAAATACGCCATGATACAAAGGGGGCAGATCAAAAAATCTGCCCCCTTTTCTAACCTTGGCTACCCGTCGCAAATGTCACCTACCACGGCATCGCTATAATAGTATTCCTTATATGCCTGCTCCCAAAACCGATGCATGGATTCGATAAGATAGCCCTTCCCCTTGTAGCCAAGACCTCCGATGATCAAACAGTCGCCCGAAAAGCCAACATCGAACGTCTTGCCGCCTTGCAGCTCTATTTTGTACCGTGTTATGAGCTGTGCTCCCGAAACAAAGGGATAGCGCACCGTGCCAAAGGTATCAAGCTCTGCCAATTCGAGCATCAGCACGAGCTGATCTTTGTCCTCATCGGAAAGATAGGCAATGATCTCCCTGCCCTCCCTGTCATAAACACCGATTTGGCAGCCCTCAAGATCGACATAAGCCAAGGGACACAATCTGCGCCACATAAAAGTGCCCACAAGCCCCAACACCAGCACACCTACAAGCAATAAACAGACAATTCTTTTGCGTTTCATAACAGCACCTCCTTTACTCATACAGTCAGTTTTTTATCCAAAATGTTACAAAAGGGGCTGTCTCAAATGCTTCGCATTTGGTCGACAAGCCCCTATGGTTTTTGTTTGGCGGCTAAACGCCGCCATTTTCACCCGCCGGCGGGTAAAAAACACAAATTCCCGGCGTCAAAAAGCCTACCGTCGCCTTTTTGACGCGAAGGGGCTGTCTCAAATTTTCAATTTGAGACAGCCCCTTTTTTAGTCGGGAATGCAGGGTAATAAAACGTATTTTCCATTTACGGGTGCGCGCGAGGTACATTCAAAATAGGCAGTGCCGTCACTGCAAAGATAAATTTTTCCTGCCTCGCTTGCCTCAAGCTCAGCATCTATGGCACCGTCCGTTAGGATCGCTGTGCCTTGATACTGATATGCGGCAGGCAGATCATAGATCGGTGCTTTGCTGATATCTCTTACATACAACGTGCCATTACAGTAAAAGGAAATCTCTCCTGTGCCAACACTGCCCGTTATGTCCCCTGTACCGCCCGTTGTGTTGCCGTCGCCGTTATCTGTCACAGGCGGCTCGGGTCGCAAAAGCAAGAGGGCGGCGGAGCAGACGAGCATCAGGCACGCGGCAACGGCCGCCACACGCACCCATGGGCGAGATCGGTTTTTAGCCTTTATATTGTTAGCTTCTAAAATATACGAATCGTCAATGTCATGCATCGTGTCAAGCATTCTTTTGCCACTCATAGCTTCACGCCCCTTTCCTCAAGATATTTGCGCAATTTTTCGCGTATGCGAGAAAGCCGCACACGAACGGTGCCTTCGCGCATGCCTGTGAGCAAAGCAAGATGCTCAAAAGCATCAAAATACCAATAACGGCGCACGAACAGTACGCGATCCTTGCTACCAAGGGTATCTAAAAACTCCTCTATGTAGGCGGTTGTAAGGCTTGCCTCCACTTCCTGTTCAACTGATGTGTCGGCTTGGAGAAAATATGCCATTTCTTCCAAGCACACAGTATAATTTGAATTTCTTTTGCTTGCCGTATTGTATTCGTAGCGATTGATACAAATATTTTTAACGATCCTCAAAAGAAAAGCCAACAAGGATTGCGGCCTTTTTGGGGGGATTGCACGCCAGAGCGCAAGGTATGCATCGTTTACACATTCCTCGGCATCGCAACGGTTTCCCAAAATGTTGGTTGCCACCTGCAGGCAAAGCTTACCGTATTTACGGGTGATCTCAGAAAGTGCCGTTTCGGAGCGCGCCAAAAGCAGCTCTATGATCTTAGTATCCTCCACTTTTTCGCCCCCATTTACAGTTACATTTACATTTACATTTACATTTAAATTATTTTTCGCTCACATACCGAAGCCGAAATCTTGGACGTACTGAACAAAACCAAGGCAGAAGAAATCACCGCTTATGTGGACAAGGTATCGGATGAACCTTTGATGAAGGAAACTCCGAAGGCCGGCAAGATTGTGAAAACCGAAG
>JAFVOQ010000037.1 GCA_017505785.1 Clostridia bacterium
CCTTGGAGTTTTGAGAAAGCAAATATTTGTAGATGCGAGGGGAATTTTCGCAGTAATATGGGGATATTACAAGGAAATTTCCTGATGCAGATGCAGATATTTGCTTCTCAAAACCGAGTTCGGATTATTCCCTCTTGCCTATGCATAGAATTGCCTCGAGGTGATACTGTGAAAATTAGAATTGCGCCTGCCACGCTTCTTTTTCTTGTTCTTTTAGCGTTCCATCAAAAATTCCTTCTACCTGCCGCGCTCCTTGCCGCACTGTTTCACGAGTGCGGACATCTTCTCGCCGCAAGGCTACTTGATATTCGTATTCGGTTAATGGAGATCGATCTGTTCGGCGCAAAAATATATCCCGCAAGCTTTATCTCCTCTTATCGAAAGGAGATGCTGCTTGCCGCGGCAGGGCCACTTTTCTCCCTGTTTTTAGGAGTGCTTTTATTGCCACACAGCGGTGCATTTGTCATTGCCGTGCGTGATGCAACCTTTTCCTTTGCGCTCTTTAACCTTCTGCCAATCCGTGATTTTGACGGCGGCAGGATACTGCACGCCATGCTCTCGCAGCTCCTTGAGAGCGAAGCGGCAGATCGCATACTTGCTGTAACCTCTTACCTTTCGCTTTTCTTACTCTTTTCCCTCTCCTCTTGTATTCTCCTCAGATACGGGCAAAATCTCGCACTTGCGGTATTATCCGCCTCGCTGTTTGCACAGCTTTTCTTGCCGCAATACAGTATAAAGTAAAGGTGCTGCGCGTTTAGAGCAGCACCCTTGTTTGATTTAATTGTGCCAAAGCGTTGCAACGATCTTACGGCGTTTTCTTGCGCGCACGGCAAAATAAACACCTGCGCCAACGCTTCCGCCAAGAATAACACCCGCCATAACGATAATCGAGGTGTTAATGGGGCTTTCGATCTTCAGCTCCTCCCACAGCGAGTTCACCATCATCAAGCGCTCCTCGGGAAGATTTTCATAAAACTCCATCGGGATATTCTCTGTGCCGTAAAGGATCTCCATGGCATCGGGATGTATGTCCTCCATGGTAGCGCGGTAATCCGCATCCTCTACTACAAGCTTATTGGGAGAGGCGTAGCAAATATATTCCGCATTGGCAATCGCCGCTTCCTTTGAAAGCATGAAATTGATATAGCGTTCTGCAATCTCGGGGTTTTGGCTGGAGGTAGGCACACACATGGCATCAACAAATACGTTGGTGCCCTCCTTGGGATAGGAGAAAGCAAGATCTTCGTTATCCCCATACATGGTAAAGAAATCACCTGCGTAATAAGGGGCAATGGCGGCAGAGCCGTTCTCCATTTTATTGAAGATCTCGTCCATGACGTAACCCTGTACAACAGGCTTTTGCGACATGAGAAGCGCCAGTGCCTCGCGCCACTCCTCCTCGTTTTCGGTATTCACGCTGTAGCCGAGCTTAAAGAGTGCTGTGGCAAACGCATCACGCGAGTTGTTGAATTGCAGCACGTTTCCTGCGTATTTTTCGTTCCACATGATATCCCAAGAACCAAGATCCTCTTCGTCGACCATGGTGGTATTGTAAATGATACCGACCGTGCCGTAAGTATACGGAACAGAATAGGAATTTGTGGGATCGTAATAGGGCATTTCCTCGCCAAACATGACAGAAAGATCAATGTATTGGATATTGGGGATATTTTCAAGGTTGAGCTCGCGAAGCAATCCCTCCTCGATCATACGCGCGATCATATAGTCCGAGGGGATCACGATGTCATAATTTGCGGCACCGCTACTGATCTTGGCATACATATCCTCATTTGAGGAATAGGTGGAATAATTGACCTTAACGCGCACGCCATATTCCTGCTCGTACCACTCCTCAAAGGCGGCGTTCACATCAAGCGAGCCCTCGCTACCGTCGGAAATATACTCGCCCCAGTTATACACGTAAAGCGTTACGGCATCCTTGTCACCGCATGAAGCAAATGCAGGCAAAAGCAAAGCAAGCATAGAGAAAAGTAGGCAAACGGTTACGATTTTTTTCATTTCAATGCCTCCCTTCTGCGCTTGGTGCGATCACCAACGCTACCCGCGAAATTCACGGTAAGCAGGAGCACGAGAATGGTTACAATAATAAGCGTGCAAAGCGCATACATGCTGTATTTGACGTTATGCGCAGTCTGGTTGTAGATGTATAGCGGCAGGGTTTGGAAGTCGGGGGAGCTAACAAAGTGGCTGATGACAAAATCATCCAGCGACAGCGTAAACGCCATGACAAGACCCGAAACAATACCCGGCACAATGGCTGGCAGTTCCACCTTGAAAAAGCTCTGGGCGGGGGTGCAGCCGAGGTCAAGAGCCGCCTCGCGCAGCGTTTTGTCAAACTGCTTAAAGCGCGGCATAACAGAGAGTATCACGTAAGGCAAGCTAAACGTGGTATGGGCTATGAGCATGGTCCATTTTCCAAGAATATCGCCAAGGCCAATCATGCCACCAAGTGCCACAAACAGCAGCATCATGGATACACCCGTCACAATATCGGGATTCATCATGGGGATGTTCGTAACAGAATTTACAGCGCCCTTCACATAACGGTTACGCATGCGGTCAAGTCCAAGTGCGGCAAAGGTGCCGATCACCGTGGCAAGCAACGAAGAGGAAACTGCCAAAAAAAGCGAGTTTTTGAGCGACTGCAGTGCTACCTGATCGCGAAACAGCTCCCCATACCAGCGAAAGGAGAAACCTGTGTAGGCAGAAAGTGACCCACCCTCATTAAAGGAAAAGATCACAAGCACCAAAATGGGCGCATACAGTAGGGCAAAGACCACCCACATATACGTACGGGAAAGAACTTTCATACGATCATCTCCCCCCCGTCACCGTCTGAAAAGCGATTCATTACCGCAATGGAAATGAGAATGAGAATCATCATAACCAGCGAGATCGCCGCACCGACGTGATATGTAGAAGCGTACTTAAACTGACGCTCTATGGTATCGCCGATCAGATCAAAGTTGCCGCCACCTAACTTTTGCGAAATGTAAAAGGTGGAAATGGAGGGGACAAACACCATGGTGATACCCGAAACAATGCCCGGCACCGTCAGGGGCAGTACCACGCGAAACAGCGTTTGAAAGCCGTTGCAACCAAGATCGGCAGCCGCCTCCAAATAACGCTTGTCGAGCTTGCTGATCGACGTATAAATGGGCAGCACCATATAGGGCAGAAAATCATACACCATGCCGAGGATGACCGCACCGCCCGTGCCCACAATGGAAACGGTATCAAGGCCCATACGCTCAAGAAGACTGTTCACCAACCCACCGTTATCAAGCAGTGTCATCAAGGAATAGGTGCGAATGAGCAGGCTGATCCACATCGGGAGCATCAGCAAAAGCATCAGCAGCTTTTGCGAGGAGGGCTTGGCGCGTGCCATAACAAACGCCAAGGGATACCCGATCAGCAGGCAAAATGCCGTTGCCACCAAGGCAAAGCAAATAGACAAAAAGAAGATGTGTGAATACGAGGTAAGCAATTCGATATTGGAAAGCGAAAAGCTACCCTTGGTATCGGTAAATGCGAAATACAGGACAAACAGAAGCGGCCCGAGAATAAAGAGCACGATCCATACCATATGGGGAACCGCTGCTGCCTTTTCAAGCAAAGAGCGTTTCTGCTTCATTCGGATGCGACCTCCTCTTCAACCTCAAGCGCGGGATCGGAGAGATGCTCCATTTCCTCAGAGAATGTGGAATAGTCGCCAAACTTGCCCGAGTATTCGGATTTTTTCATCACGTGAATGGCATCGGGCTCGATGTAAAGACCGATTTTTTCATCGGGAGCTACATAGTCAGATGTCTCGATCATCCATTTAAAGCCTGCGATATCCACAATGATCTCATAGTAATCGCCCTTAAAGGTCACCGAAGAAACCGTGCCGGAAAGCATACCGCGCGTGACAGGCACCACGTCAACGTCCTCGGGGCGAATGACGATATCGACCTGCTCATTTTTGGCAAAGCCGCCGTCAACGCAATCAAAGGTGTGCCCTGCAAAGCGCGCACGCTTATCGCTAAGCATCACGCCGTCAAGAATGTTTGATTCACCGATAAAATCTGCAACAAAGGCGTTCACAGGCTCATTATAAATATCGGTAGGCGTGCCGATCTGCTGGATCTTGCCGTCAGCCATAACAACCACGGTATCCGACATGGAGAGTGCCTCCTCCTGATCGTGCGTGACATAGATAAAGGTAATGCCCGTGGCATGCTGGATACGCTTTAATTCGTTTTGCATATCCTTACGCAGCTTAAGGTCAAGGGCACCGAGAGGCTCGTCAAGCAAAAGCACACGGGGACGGTTGATCAATGCGCGCGCAATGGCAACGCGCTGCTGCTGTCCACCCGAAAGCGTGCTGGGCTTACGCATTTCAAACCCTTTCAGGCCCGTCATGGTCAGCATTTCACGCACGCGGTCGCGTATCTCCTCCTCCCCAACCTTTTGCAAGCGAAGCCCGAACGCTACGTTATCGTAAACGTTAAGGTGCGGGAAAAGTGCATATTTTTGAAACACGGTATTAACGGCACGCTTGTAGGGGGGCACATCGTTGATGCGCTTTCCCTCAAACACCACCTCGCCCGTATCGGGGGTTTCAAAGCCGCCGATAATACGCAGTGTCGTAGTCTTACCGCAGCCGGAGGGGCCAAGCAGCGTTACAAATTCCTTATCGTGTATATCCAGGTTGATACCGCAAAGCACCTGCTCACCGTCAAAGGATTTCACAATAGATCTTAACTCGATCAGTTTGTTGTTCATTCCGCATTCATACTCCTTAGGTAAAAAATTTCGGAATGGCTCGCTAAAACATAGTTTTAGAGCAACGAAACCATATCACAGCGGTATTGTAACACAAACTGTATCAAATTGCAATAGCTTTTGCAGAAAAAATCACAAACAGGCGAAATCTCGCGCAATCTGCCCGAAAAAAACCGAGCTTTTTGGATTTACAAGCAGAAAAACTCCGCTTTCCTCCGAAATGCTCCAAAATGCTTTAAAATCCTCATTTTTTGTTTGCATGCCACACACAAGCAAAAAAAGAGCCGCGGCACCACCTGCCATACGGCTCCTTTTGAGCGCCCCGCTTCAACCGCGCGGCTTGCCGCCTCGGCAGATCGCAGCAGCAATAAGACCAAATACCAGTGCCGCAGCCGTACCCCCCGCCGCAGCGGAAAGCCCACCTGTGAATGCACCGATCAGTCCCTTTGCGTTTACTGCCTCGCGTACCCCCTTATAAATAAGGTAACCAAAGCCCGTCAGGGGTGTGGTAGCCCCCGCGCCCGCAAACTCTGCCAAGGGACGGTACAGCCCCACCGCGCCGAGCAAAACACCTGCCACCACAAAGCTTACCAAAATGCGTGCGGGCGTTAGCTTGGTTTTATCGATGAGAATTTGCGCGATCACGCAAAAGGCACCGCCGATCAAAAACGCCCACAGCAGTCTTAACACAATTTCCATTCCTTTTCCTCCTTTGAAGTAAGACAGACCAGATGCGCTATGGCGGGGATATACTCTCCCTGCTGAATGATCTGTGGGCTCATCATTGCGCCTGTGCCAAGAAACAGCACACGCCTGAGTGCTCCCGAGGCAAGCTTGGGCAAAAGATAGGAGGCAAGAACCGCGGCGGAGCATCCGCACCCCGATCCACCCGCATGCGTGTCCTGCGTATCACGGCTGTAGATCATCATACCGCAATCGTTATATACCTTTCTGATGTCCACCCCCTCGATCGCCATAAGATCGCAAAGGATAGCACCGCCCTCATAGCCGAGGTCACCCGTTACGATCAGATCAAAATCCTCGGGAACGGTATTGCTTTCCCTGAAAAAGCGCAAAAGCGTATCGGCTGTTGCGGGTGCCATTGCAGCACCCATATTAGCTGCATCCTTAATACCCTTTTCGATCACCGTACCCGGCAAAACGCCGCGGATCAGTGCCATTGCCCCCTCCTCTTTTCCCACAACAAAGGCTCCTGCACCTGTTACAGTCCACTGCGCCGTAGGCGCGCGCTGTGCGCCGTACTCAAGCGGAGAACGGTATTGACGTTCCGCCGTACAGTTGTGTGAGGAGGCAACCGCTGCCGCACGTTCAAAATAACCGCTTGAGGTAAGAAGGGACGCCAAAATAAGCCCCTCCGCCGCCGTGGAGCATGCCCCGTAAAGCCCGAAATAGGGCACGTTGAAATCCTTTAAGCCATATGCCGCGCCCACGCACTGGTTGAGAAGGTCACCTGCCAAAATGGCATCCAGATCCTGCTCGCGCAGCTTTCCCTTGGCGAGGGCTGTATTGAGTGCCAAGCGCTGCATCTCCGCCTCGGCCTTCTCCCAGGTCTTTTGCCCAAAGCGATCATCATCACCGTGCAGATCAAATACGCTGCCAAGCGGTCCGTTTTTTTCCATTTTTCCCACAACTGAGGCGGCTGCATGTATGCCACAGCTTGTGGTCTTTAAAGCTTGTTTCATATTTCCACTTCCCTTCCGTTGTTATTATTTTTCCGACCTTTCCAATTTTTATACAGAAATTAACAAACAATAAAAAAGAAGAAACCGCCCTTTCCATTGCCAAAGCAACAGAAATCGCGGTTTCCGGGTGGAAATTCTAACGAATTTCTATTATTGTATGTTCTTTCTCAGCCTTACTCGCCCTTGTACGCAAGCACTGCCTCAAGCACGGCGCGCAGATTGCAAAGAATGGCACAAACAGTATCCTTCTTTGCAACTGCACTCTCGCGTTCTCCTTCGGCAACGGCAAGTGCACCCTCCAGCTCCTCAACCTTTAACCGAAGCATATCACGCTCAGCACAAAGTGCCGCAATCGCTTCATCGCGCGCCAAGAGCTGCTCATCGAGCAGCTCACGGCTCTCCTCACTTGGGGTCCCCACTGCTACAAAATCGGGATCATGGGCAGGGTTATCAAACCAAACCTCACCCTCGCACTTGACGTAGTCATCTGCCGTTTCATCCCAACCGTAGGATTTCGTTTCGGTATAGCCGCGATAACGCGCCACAGCAGGATTTCCCTTAACCTTTTCAAAGAGCGCCCGCACATCCTGGCGAGTGCTGACCTTTTCCTGATAATTCAAAACAGCTTTTCAACTCCTTTTAAAATTTTTAATACCGCCTCCAAAATTTCGGCACCCTCCTCATGCTGCAGTATATCGAGTGCCGAATTCCGCAGGCGCAGTCACTCCAGCGTATCGTTCCTGCTTGTGCTGTTTACGCCCTTGGAGTAGGCAATATCAGATTCAATGCGCGCGATCAGCTCTTCCTCGTTAAACTCACATCCAAGGTCAGCTGCAAGCACACGCAAGCGCGAAAGCACGTAATTGAGCTTTTCCGCAGAGGTATATCCCTCAAATTGCTCGGCCTGTAGCTCATATTCCCGTGCAGCCTCAAAAAGCGCACTCATATTCTGAAGTGCCTTTAGCCTGCCTGTGCAGCAAAACTTATAAATGTTATAGGCAAGACCCGCTGCGTTCACCAAAATACCAAAGCAAATGCCAACAAGCTCCCAGTTCGCGGCGATCCATTCAAGCATATTCATATTGAGCCTACCTTTAACGCAATGTGCGTCGCTTACCAAATCCGCCGCGGCGTTGCACGTGCCGTGCATACTCGCCGTAGGCCTCCTTGAAAACGCCATTTGCGAACTCATATGTTTCGGGTGTTCCCTGCACCAGCTCGATCATGGAAACGAGATACGTCCAATAGACCTTATCATAGGGGGGCGGTACGCTCAGCTTGTCAGCGGATGTGCCCTGAAAGCTTTCCCCACGTGCAAACCTATCGTGAATTTCAAACATGATCTTCTTTTCCAGCTCATCCAGCCAACGCAGCATAACGGCTTCCTCAAATTCGTGTGGCTTTACGCTCTGCACAAAAGCCAAAACTTCACTTTTCGTCATGCACTGCACCTCACACTTCACGTCTGCGGCTCTCGTCGGCAAAGCGGCCTGCCTCGCGCTCCATGAGCTCTGCCGTTCGCAGATCTTGGATCTCGGATTGATCGAGCAAAAGCGCAAATTTGCGGCGGATACGCGTCCATACACCGCGCTTGATCACGCAGTTTTTACCGTTAATGGCAACATACACGTCATCCTTATATTTTTCATTATCCTTAAACAAGCGCACCTCAACATACTCGTTGAGCCATGCCTCCTGCTCACGCAAAAAGCTTTTAAACTTTTCGCTCTGCTCATCCTGTGCACGGGCGCGTTCATCCTTTTGGTCGCGCAGTGTAGCAAGCTTTGCCTCATATTCGGCACGCATGGCCTCGATTTGCTTTTGCAGATCGGCAAGCGTTACCTTTTCATTCTCTTTCGCCTGCATAGTGTCTCCTTTCTTTTGTTTTGGCTGCGTCATTTGAAGCAGATCCCGCCAAACGGCGCAGCCGTTTTCCTGTTACCGCAAAACGGTATCAGTTTTCGCCCACCTCAAAGGTGGAAGCGGTTTCGATACGAATCATAAACGCCTCAACAAGGCGTGCAGCGGCCTTGGTTGCCTTCCAGCCTACCGTTGCGCGTTGATTGAGGGGGTCTGCCGTACCGGCAGAGCCAAGCTGCTTGACAATGTGCTGCAAGCCGCCGCCCGTCAGCTCAGTGGTGCCATACGCGTTGTCACCGAAAATGAGCGTGGCATAAACATCTCTGCCGCCAAGACCTGCCTCACCGGGATACAGCATATCCGAGGTGGTGGTTGTGATATCGGTGCTGCCAATGCCGCCTGCCACGAGTGCACGGTCAAGGTAGAGGTAGTTATCACCGGTTTCGCTGTAAACAGCACCCGTTACCTCCGCATACTGCCAAGAGGACTCCGAAGCATCATACATAAGGATCGCACGGCCGATCATATCGCGCGAAGCGCGGTGACCGGAAGCACCCACACCGATCTTGAGGCGGTATTTCGAGCCCGTACCAAAGCCCTCGGTAGCCGCACCTGCGCTATCCAGCGTGCTGTAAGCACCTGCAAGGCAATTCATGGTACGGGAGGTGGGCGTAAGATCGGGAGCGTGGAACACCTTCGCCTCGGTGCTCTCCACAAAGCGCACACCCTCGATCATACCGATCTCACCCTCGTAAAGCTCCTTGGTATCGCAATACTGGTGCGGATATTTCCAATTGGCATCGTTGGTGAGGTCATATGCACAGTCGGGGTGAATGATACAAGCGTATGCGCCGTTGATCTTCTCGGCGTTCTGATTTTTGAGGAAGCGCACAGCGCGCTTGATGCAATCCACGGTCATGTAGTGGTTGCCACTCTCAGCACCGCCGACAAGCAAATAGCGTGCCGTTACCGCATCCTCGCCGTACTGCACGTTTGTGCCGCCGCAAAGCACCTCACGGGTAATGGTATCCAGCGTTCTGCCTGCCTGTGAGCCAAGCAGCTTGGTTGCCATAACGAGATTGTTATCAATCGCGGCAAGCAAAAGCAGATCGGAAAGCTCTACATATCCGCCGTACTGGCGCACGGTTGCCTCCACTGCGCCCATATTGAGGGACTGCCCCGTAGGCGTTACACCCTCGGAAAGTGCCGCTGTCAGCTTGGGCAGCGGATCGTATTTGCGAAAGCGAATGGATTTGCCGCCGTTTTTGGGGATCGCATGCTTTTGCGCAAACTGGTCGTGAATGAGGTTGGGCTCAGCATTGTCAATGAGATAATCGGCGTAATAGGTACGCATCTCATCGGAAAGCCCCCCACCCTCTACGTATGCGGTTACGCTACCGTTCTCGGCATTTGCGTAGCCTGTGGTTGTGTTGATGTTTTCACCTGCACCAAAGCGTTGCAGGTCAAAAATTTTTGTTTCTCTGTTCATACTTTTCCTTTCTGAATGGATTGCAAAAAGGCATCTTTTAGAACTCGATGCGCTCGCCCTTGGCCGCACGCCGCGCCATTTCCGCACGGTCGGCGCGAGAAAGTCGCGCAGCACTGTTACCGAAATGCCCACTGACACCGGGAGCCAATGCGCTTTCGGCAGGTCGAAGCCCACGGGCGCGAATGCTTTCTGTCACCGCCCGTTCGGTTTCCTTGCGTGCACGCTCAACAGCTGCATCCACAGCCGCCTTAATTCTTTCCTCCATTGCGACACGACTGATCGTTTCCTGTGTTTCAGGGGGGCTGCTCTCCGCTTCCGCCGACGCCGTTTTTCCCTGTTCCGCCCGTATAGCGGCTGCAAGCTCCCCCGTGTCCTGCGTGCCGTAATGCTCCGCCGCTGCGGCAATCACATCGCGGGCACGCTCCAGCTCCTCTAACATGCTTTTTTGCTCTTTGAAACGGCGATTGAAGGTCTCCTGAAAAAATGATTGAAAGAGATCCTTATACTCCCCCTCCATCATGCTTCTGAAGGCCGCCCTTCGCGTTTCCTCACTGTTCTCCTCGGCGACAGGAGCTTCTCTTATTTCGCCCGTTGCCTGTTGGGTGAGCGCAGGCATTTCGTTTCCACCCGTGTCACTCTCGCCGAACAGCGAGAGATCCAAGCTAAAAAATTGTTTCATATTCCCTCTCTTTCAAGGCACAGACGGAGCAAAAACCAAATACGTGTGCCGCTTTTCTCCGTCGTCATTATCATAGCACAGGAGTCATTCCCGTGTCGTCAACCGCTACACTCATATCGGGGAAGCACACATGCATGGGATAGTCCATAGCAAGCTGTTGCAATGCCGATACCGTCATGTCATAAGTATCGTTAAGACCGTACTTGCAGGAAAGAAACGCATTTCCTCGCGCGAGGCTTGTTCTCACATAACGGCACGCGGGGTGACTTTTAGCAAAGCTCACGAGTGCCCCCGTCAGTGCAGACACAGCCGCACAAACAAGGCTCCCCCCACTCTCCTGCTTTGCGTGTCCTTCCACTAAAAGGCGGTATTTCTCCCCTGTTTTTGTTGCGTATATCTTGATCATATTGCCGCATCCTTCACGGCGTTATCCCGCTTTTGCGCAGCACCCACCGTGGCACGCTCAGCAAGCGGCATTTGGACAGTGTTGCCCTTAAGACTTGGCGTTTTCTCTTTTTTTACTTCCGCATTGCTCTGTTCCTCGCGTATAAACGTTGCGATCTGGGCACGTATTCCTTCAATGCCGGGGAAATCCATGGCATCCAGCAGGATCTGTGAGGCAGGGGCGTTGGCAGGATCAAACACGCCTAAGGAATATAGGCTTTTGAGCAGCTCGTTATGCGAATATCTGGTATAGGGATTTTGCTTTTCCGCACGCACATCAATATCAAACACAGGGCGTCTTGTCAGCGGCAATCCGCTTTCCGAAACACCGGTGATCCTCTCCCGAATGTGATCGTTTGACCAGCTAAGATATCGGTTTCCGCCGTTTTTGCCAAGAATACGGAAGCAACGCACCTCACTGTAAAACTGGCGCACGCACTCTACCATGAGGCGTGCGACCTCTACAAACGCACGGTAAGAGGCGCTGATGATATCGCGCATGCTCTTATTGCCGGACTCCTGTAGCGCGGCAATGGCGGCAGCAGCGGTTACACCGCTTTCGGTTGAGCCCTGCAACATATCTCTGTTGGCAACGGTTTCCTTTAGCTCGTTCACCTTAGTATTTTTCAGTTCCAGCCACAGCGGATCGGGTGCTGCCACCTCGATCTGACGCAAGCGCTCCTCATCGGGGTCACCCTCAACCGAAACGATACGACGGGAAAGATCACAAAACTCCTCCTCGTTTACCCCCGTGCTTCTCTTGCAAAAATAGCGTACGCGTGTCGCCCAATCCATGTATTCCAGCAAATTGCGATCCATACGGTCAATATACCCTTGCGGATCGCGCCCAACGGCAATGATGCCAAAGCCAAGCGAGGTTCCCTCAATGGGATACAGCACGTCAAGCACAAAGGGATATTGTCCATGCTCATACCAGCCGTTTGGATACTCACCCTCATTTTCGGTGGAAAACAGTACCGTATCTCCCGCAAACTTGCAATAATGCAGCACGGTACGCCCCTCGGCGGTGCGCTTTTTATAATACCAATCCACCACAGCAACTGTTTCTTCTCCGCCACCGCGCGTGCAAAACAGGTGATCCAGCCCCTCTGAGCCCTTGCCGTCGTAGCGAGGAAAACGCGCACGAAGCGCTGCCACATCAATCTCCTCCACAAAATAAACGGCACGCGAGTCCTGCAAGTGACGAACTCCCATATCCCAATAAAGCCCTTGCAGATCCACGCGTCGCACATCCACGTCACCCATGCCGTTTTCAAGCTCGGTATTCCAAAACACACCCCAGGCGCAAACACCGTGCTTGAGCTTATACCACATATTATCAGAGTACGAGCCCTCAAAGCCCGAGCGATCCAGGATCACGGGCAAAATGGCGGACAGGGCGCGTGCATCCTCCTCATCACTTTCCTCACGCGGCAGGCATATCGCAAGCGGCATATTCTCCATAAGATCTGCATGCTTTTGCATCAAAGCATTGAAAAGCCAAGCAGATGTGGGGGCGGTAACCTCTCCCTCGCTATTGCGGTGTGCACGGGGCGTTACACGAAGGCGGTACCACTCCTCCTCCTCTTGCACGCGTGCGGAAAATCCCTCTCGTGCGCGTCGCCAAGCAAGTAATTGCTCCGCCGCTGCGCGAATTTCGGCCTTCCCGATACTGTTTTTTCTTCTCATTTGTTCTCCTTTCCTACCGCATTTGGTTGCGGTGTGCATAATAAACGACCTCGCGGTCAAGCGGATCAAGTAATTTCGGCAGGCGCGATGGGGCGGTGTGCACGGGGCGCATCGGTACCATCATACAAAGATACCTTGCTTCGTCAGCGATGTGATCCTCCATATCACTGTCAACATCCTCTGCGTGCGTACGGCTGTATTGCAGCGTTGGTACAGTACGCAAAAACTCGCGGCACGTGGAGAAAACATACAGCATGGGTACCCCCTTTTCATCAAAGGTAAGCCGATTGTGCATTTGCATCCAGCCTGCCACACGCCGATTATCGCCACGCTCAAAATAAACCCCACAGCGCTCGGCAGTTTCGGCGATCGCTTCGCCGCGCGACGCATCCCATATGGCTGGGTCGGCAACACCCGTGATCTGCTTTCCGACAAGCCATGGATGCTCACGCTCGATCTTGGCGATCTCCCGAAAGATCTCCTCGGGGCTCATACGGACCCCCACGTTTGCCTCATTCCTCACGCATCCGTAAAATTCGAGTATGCGGTATAACCGCCCGTCATAGTCCTTGACCCACCACCCCACAGAAAAGGGCTTTGCATATCCAAAATCAAAGGAACGGTACACGCGCCACTCGGCAGGGGGCACAAAGGGCTCGATCACGTGCGTGTACAGCCGATCGGCATAGTGCAGGGGGTCGTTGCGAAATTCCTCAAACACCTGCCCCTCGTATACGTTCCAATCCCCTTCAAGATGTGCGCGGCGTTTGTGCGCCGGCAATGCCTCAAGGCGGCGCACATATTCGGGATCTGCCTCCATGAGTACTCGATTGTCATAAACCACAGCGGGAATGAAGGCGTAATCCTCGGCGCGCTCATTTCCCTCAAAGCGCCTGTCAATGAACAATCGCTTGATGTAGGCGTGACCCACGCCACCCGGATTGCAGGTATAATAGACCCTTGCCCGAAAATCTCTTTTGGTGGTACGCAGTGCCGTACAGATGAACACGATCCACTCCTCCTTAAAATGCGTTGCCTCCTCAAAACCGATCACATCGTATTCCGCACCCTGATACTGGAGCACGTCGCTGTCGGCATCGCAGTAACCGAGTGTGAGGCGCGAGCCGTTTGGAAAAATAAAGGCACGCTCGTCCTTTTTAAAGGTAGCAAATCCGCCAAGCTCGGTCTGCAGCGGTAAAATATGATTTTCCCTGAGCTCCTGCAAGCTCCGTCGAAGCAAAAGCAAGCGCAGTGCGGGATACCGCATGGCAAGCATGACCATTTTACGGCGCATCGCCCAAGATTTTCCTCCACCGCGTGCACCCCCGTATGCGGTGTGCCGTGCCGTTGAGCAAAAAAATTCCCGTTGCCTTGGATTTGGGATCTCTTGACGCAAGCGAGAAAATATCAGCGGCTCCATTCTTCCAGCACCCCCTCAAACCGCACAGTGCCAGCACCCTCGCCACTCCCTTCAAGGCTCCCGTTTTTGCCACCAATACGGTCCAATATACTCTCCGCTGCCTTAAGGCGAAGCTCGGGCTTCAAGTCACTGTCCTGCATCAGCGAAACGATCACCTCAACCGCCGCCGCACCCGATGCAAGCAGCATTTGCTTTGCATCTCTTTTTTCTTGCCCATGCTCCGACATCGGTGTGCCCCCTTACACAGCAACACTGTCCTGTCGGAACACGATACGGTAATTCTCCGCATCACCTCCGATCTCAACCTGCCATTTTTGCAGTGCTTGGCTCAGTGCGCTTTTTTTCATTTCAACGGTATACGTGTCCTCCCCCTTGCACACCTGCACACTGTCACCTGCATTCGGCTCCCCCGCCACGGCAAGTGAAAGCAGTGCCATAAAGGCAGAGGCAAGACGCACGCTCTCCTTAAAGCCTGCTATATCCTCACGGAGCACCTTGATCTCCCTGGCGCGTGCCGCAAGCAGGTGACGGGAGGGCTCAAAGACTTTTTTTGCGGTTTGTGTTTCTTGCTTTTTCATTGAAAGCTCCTTTCGTAATACCCGTCAAGCGCGCACTTAAAGGGGCAACGCTTATAATCATCGGGGTGCGCGCAATAGGCGTATACAATATCTCTCCTCGCGCGACGGTCGGGAAACCGAAGCTCCCCACATTCACAATACGTAACACCCGCCTTTTCGTATCGAAAGTACGGGCACATTCCTGCAATCGGCATACATTTTCCTCCTTGCGTTTCGTTTTTGGAACGACTTTTGCAAAAATTGTTGTCCCTTTTATGGGACGGACGCTTTGCGTTTTCCTATTTTTTGCAATGGCGTGCCTGATTTTTTCGCACTTCGTTCTATTTTTGGAACGACTCAATGATACACCTCCTGCCTGCATTTGTCAAGTACTGCATCATGAACAAATTGTAAATTCGTGCCATTTTTGGAACGACCGCTTGACAGGATTGCCTACGCTTGCTACAATAAAAAAGGAAGCACATCTGATTTTCCGGCAGGCAAAATGCTGCCAAGATCGGATATAAATATGCACAGAAAGGCAGTAAATTATGACTGTATCAGAGCGCATACGCACACAAATGAATCTACTTGATCTCTCCTACGGTGAGCTTTCCGCTGCAACAGGACTCACAAAATCCGCCATTCACCGTTACGCAACCGGACAAACAGACAAGATCCCCACCGAAGCACTTGAAAAGCTTGCGCGTGCACTCGGTGTAACCCCTGCATTCCTCACCGGCTGGGAGCAGGAGCGTCCGCACACCTTAGCGGCACACTTTGAAGGTGAAGAATTTTCTGATGAGGAGCTGCGCGAGATCGAGGATTTCGTGCGCTTTGTGAAGTCCAAGCGAGTAGCCGCACGGGAGTCGAACCCATAAGCCCTGCGGCGATAAATTTTAGTGTCTTTTCCCGTGTCAAGGCTTGAAAAGTCTACACTTGTCTGCGCCTTGCCTCGGAAAAACCTATCAAAAATTTATGAGCCGCAGGGTGCTC
>JAFVOQ010000038.1 GCA_017505785.1 Clostridia bacterium
CCTTTCGTGTTGCAATAGACTTGAGCATCTTATTGTACCACGTTAGGAGATTTTTTGGTATAACCTTTGTTGCCCACCCGCATAGCGGGTGGTTGTCTGTTTCGCGCTGCGCGCTCAACTGCCTAAAGGCACTAAATACAACAAAAAAGCGGATGCGTACGCATCCGCTTTTTTGTTTTGATTTAAAACGACTTGTTTTTTATTTCTGTTTATGCTATACTTGTAATATTCATTAAACGATGACCGCGGAGGTTTATCATGGCATTCGGTGATTTCCATACACACACAATTTTTTCGGACGGATTTGGTACAGTTGAGGAAATGGTCAACAGCGCGAGAGCTAAGGGGCTTTCGGCACTCGGCATTTCCGATCATAGCATGACCCCCTTTGACCTCCGATATTGCATGCGCCCCGAAACAAATATAGAAAAATACGAGCCGACCGTGCGCGAGGCGCAAAAGCGCGCGCGCGAACTTCATAATTTCCCCGTTTTCCTTGGTATTGAGTGGGATCTTGGCTCCGAAATCGACCGCGAGCGCTACGATTATACCATAGGGTCAGTACATTACATTATCCGCAAAAACGGCGACATTTTTCCCGTTGACAGCCAGCCCGAAAAGGTGTTTGGCGGCATTGAAAGGGTGTTTGGCGGCAACCGTCTTGATTTTGCCAAGGCATATTTTGAGCAAGTCGTCACCCACGCTGAAAAGAACAAGCCGACCTTTATGGGACATTTTGACCTTTTAACCAAGCACAAGACCGTTGATGAGGATGACGAGGCGTACCTCGCCGTAGCACGTGAGGCTCTTGCTGAGATGCTCAAGCACGTGCCCCTCCTTGAGATCAACATGGGCGCGGTCATTCGCGGGCTGCGCTCCGTACCCTATCCACATCCCAAATTCCTGCCCTTAGTTCTGGAGCTTGGCGGCAAGGTCATTCTTTCCTCGGATGCACATCATCCCGACAAGATCGCCTTCCAATTCCCCGAAATGCTGCGCCTGCTCGCCGATATTGGCTTTACGCACGTATCGCGCCTAACGCCCGACGGCATCGTTGAAGACGAGATCGCTACCTTGCTGTAATGCTAAAAGTATAATTACCTATTTTATTGACACACAAAAAAGAAGGAAAGCATGAAAAAGTGCTTCCCTTCTTTTCTTTATTACTTATTGTAAAGTGCTTCCTCGTCAATAGCAATGCTACCGTTTTCCGCTTCGTATTCCTTCACACAGCTTTGCGCCAAAAATTCAAGCTGCGCATTGAGCGAACGCTTATTGTATTTTGCCACCTGCGTAATTTTGTAGAGGAGCTCGGGCTCAAATCTTATCCCGGTTTGTATTTTGTTCGTAGCCATGATAACACCTCGCAAGCATTTTGATAATAGTATGCTATAATTATAACCAAAAACATCTTGACTTTATACAAACAAAGTGTTATCATATAGTAAATTACAAAATGGAGTAAAATATAAATTATGTCACTTGGAATAGAGAAAGAGCTCGATAATCTTGGCAGAATTGTTCTGCCTGTAAAATTCAGAAACCAGTTGGGTCTTAAAAGCGAGGACAAAGTTTTAATTTCCCTACACAACGACACGATTTTCATTACGCCGACACAACGATATTGCGCGCTTTGCGGAAAGCATGTTACCGGCAAACACGATTTGCGCTTATGTAACGCTTGTATTCAAGCCGTTAAAAAGCTTACTTAAAAAGAGCGCGTCGCCTAAGTAGGCGACGCGCTCTTTTCTTTTTTAGTCTTTGATATCGACGTTTACTTTTTTGCCACAGCTACCTGCTGCCGCCTTCATAACGGAGCGAATTGCCTTTGCAATGCGACCGTGGCGACCGATAACCATGCCCATATCGTCGGCATGTACGCTCAAAGTCAGCGTTACTTCGTTGTTTTCTTCCTGCTCGGTTACAACCACGTCATCGGGATGATCCACGATAGCTGCGGCAATATCAACCAGGATTTCTTTGAGGCTCAACATAAGATGCTCCGCGCGATCAACCGATCACGCCGGCTTTGGTCAACAGTACCTTTACGGTTTCGGTAGGCTGTGCACCGTTGCCAAGCCATTTCTTTGCAGCATCTGCATCAACTGCCAATTCCTTGGACTTGGGGTTGTAGTGACCGATCTCCTCGATGAAGCGACCGTCGCGGGGAGAGCGCTGATCTGCAACAACGATACGGTATGCGGGGCTGTGAGTCTTACCCGTACGGGTGAGTCTGATCTTAACCATGGTAAAAATCTCCTTTGTTTTTGTGTTTTATTTTAATTTGTTATTTATAAAAAATCCGTCAAAACGGAAGTTTCATCTTACCAAACAGCGATCTCTTGCCTCCGGGGCTTGTCAGCTGCTTCATCATCTTGCGCACGGTATCAAACTGCTTTAAAAGCTTGTTGACATCCTCTACGGTGGTGCCACTGCCCTTCGCAATACGCATCTTACGCGATGCGTTGATGATCTCGGGACGTTCACGCTCACGCATTGTCATCGATTTGATGATCGCCTCTGTGCGCGCCATCTGCTTCTCATCGATCTTGGCATCCTTGAGCGCACCCGGCTTAACACCGGGCATCATGCCCATAAGGTTTTCAATATTACCCATCTTCTTTAGCTGAGCAAACTGATCAAGATAATCGTCAAGCGTAAAGGTTGCAGCACGGATCTTTTTCTCAAGCTCTGCCGCCTGCTTTTGGTCAAACGCCTGCTCTGCCTTTTCAATCAGTGAGAGCACGTCGCCCATGCCGAGGATGCGGCTTGCCATACGGTCGGGATAAAAGGGCTCGATCGCATCAAGCTTTTCACCCACGCCGATGAATTTAATGGGCTTACCTGTTACGTGGCGCACCGAAAGGGCGGCACCGCCGCGGGTATCACCGTCAAGCTTCGTGAGGATCACGCCCGTCACGTCAAGCTGCTCGTTAAAGTGCTCTGCAACGGTAACGGCATCCTGACCGATCATGGCATCGATCGTCAGCAAAATTTCAGTAGGATCAACCGCACGTCTGATATCCTGCAGCTCGCCCATGAGCGTTTCGTCAATGTGCAAACGCCCTGCCGTATCGATAAACACCATATCGTAACCGTTCTTGGCGGCAAGCTTTAACGCCTCCTTGGCGATCTTGACGGGCTTTTCCTTATCCCCCGGTGCATATACCGGAATATCCAGCTTTTCACCCAGGATCTGCAGCTGCTTGATCGCGGCGGGACGGTAGACGTCGCACGCCACCAACAGCGGCTTTTTGCCCTGCTTTTTATACATACCGGCAAGCTTGCCGGCATGTGTGGTCTTACCTGCACCCTGCAAGCCAACCATCATTACGACCGTTGGGGGCTTGGGCGCAATCGTAAGCTTTGCCTGCGAGGTACCCATGAGCTTTATGAGCTCCTCGTTTACGATCTTTACGATCTGCTGCGCGGGAAGGAGCGATTCCATGACTTCAGCGTCCACCGCACGCTCGGAAACCATTTTGATAAAGTCCTTTACGACCTTGAAGTTTACATCCGCCTCAAGCAATGCAAGCTTGATCTCGCGCATGCCTGCCTTAACGTCAGCCTCTGTGAGCTTACCCTTGTTGCGAAAAAATTTAAAGGCGTTATTCAATTTTTCGGTTAAGCTTTGAAACATTTGATTGCCGCCTCTCTTTTAATTTTGTATATTGCTTTTACAGCTCCTCGACCGCTTCCCCACTTGCCGCGGCGATCAAGCTTTGTGCCGCCCCTACCATTTGGGGATCGTTTTCGGCGAGCAGGAGCAGCCTTGCAGCTGCCTCGCGCACTGCGCTCTCGCGTGCCACTAAGTGAAGCTTGCTTTCAAAAAAGTAAAGCTCGCGCTCTGCCTTCTTTAAGCTATCGCGCACGCCTTGGCGCGAAATGCCAACGTCATCTGCAATTTCGCCAAGCGAAAGATCTTGATTATAGTAAAGATCAAGCAGACGCTGCTGTCGGTCGGTAAGCAACTCGGCATACACGTCGATGAGCTCCACTAATTGCAGATTTTTTTCAAACATACTCTCACCCTGTAAAGCAAATTACTTTACAGAGTATAGCATATCCTCCCGCCGTTGTCAAGAGGTTTTTTGTTTTTTTCTGATTTTATTTAGAATATTACACTTTTTTCAAATCCCAGAGCCGTGAGCATATCTCTTGTGCACCGCGCACCCGTTACGTGCAAAAGATCCTCGGCAGTGATACCGTCCGCACAATCGGTGCAAACCGACCGCACACCCAAAAGAAAGCACACGTCACCCATGGGCAATCCTGCGCCGCACAAGCAGCATCGTTTGTCAAAGTTTTTCATAACCTTCCTCCCTTCACACTTGACAAGCAAGCAAAAAATATTTTATAATGATAGGTAAGACAAAAAATGTGGAACACCTTTTGTTGTTGGCAATAAAGGTGTAGATACATCCACATTTTTTTGTTATGATAAGAATAACAGATAACGTGACTTTTGTCGTTAGCTGCACCGTTTGACATCTAAGGCATGCTATCTGTGGAAAGAGGATCTTCATGACGGTTTTGAGCGTTTGTGACCTTTCGCTCTCGTTTGGCATACGCACCGTGCTGGATCGCGTTAGCTTTTCGCTTGGAGAAAACGATCGGCTTGGCGTGATCGGCGTGAACGGATGCGGAAAATCTACGCTATTTAAGCTTATCACGCGTGAGCTTTTGCCCGATAGCGGTAACGTGTTTATCGGCAACGGAAAAACAGTTGGGTTTGTAAGGCAGGACGATGCCTTTGAAATAGACGAAACGGCGGGTAACACCGCACTGCTGCAAATGATTGCCGCCTTCCCCGAGCTGCTCCTTGCGGAAAAACGGCTGGAGGAGCTGGAATTTGACCTGCGTGTAAGAGAGAGTGAGGCAAACACCCCTGCCTATGCGGCACTTGCCGCGGCGTATACCGAGCAGCACGACAAATTTATACGGGACGGCGGTCCCCAGTTTCGCACACGTGCGGCATCGGTTCTAAAGCGAATGGGCTTTGACGAGAGCGAAATGAACCAACCCCTCTCCACCCTTTCGGGGGGACAGCGCACACGCCTTGCACTTGCCCGTCAGCTTGCGCGTGAGCCCGACATTTTACTGCTTGATGAGCCGACGAATCACCTGGATATCGATACCCTTTACTGGCTTGAAAGCTTTCTTTCTCAATATAAGAAATGCGTGCTTGTGATCTCGCACGACCGTTATTTTCTTGACCGTGTAACGAACAAGACCTTGGTACTCGAATACGCACGCGCCACACTCTATAACGGTGGCTATACCGCATCTGCCGAGCAACGCCGCATTGACCGTGAGATCGCCGAGCGACATTACAAAAACCAACAAAAGGAAATCGCGCGCCAAGAGGCATATATTGCACAGCAACGCCAATGGAACCGAGAGCGCAATATCATAGCCGCTGAATCGCGCCTGAAGCAGCTTGCCAAAATGGAACGGCTTGAAAAACCCAAGGATGCCCCCAAGGCCATTCGCATGAGCTTTCGTGAGGCAAGAGAAAGCGGTAACGAGGTGCTTTCGGTGCGTGGGCTTTCCATGGCGTTTGGCGAAAAAAGGCTTTTTGAGGGCATTGGTTTTTTGCTCCAAAAAAACGACCGCATGTTTATTACCGGCCCTAACGGATGCGGAAAATCAACGCTCTTAAAGCTGCTGCTCGGCAAGCAGCAGCCACGGGCGGGACGTGTGGAAATGGGCTACAACGTAGAGATCGGCTATTACGATCAGGAAAACCAAAATCTTACGCCAAAAAACACGGTGCTTGAGGAGCTTTGGTCCGCTTACCCCAATCTCACCGAAACAGAGATCAGAAGCACGCTCGCTCTGTTTTGCTTTTTTGGAGATGATGTTTTTCGCACTGTTTCGGTGCTTTCGGGTGGGGAGCGTGCGCGCCTAACGCTTGCAAAGCTTATTCTTTCACACGTCAATCTACTGGTGCTTGACGAGCCGACCAACCACCTGGATATCGATTCGCGCGAGGCACTGGAGGAAGCACTTGACGCTTTTGACGGCACAGTGCTTGCCGTATCGCACGACCGCTATTTTATGGATAAGCTTGCCACGCGCGTTTTGGCACTGAAGCCCGAAACAGGTGACGGAGATCTGCTTGATTATCACGTGACAAACAAGGGGCGCGGTTACAGCGAGTTTTTGGAGTTTAAGCGCGCCCGTATGGCGCGCAGGCAGGAAACCGAACAGGCAAATAGCGTAGCAGCCCCCCAAAGCAGCAACAAAGCGGAGTATCTTGCACGCAAGCAAAGTGCTGCTGAGGAGCGCCGTGAGCGCGCACGTGTGGCGCGCCTGAAAAAGGAGGCCGAGAGCCTTGAAGCAGAGCTTGCAAGCATTGACGAGGAGCTTTACGGTGCTGCTGCCAGCGACTATACGCGAGCCGCCGCACTTGACGCAAGAAAAGCCGAAGCGGAGGAACGCTTACTTGAAATTTATGAAGAAATCGGCGTATAAAAAGAGCAAATTAAAAAGGAGATAACACATGAACACAAGCAGCACTCAAATGAAATGGTGCGTGATCGGTGCGGGCGGCATTGCCGACAGACGCACGATCCCCGCGCTTCTCACCGACCCGAACAATACGTTGATAGCCGTAATGGATAAGAGCCCTGTCAGTGCAAAAGCAACAGGAGAAAAATACGGCGTGCCCTATTTTACAGACGAGCGCAAGATGCTTGATGCCACAAACGCCGATGCCGTATATATCAGCACCCCCGTGTTTTGCCACTACGAGCAGGCAATGCTCGCACTTTCCTACGGAAAGCACGTATTTCTTGAAAAGCCCGTTTGCCTTGACGGCAAACAGAGCCGCGCTCTGCTTGAAGCATTCCGTGCCGCAGGTAAGCAGCTCTCGATCGGCTACATGATGAAATATCACAGCTTACATGAAAAAACCAAGGCTTTGATCGCCGAGGGCGGCATTGGCAACGTCAACAGCTTACGTGCACAGTTTACCTGTTGGTATCCCGATATTGCGGGGGCATGGCGACAAAAGAAATCCCTTGGCGGAGGCGGTGCCATTATGGATCTTGGCGTACACTGCCTTGAGCTGATTGAAGACATTCTCGGTGAACCGATCGCCGAGGTAAAGGCATTTTACAGCACACGTACCTTCTCCTACGAGGTAGAGGACGGCGCGGTTATCGTGCTTCGCACGAAAAGCGGGATCCTTGGACACGTGGATTGCAACTTCAACATTCCCGACAAGGCAAGCGAAAGCAAGCTTGAGCTCTACGGCAATGCCGGCTACATCATTTGCCGCGGCACCCTTGCGCAGGAGGACGGGGGCTCACTCTCCCACCTCTATTGCCCCCAGGGTGACTACGAGGCTGCGCAAAACCGCACAACCGATAAGCCTGTGGAATATACCGGCGACAGCAACAACAACATGTACCGCCGTCAGCTTGCCGCATTTGCCGAGCTGGTAAAAGGCGGCACCCCCGACTACACGCTTGCCGAGCGTGCCGTGCATGTACAAGAGCTGGTAGACAGCATTTACAAAATGTAAAACAACAAAAAACGACCCTCACCGTGATTCGGCTGTGATGCGCAGCCACTCAGGGTGAGGGTTATTTTTTGCATTCATTCTATATCAGTACCGCATGAAGGGCAAAAGCGAGCGTAAAAGCTTTTTCTTTTTCTTTTTCCAAATACGCCTTTGCACCTCGTCTGATCGCTTGATCTCCATATTGATATACTTCAGCTCACGTCTAAATTCCGGATATCGCATGACAAAAAAGCATACCGCATAGGCAAGCAAAAAGCCAAGTATCACGAAAATCCATAGCCCCAAGGTGTTTTTTATCTCCATGCCGTATCTCCTTTGTTTTCTCTTTAGCAAGCATTCTGTATATTGATTATACACGAAATGTCACATTTTGTCAAGTGTTGCTTATCATAAATGATAATTATAAATCGTTCTTGACAGTATACAATATAAACAAAGGAGGGGCGATTTATGGTTTACAATATTGCAGAGCGCATTCAGTATTTGCGCGAAAAATCCGGCATGAAACAGGTTGAGCTTGCAAAAAAGCTTGGCATTTCAAGAAGTGCCGTAAATTCTTGGGAGATGTCACTCTCCTTTCCGTCTGTTGCTAACATCATTGAAATGACGCAAATTTTTCACGTGTCTGCTGACTATCTGCTTACACTGACCGACAAGGTAACGGTGGATATTACCGCCCTTACCGAGGAGGAAAAGGAGGCTGTATTACGCTTAGTAAGCTGTCTTTCTCATTCCAAATAGCTGTGCCGTCGCATGCACAGAAACAAATATAACCCTCACCGTGCAATGCTGCAATCAGCACTTAACGGTGAGGGTTATATTTGTTTTTAATATTTTACAAAGGGGATGAGCGAAAGAAGCAGTTTTTGCTTTTGCTTCTTCCAAACCTGCTTTTCCTCTTCGTCAGAACGTTCGATCTCCATATTGATATACCAAAGCTCGCGTTTAAACTCCGGAAGTCTCATGACAAGAAAAATTGTCAAAATACCAACCAACAAGCAAGCACCCAAAGCTATTACTGTTCCCATTTTTCCTAAAACTCCTTATTATCTAATGTGTTTCATAATAATATATGCGAACGTATCCATTATATATTTCTTGTCGGATATTGTCAATATAACTTATAGCCAACAATCGACTGCATTTTTCTGTTTTTTTCGTCATAGTGCATAGTACAAAATCGCATTTGCTACTCACCCCCGGCCTTTGTAACGAAGGGGCTGTCGCATTTAGATGCGTGACGGCGTGATTTTGCCATCGTCGGCGTACAACGGTACGGCAGAGGGCAAAAGCGCGACTAAAAAGTCACATAAAATGAAGAAATCCGCCGAAAAAATCGGCGGATTTCAACTTATTTAAGTTAAAAAGTTGCAAATAAAAGCTGTTTTTAACCAAAATTTTTATCGTGACTTTTGTTCTGCGCTAAATGCGACAGCCCCTTAAAGCTTAAAGAATTGTTTTCGTAGCAATGACTTCCGTACCGTAAATGCCAGAAAGGATTACCGTTCCCGCCGCGATCGGTGCCTGCACCTTTGCAGCGCGGATCTTTTGCATAACATCAAAAATATTTTCCTTCGGGATCGGGGCGGCGGTCTTCACACTCACCATGGTATCTACACGGTTTTCCACACGCACGATAGAGGTCACGGTACGCGTAGGATGTGTGCACTCATCGATCGCATACTGCTTACCCTTCGGGCACGCATTTCCCGTTACAATAAGGTTACCCTGTTCGCCCTCAACCGTCAGCGCACAGCCGCGGGGGCAAATGATACAAGTAAGATTTCTTTTCATTACAGCACCTCCAACGAAACGGTAATGGGTTCTTGTGCCCCTTGGAGCTTCTCACTCTTAACCGTGATCTTTTCCATTTCACCGGGCGCAGCCTTCAAGCGCTGGGCGGTAGCAAGCACCGTGTCACCCGATTTTACGGTAAAGCGTACCTTAGAGAACGGCTCAGTAACGCGCAAGAACAGCGATACATCCTTGCCACTCTCGGTATGCACGCGCTGAGGCAGCACGTATCTCACACCGTTACCGGGCTTTGTTTCTACCGTCTTGCCCGAAACGGCACCGTTCTTTACAAAGCTTGCGGCACCAATGCCTGCCATTTCCGCCTCGTCAGATACGTAGTCAACGAGATCGTGCACCTGCAAAACATTGCCACATGCAAAAATGCCGGGGATAGCGGTTTGGCGATTTTCATCCACCAATGCACCCGATGTAATGGGATCGATCGGGATGCCTGCCGCACGCGTCAGCTCGTTCTCGGGAATCAGACCGCAGGAAAGAAGAAGTGTATCGCAAGGAATGTAGCGTTTGGTTTCCTCGATTACGCGGCCGTTTTCATCTACCTGTGCAACGGTAACGCCCTCAACGCGCTCCTTGCCGTGGATCTCGGCAACGGTGGTGGAAAGGTAAAGCGGAATACCGAAATCCTCAAGGCATTGCACAATGTTACGGGTAAGACCGCCCGAGTAAGGCATAAGCTCGCACACAGCCTCCACCTTTGCACCCTCAAAGGTCATGCGGCGTGCCATGATAAGACCGATATCGCCGGAGCCAAGGATAACCACCTTTTTGCCGACCATATAGCCTTCACAGTTGATAAACTTTTGTGCCGTACCTGCGCTGTAAACACCTGCAGGACGCGTGCCGCTAATATTCAGCGCGCCGCGGCTACGCTCGCGGCATCCCATAGCAAGCACCACGGCACCTGCCTTGATCTTAAGAATGCCCTCTTTGTTTTGTGCTGTCACCACGCGATCGGCGGTAACACCGGTTACAGTCGTTTCACAATAAACGCGAATACCGCGCTTCTCTACCTCACAGCGGTACACATCTGCGTACTCGGGGCCGGTCAGCTCGCGACCGAGCTTGTGAAGGCCGAAGCCGTTATGTATGCATTGACGCAAAATGCCGCCAACCGAGCTCTCGCGGTCAAGCACTACCACGTCGGTAACGCCGCTATCATAAGCTGCGATTGCCGCTGCAAGCCCTGCGGGGCCGCCGCCAACAATTACAATATCATGCTCTCTCATTCCAAAGCCCTCCTTACAGCTTGCCGATCAGGGGCGTTGAGCCCTTGCCGTTTTTCGTAACGCTCTCCATAGCAACTTCTCTTTCCTCGGAAATAAGACGCATGACATAGGGCATGCAAAAGCCACCCTGGCATCTGCCCATGCCCGAGCGAGTGCGGCGCTTTACGCCGTCAATATCACGTGCGGGCGGATTGCGACGGATCGCATCTCTGATCTCGCCCTCCGAAACGGTTTCACAGCGGCACACGATCTTGCCGTATGCGGGATGCTCCTTAATGTAAGCATCCTTTTCCTCGTCACTCATTTCGCGGAAGGCATGCGGATTTTCACGCGTGGGGCACCAATCAGCGCGCAGTGTCAGGGCAAGACCCGCTTCACGAAGCAGCTCAATGGTATAATCAGCAATCGAAACACAGCAAGTAAGACCGGGAGAGTCAATCGCTGCAACGTGTACCATATTTTCTACACTCTTTGCAGGGCAAATAATGAAATCACCACTCTGCTCGGAAGCACGAACACCCGAAAAGGACGTGATCACCTGGCGGAAATTGACGCTCGGTACGCTTTTTGCGGCAAGACGAGCCACCGTATCAAGCCCTGCGGGCGTGGTGACGGTCGCCTCGGGGCTCTCTACAACAGTTGCAGTAGGACCCGTTAAGAGATTGCCGTCAACCGTAGGGCTAACGAGAATGCCCTTGCCCTCCTTGCTCGGCACCTGGAAAATGGTGTGCGACACACGGCCGCCCTCATTTTTATCAAGCAGCATATACTCGCCCGCACGGGGAATGATCTCAAAGAAATCGTCACCCACCATTGCTGCCACACGGTCAGAATAGCCGCCTGCACAGTTTACAAGGTATTTACCCTTCACGACCTCGCCACCGGCAGAGGTAACAACAAATGCATCTGCCTCTTTCTTGATGCTTTCAACCGCAAAATTCACCTTCAGCTCCGTGCCGTTATCCATCGCGTTACCAATGGCGGCAACGGTCATCTCATAAGGGCAAACGATACCGGCGTTGGTCACATTCAGCACAAGACTTGCCTTGGGCGAGAGGGCAGGCTCAAGCGCTCTTGCCTCGTCACCCGTAAGGATTTCGAGCCCCGTTATGCCGTTTTTCAAGCCGCGCTCGTAAAGTTCTCTTACGGTAGCCTCCTCTTCAGGCGTGCCGAACGCACAAACAAACGATCCGTTTTTACGGTAAGGCGCATGGATCTCATCCGCCACGTCGTAAAGCTTTTGCACGCCCTCGGCGTTCAGCTTTGCCTTGAGTGTTCCCGGCTCCGGGTCATACCCGCCGTGCACGATACCACTGTTTGCTTTGCTTGCACCCGTGGCAACATCGTTCTCCTTTTCGAGCAGACAGATCTTAAGATCGTATCTCGACAGCTGCCTTGCGAGCATACCGCCGATCACGCCTGCACCAACGATCAATACATCAAACATACTTCTTTTCCTTCCTATTTGCCTATTAAATAAAAACTTATTCGGTATACCACAGCTCTCGCTTACTTGTGGAAACTGCCAAAGCACCACATTCGAGGGCAGACAAAACCTCTTTTTTGGTTTCAATCAACCCACCTGCAATGACGGGTGTTTTGTTGCCTGCAAAGCGGGAAATGGCTTTGCCGATCACGCCCGGCATGATCTCGATAAAATCAGACTGGGAGCTTTCTGAATTTTCACTAATGCTCTCGATCCCCTTAGAATCCAACACAAAAAAGCGCTGTACAGCAATCAGACCCTTCTCCCTTGCCTGGCGACAGAGCTGAGTACGCGTACTGATGATACCGTCTATGCCAAGCGAGGCAAGATATTCAATGCCTGCGCGATCCTTGCCTACACCGTCGGCAAGATCAATGTGCACAAAAACACATTTATCCTGCGCGTGTGCTGCCCTTACCTGCTCCGCTATATTTAAAATGCTTGCTTTCAAGCAAAAAATTACATCGGCAGGCGAGGCGAGTGCTGCATTAAATTCGTGATCGTGAACCGCCGCAATAATGGGATTGAGCTCAAGGCGTTCTATCAATTCTTGTGGGGTCATACTTGCTCCTCCATATTAAAAAATGGGCAAAAAAAGATGCAAAGGTACACTTAGTATCGTGTACTTCTGCATCTCCAATTCTCCATGCAAATCCATTATATATCAATGCGGTTTCGTTGTCAAGCGTTTTCAAAAAATTACCGCCAAAAACTTCTCTTTTAAAAAGAAACACGTCTTCACCGCATTTTTTACCAAGCATTAGGATTTGGGTATAAACGACACAACAATGGCACCGGGGCCCGTGTGCGTACCGATCACGCAGCCGAGCTGACCGATCGTGAGCTTGTCTTCATTCTCGCCAAAGATCTCCTTGCTATCCGCAAGATATGCCTTTACCGTGCCGTCATCAAGATCTCCGGCGTAGGTAATGGCAACAGGGTAGGAAAAATCAATACCGCCTGCCGCCTTGATCGCATCATTCATCATTTTGTGGCTCATTCTAACGCCACGCGCTTTTCCCACGGTTTCAAGCTTGCCCTCACCGTTCAGTGTAAGCACAGGCATAAAATGCAGCATACCGCCCACAAAAGCGGCAGTTTTTGAGATACGCCCCCCACGCTTTAAATACTCCAGGGTCTGTACACGCACAAAAAGACGCGCTTTTTTGCGCAATTCATTCAGCTCCGCACAAATTTCGGCAGCTGATTTACCCGCATCACGCAATGCAATGGCGTGCGCTATTAGGATCTGCTCACCTGCCGTAGCCGAGAGGCTATCCACCAAAAAGACCTTGTCCGGATACGCGGCGGCGGCAATTGCCGCACTTTGGTAAGTACCGGAAAGCCCGGAGGAAATAGTGATCACCAGCACCTCATCTCCCGCCTTTACCGCCTCCTCGAAAAGCTCACCAAACTCACCTACGTTGACCTGGCTGGTACGTGCGAGCTCCTTGTTGGCCTGCAGCTTATCATAAAAGGTATCGGGGGTGATATCCATACCGTCACGGTATTCAACGCCTGCCAAAACAGTTTTCAGCGGTGCAAACAGAAGTCCCTGTTCCTTCGCCGTTGCTACCTTAATATCAGAGGCAGAATCTACAATAATTTTAACACTCATACTCAAAATTCCTTTTGATTTATTTGTTATTGCTGAATTAAATTGTTGATCAAAGGCGAATGATCCGGCTCCACGCCATACGGCCCTCGCTATCGGTAACGCTGGCACGCACGTAGGTTTCGCTCGGCATGCACCGATACGTAGCGCGCGTGAGTCCTTCACCCTTTACCACGCGACCGCGGGAAACAACGCAGTTGCTGTGAAACGAGATCACCGAGGCAGGCGAGCATTCTACCACAAAGGTATCGCCCTCTCTGTTAAAATGGATCTCAGGCCCCGTTGAGGCATAAAAGCGTCCCTCAAGAATCGCTTTTTTCAGCGCATTAGGCTCAACGCTATCACATTCCACCATAACAAATGCCGTGGGATCAATGCCGCCCTCGGGCTCTCCGTGATGAAAATCATCCGCCGCAAAAAGCGGAAAACACATACCGTTTGCAGCGTATATATCAATTAAAAGCGAAGCATCCTCACGGGAAACGTTGCGTGACACAGTATTGTAAATTTCAGTGGCATCGATCCCCCGTAACGCCCGTACACCCTCAGGTGTATTGAGGGACCATGCAGGATGTGCCAACACCGCCATGCCGCCCGCGGCGTGTATTGCATCTATAATGTCCTGGGCGGTGATGGTCTGACTGCTTTGAGGGTCCAGCGCGGGCGCGCGATCTGCAAACAAGCAAACGATATGATAAATCCCCATTCCCGCATCGCGCACACCGACGTGATACTCCGCGCCGGGAAGGATCGGCAACTCCGAGATCGTATCCGCTTCCCCATATATCCAGTGATCCGTCAAGGCGATCGCATCGTATCCCGCATCACGGTAAAGTGATGCAAGTGCCTCGGGCGTGAGTCTGCCGTCAGAGCGTGTGGTATGCTGATGCAGTCCCAGCTTCATACGCTTTTTTCCAAACATATCTACAAACATCGTGTCATTCACCCACCACAAGAAACATTCACCTTTATTATACGAATGTTTTTTCCAAAAGTCAAGCCCGATGTGACAAAAGCGCGCATATTGGTCAATTAACAGCACACTCCCGCACTCACAAGATTTTACAAAAATTGCGCTTTACCCCTTGGCAAACGGCGTTTTTTGTGCTATAATTAAATGTTGTTTAGATGCTTGAAAAGGAGAAAACTTATGATCCGTGAAGATTTGCGCAATATTGCTATCATCGCCCACGTTGACCACGGCAAAACCACGCTTGTTGACCAAATGCTAAAGCAGGGTGGTATTTACCGCGAAAATCAGGAAACCGTGACCCGTGTTATGGATTCGGGTGACATTGAAAAGGAACGCGGCATTACCATTTTGGCAAAAAACACCGCTGTGCACTACAAGGACGTGAAGATCAATATTGTAGACACTCCCGGTCACGCCGATTTTGGCGGCGAGGTAGAACGTGTGCTGAAAATGGTAAACGGCGTTATCTTGCTTGTGGACGCGGCAGAGGGCCCCATGCCCCAAACACGCTTTGTGCTGCAACGCGCACTTGAGCTCAACCACCGCGTGATCGTAGTGATCAACAAAATAGACAAGCCCGATGCCCGTCTTGGCGAGGTGGAGGACGAGGTTCTTGAGCTTCTCATTGACCTCAACGCCTCGGACGAGCAGCTTGACAGCCCCATTCTTTACTGCTCGGGCCGTGCGGGCACCGCTTCGCGTGAGGCTGAGGTAGAAGGCACTGATCTTACCCCTCTTTTCGATACCATTCTTGACTATATTCCCGCGCCCGAGGGCGACGACGAGGGTGGTCTTCAGCTTTTGGTATCCTCTATTGACTATAACGATTACGTGGGGCGTATCGGCATCGGTCGCATTGAGCGTGGCGTACTGAAGCAAAATCAGGATGCGCTGATTTGCAACTACCATTCGGGTGAAGCCCCCAAGCGCACCAAGATCGTTTCGATCTATCAGATCGACGGTCTGACCCGTGTACCCGTGGAGAGCGCACGCATGGGTGATATCGTTTGCTTCTCGGGTGCTGCCTCTATCACCATTGGCGATACCATTACCGCCACCACAGATCCCACCCCCTTGGAATTTGTAAAGGTGAGCGAGCCCACCATGGAAATGACCTTTGCCGTAAATACCAGCCCCTTGGCAGGTAAAGAAGGCAAATTTGTCACCTCAAGGCAGCTGCGCGAGCGTTTGTACCGTGAAACCATGCGCGACGTGTCGCTCCGCGTGGCAGACGGCGACACCACCGATGAGTTCAAGGTGGCGGGCAGAGGCGAGATGCACCTCTCCATTCTCATTGAAAACATGCGCCGTGAAGGCTACGAGCTTTGCTGCTCCAATCCGCGCGTTCTTTTCAAGGAGATCGACGGCGTAAAATGCGAGCCCATGGAAAAGGTAACGCTTGACGTGCCGCTTGAATACGTTGGTCCCGTTGTGGAAAAGCTGGGACAGCGCAAGGGCGATCTGCTTGAGATGCACCCCATTGGTGACCGTACACGTATTGAATACCTCATCCCTTCCCGTTGCCTGATCGGTTATCGCTCCGAGTTCCTCACCGCGACCCACGGAGAGGGCGTTATCAATACTCTGTTTGACAGCTACCAGCCCTATCGCGGTGAAATTCCTATGCGCTTTACAGGTGCATTGGTGGCATCCTGCGACGGCGAAACCACGCGTTACGGGCTTTTCCACACGCAGGAGCGTGGCAATTTGTTTGTGGGTCCGCAAACAAAGGTGTATGAGGGCATGATCGTTGGCATGAACCCCAAAAACGACGACATTGCCGTCAATCCTTGCGCGGAAAAGAAGCTGACCGCCATTCGCTCGGCAGGTGCTGATGAAAAGCTGCTTCTCACCCCGCCCGTGATCTTTACGCTCGAGGAAGCTATTGAATTTATCACCGATGACGAGCTCATTGAGGTAACGCCCAAATCCATTCGCTTGCGCAAGAAGATCCTGAATACAGAGCTGCGCATGAAGGAAACGATGCGTATCCGCCGCGCCATGCAAAAATCCTAAGATCCAAGACAAAAAACGAAAAATCGAAACCGCTTTTTCTGTTGCACCCGTAACAGAAAAAGCGGTTTTTTATCATGCACCTCCCTCTTTTACACATATCAAGCGATCCTTGCATATAATGCCATGAAAGCATATCACGCAGAGGGGGTATTATATGGAAAAGCCACGATTTGAGAATCATTACGCAAGAAGCATACCGCAAAACAATATGTTTGCACGGGACATCTACCGCGCCTTTGTGGGAGAACTGCAATCCATGACCACGTACGTACAGGGAGCTATGACGCTTGCTCGCTATCTACCTGCGGTTACAAAGCTGTTTGATGAGATCGCACGAGTGGAGATCTCACATTACGAGCAGTTAGGGCAGCTGCTTTTACATCTTGGCGTAGAGCCTGTACTTAATACCCGCTTGCGTCAGGAGCCGATACGCCTTGGCTTTGATGCCACAACCGAAGCCTCGCATCTGGCAAGGAAAATGATGCACGAAAAAATGGCAGAGGAGAAACAGGGTGCTGAAGAATACCGTCGCCTTTCAGCAAACGCCCCCACAAGATCGATCGCCGACATGCTCTTGGCTATCGCCCAAGAGGAGGAGGAGCACGCTGTAGCACTGGGCGGCATGCTGAACCGTTTTGAAAACTCATAAAAGTCACACATACACATTACTTTTCATGCACCGCACGCTCAAATTACCGTAGCGTTACACGAATTTTACACTGCACATCAAAAACGGCGGTATAAATCATGCCTTTTTGAGAAAAATAAAAGCACTATTTATAGGAGGCATGCAACATGACGGATATCAGAAAATGCGGCATTGTGGGTGTTGGAAACGTAGGAGCAAGCACCGCCTTTTCCCTAATGAAAAGCGGACTTTTTTCGGAAATGGTACTGATCGACATCAATCGCGAGCGTGCCGCGGGCGAGGCGGCAGACCTCAACCACGGGTTGCCGTTTCTCGCGCCCATGGAGATCTACGCGGGGGACTACAAGGATCTTGCAGATGCCGGCTTGGTCATCATCACCGCAGGTGCGGCGCAAAAGCCGGGCGAAACAAGGCTTGACTTAGTACGTGCAAACACCCGTGTTTTCAGCACCATTATTAAGCAAATTTGCCAATATAACACCGAATGTATTTTGCTCGTGGTAACAAACCCCGTTGACGTGCTTACCGAGGTGACTCGCCGTGTTTCGGGCTTCCCCCACTCACGCGTGATAGGCTCGGGGACTGTGCTCGATACGGCGCGCCTGAAATATCTGCTTGGCAAGCGCGTTGGAGTGGACAGCCGCAACGTACACGCCTTTATCATCGGTGAGCACGGTGACAGCGAGCTACCCGTTTACAGCAGCGCCAACATCTCCGGGGTAGACCTTAACAGCTTTTGCAAGGGTGAGCCGCGCCTGTTAAGCGAAGAGGATCTACAAAAGCTGTTTGTTGAGGTGCGCGATGCAGCATACGGCATTATCCGCGCCAAGGGCGCCACCTATTATGCCATTGCCGAGGCAGTACGTCGGATTGTGACCGCCATTGTGCGCGATGAGGATGCGATCTTGCCCGTATCGGTACTGGCAAACGGACATTACGGTCTTAGGGATATCTCTATCAGTCTGCCTGCCGTTGTGGGCAGGTCAGGCATTATGCGCGTGCTTGATATACCGCTTTCAAAGAATGAAGAAGAGCTACTGCACGCCTCAGCCGCGCAGATCACAGATGCTTTAAACAGTCTTGTGCTTGCATAGAAAAAGCCAAACGCCGTTGGCACTCAGTTTTGAGTTGCCAGCGGCGTTTTCAATATTCAATAGATCAGATGCGCTCGGCACGGCGGATCGCCGCGGCAACCGCTTCACTCGTGTTAAGCGGTTTCAAATAAAGCGAGGGGTTCGCACGTGCAATTACGGAAAACAGCTCATGTGCAAAATCAGGACCGATCTCCTCAATGCCCGAAAAATCAAGCTCCGCTACGGCAAAGCCCTCCAGCATATCACCGAGGCGACGTGCCTCCGAGCGAGAAACAGGATATCCGCCACCAAAGATGCGTGACATAGGAATTTCGGTGCGAACAAAGCCCTCCTCGGGATCAATGTAACGTGCCATGATCTCACCGAGATCACGTGTGGTATCATTGGCAAGCGCCATTTGCACAGCAGTACCGCGGAAGCGCTCTCCCACGCTCTCATCCTCAGCATCCTCTGCATGGGGGGTAAAGAGCTGCATATCCGAGCGAATGGCAAAGTGATCCATAAGACGGGAGGTAAAGAAAATGCCCTGCCCCGCGTGCGCCTCGGGTGCGGAGGTGTAACCACCTGCGTAAAGAAGCGATGCTGCCTCGGCAGTGGTGATCAGCTCGCCGGTTGCCTCACGCTGCTCCTGCTGTATACGGCGGAAGATACCGATACCGTTATCAAGCACACCGACAATGGTAGAAAGGCGGCTGCGATTTACAACGCATACGATCGCCGAGGCACGTGCGTGCTCCATGGCGTTATTGAGCATAGCGGTAATGGCATAGCGCCAGATCTTTTGTACACCAAAGGGAAGCTCCTCAAGCAAAGGGGCAATATCGCGATTGTAAATGCGATCCTCCGAACGCTCCTTTGAGGTATCGATCGTAAAGCGAGTGGTGTGATAGAGCAAGCGGTAGGGCATGGAGCCGCCTACACGCTCAAGCTCACCCGCATCCTGCAAGCGGTTGATATAATTATAAACAGTAGAGCGCGAAAGTGAAAACGCCTCCATTGTTTTATCTACAAAATCGGGATCCTCCTCAAAAATGCGTTGCAGCAAAAATTTTTCGGCAAGCAACCTTTCGCTCTTTTTCATAATATCATCCTCCGAAGCCCAGCATTATCAAAAACAGTATATCGCAGGATTTCCAGCTTGTCAATATATTTTTCCAATTTTTATAAATATATTTCTATTTTTTAAAGAGTTGCTTCAAAATTATACCAAATTTTGCACCGCTTGTTTTTAAGCTATACCGTTTTTTGCATCTTCGCCGCGTGCATCGGGCACGGTTGCGATCGCCGCGCGCAGCAAGATCTTATAAAAGGGCAACAAGATCGCGGTGGTGGCTACGTTAAACACTGTGTGTATTAACGCTACGCCTCCTTCATTCATAACAAGATCTGCCGACAGCACACCCAAAAGCCGCAGCAAGTAAAAAATAAGCAATAAAACTATTGCCCCCGCTACATTAAAATACAGATGCACAAAGGCGGCGCGCTTGGCGTTGCGCTCGGTGCCAATACCCGAGAGCAGGGCGGTAATGCAGGTGCCAATGTTTTGCCCCATGATAATGGGCACTGCCATACCAAGGCTCACCGCCCCCGTGGCGGTAAGTGCCTGCAAAATACCGATAGATGCCGAGGAGGACTGAATGAGTGCAGTGAGGACCGCACCTGCAAGGATACCCGCGAAAGGATTGGTAAATAGCGTTAGAATACGGCTGAATGCGGGATTATCAGCAAGAGGAGCTACCGCATTGCTCATTGCCTCCATGCCCGCAAACAAAATGCCAAAGCCGCAAAGCCCTGTGCCGATATGCTGTAATTTTTCGCGCTTGCCGACAAGCAGCAGTATCACACCCACAGCGGCCAGCACAGGCGAGAGCGTCTCGGGCTTTAGAACGCTTAGCAGCGGCGCACTGCCCGAAACGCCCGAAAGAGAAAGGAGCCATGCCGTTACAGTCGTGCCAAGATTGGCCCCCATAATGACCCCCACCGCATGTTTTAGTGTCATCAGCTTTGCGTCTACAAACCCCACCACCATAACCGTTGTAGCACTGGAGGATTGGATCGCCGCCGTAACCAATGCGCCGAATATCACCCCCCGAAGGGGTGTGCGGCACATACGCGCAAGCACCGCCTCCATTTTACTGCCCGTTGTTTCGCGCAGGCTTTTGCTCATTACGGTCATACCGTACAGAAAAAATGAAATTCCGCCAAGAAATTGCAAAAAATATGCCACGGCTTGCCTCCTTTTTTCTACCTATTATTGATAGTATGTACTGCAAAGCAGTACATTTTTTCGGTAATTTGAGGAAGCCACCCACAAAAAGTGGGATCGCGTATTTTAGCAATGAGCATCACACAATAGAAAGGGAGGCACCATGAAAGTGCCCCCCGAGTGTCATGCTTTACTGATTATTTCTGCTGTTGCTGTACGCCCATGCCCTGCTCGTAGCTCTCGATCATCTTCTTAACCATCTGACCGCCGATAGAGCCTGCCTGGCGTGCGGTGAGGTCGCCGTTATAGCCCTGGTTGAGGTTTACGCCGACTTCGTTAGCAGCCTGCTGCTTGAATTGCTCAAGCGCCTGCTTTGCCTGCTTGTTAGCCATTTTCATTCTCCTTCGTCGCGCGGTTTTATCATCTGTCAACATCGTCTGTTTACAAGCGATAAATCTCACGGACATTTCAATCTATTTTCAAGAGCGCTCGCTCGCATTTGCGGAAAGCCTCTGCTTTTGCCTCCGCATTTGCGGTTGCGAGCAGTTGCTTTACATTTGCGTTTTCACGCTCCGAAATATATTGTGCACTCCAATTAAAACTTTATGTTTGGCAATTTTTTGGCGTTTTGGAAGTGTTCAAAAAAGCGTTTTTTCGCATTCACGCGCATTCTCTCAGCCAACCTGTGATATCTTCAAACACAAAGCGATACCGGTCGCTGGCATCTCACCCTGTGCTCGCAAAAAAGCAAGATTGCATCTTTTAAATAAAAAGCAGTTCCGGCAGTCATTCGTCAAGAGTGACTGCCGGATTTTTTAAATTTTCAAAAAGCAAACAGATTATTAATGAATTTCGACGTCCCAATTGGAAAGATACTGGAAAAGTCTTGTCATATCCTTATTGTTTACGTTGCCGTCACCATTTACATCCAATGCCTTTTCACAAACCTCTACATCCCAACCGGACAGATACTGGGACATTCTGGTTACGTCCTTATTATTGACCTCTCCGTCGCCGTTGATGTCTCCCGGCACGTACTCGATCACGTGCAGATCGCCGCCCTCGGCATAAAAGGTTACGTTTTGCTCCAAAATGTTGTATACATCCTCAGGGTCGTAGGTCACCTTAATATCAGTATAGCTATCGTGAGTCGCATCCTCGGCAACCGTAAACGTAAGAGTTGCAAACACACCGTCTTCACTGTAATTATTCCAGCCGTTATACCAGTTAAGAATAACAGGAGCATCCATATCCTGCGGTAGCTGGAACTGTCCGCCCATTTCGCTATTGTAGGTGATGTCCGTGAGCGTCAGCACGGACTGATCATAAGCAACGTTCAGCTTCATAGAAGCAATACCGGGATTGTTTTTCAGGCTGATGTTTACCACAACAGTCTTTCCCGTGGTTGCATTTGCATTGTCAATAACGATTTTCGGTGCGTCATCGGGGACCTCAAACTCCTCGATCTGCACGAAGAAATAAGCCTGCAGGGTGCCAAACTTCACGTAAACCTTCTCGCTGCCCAATGAGGACAATGCAGTATCGGAAAGCGAATAATCCCCTTGATCCAGGATCACCTCACTGTAATCCCAATAAACCGCCTTGACTACAAGTCCTGTAGGGTCAAAATCTTCACCGATCACGTAGGTGCTTTTGGTCGGCATCTGAGCTATATAAATGCGCTCAGGGGCAACCACGGTTACGATAAATTCCGTTTCATACGTGCCCATATACAAAACCTTGACCGTCTTTTCACCAACGGTGGAAAGGTCGGGGGTACGCACCACGTAATCCTTGATCTCCATCACGTCGCCGTTGTTGAAAACACCGTAAACCAGCATACCCATCGTATCGATGCTCTCGTTTACCTTATACCGGTGCTTCAGCGGTGCGTGTACGATCTGAATGCTCTGCATCACGCGCTCGGCAACACGGATGGTATACTCAGTAAATTTTCTGACGCCATCCTCTTCAAAGGCAACCGTTACAGTCTTTGTACCGGTAACAAGGAACTTAGGCTCCTCACCCACATCGTAACCGTTTACGGTCACAATATAGCCCTCATATACGTCACGGGTAGAGCCGTCCACATAGGTAAGTGTCAAAACCAGACCGCTGGCAGTAAACTGATCAGGCACGTAGAACTGAGTCTTAGGTAACGTCTTTACAGAAACGCCGGCAAGCGTAACGGGCAAGACCTCGATCTCGTACGCCGTGCGGAAGCCCTGATAATTTACAACGACCTCCTGAGTGCCTGTAACAGAAAGATTATAGCCGTCCACCTTGATCGCCTTATCGCCCGTGACGGTTTTACTGACACCGTTGGTATAGGTAACCTTAATGGAAAGACCCGCCGTATCTACCTTTTTATCGCTGGTATAATAAGAAAGCTTTGTGGGCAGCGTTTCGATCTCGATAGCGGAAACGGTACCAACGTTAACCGCAAACGCATCGATTACAGTACAGTTTTTCCCAAGATCCTCGTCGTAATAGGTGTAAGAAACAGTGACGTCCTTGCTACCCTCACTGTCACTGTCAAAGCCGGCGCAAGCGACCTCCTCGGCAGCAAGCACCTTGGTGCTACCGTTATTATAAAGCAACGTTACAAGCAGCCCTGTTGCATCAAACGTCTCGCCCAGCGCATAATTGGTCTTTTCGGGAAGCCCCGAAACCAAAATCCCAACGGGCTTTACACGGTAAACGGTAACGGTGTAACTTACAGTCTTAAGGCCATAAGTAATAACAATCTCTTGCGCGCCCAACTTATTTGCATCAAAGCCACTGACAGTATACCCCTCAGTGAGTGCTTTAACCTCACCGTTATTATATTTTAACACAAGAGAAAGACCAACAGTATCAAATGCATCGCTAGCGTAATAACTTGTTCTGTAGGGCAATTGCTCGATTACTAATTCTTCAACTGCCACGGCACTAACTATAGGGGCATACGCGCTTGTTTGCAATGCGTTTTTGCCGTATGGAACGGTAATGGTAGTCAATAAAGGATCTGCAGGCATGTCGGTTGTAAAGTTTTCGAATTTAAACACCTTAAAGTTTGCAGTCACAAACTCGCTACCGTTATAGACCTTAAAATCCTTTTCCAAGGAACCATCCTGATACTTAGCAGTGATTCTGATATCCTGCGGATCAAGATAATCACCCACAATATAGTCCTCACGGCCGCCGCTGACGCTCAAACCACTTGGCTGCTGTATCGCCAGAATCTGATTGGTATTGCGGGTAACAAGAGCAAAGTGGTCAAATCCATTTGCCAAATCGTTAAGCTCAATCAACGTTTGCTTCGAATTGAAGCCATCAGAGTCGTCGATATCAGCGTGGTCATGTACCAAACGCCATGCAGTAGAGGAAGGTGTAAAGCTGAGGCCATACTTATCATAGGTGGCATATGTATTGCTTTCAGAATCTGCCCAGCAGGCAACAAAGGGAGAAGTCGAGGGAGAAGTCGATTTTGCCAAGGCCTGACCCGCAATGAAACCTGCGTATCCTTTGCCCTCAGTGTATCCTACGTAACTACGGTACAAAGAAATACAGTTTCCATACGCAACGGAAGATTGCAAAGACCATTCATCATTATTATCGGTAGGACTCTCGGCAATATTAGAAAGACGTCCTACAAGGCCTCCCGCAATTGCGCCGGGATGAGCCTTGTTCCCGGAAAGACCGTTGCCGCGTGCATCGGTGCGCAAATCATTATTAGCGGAAATACAATGCGCTACCAAGCCACCGCTTCGACCGCAAATGCCTCCAACATAAGAGTGGCAATCGTCGCCGGAATTTTCCTGTGCAGAAGCATGGGCTTCAAAGTAGTTGCCATCGGTACTGGAACGCACAATAACGCCCTTACCGTGGTTTGTACCAACCATGCCCACATACACAAACGAGTCCTTATTGTCATTTTGATCTTTAATCAAGCCACGGACATACACGTTCTCCACATGACAGTTATCAATCACGCCTTCATTCCATCCGACAAGCGCACCCACGCTCATACGGTTATTGACATTTTTTTCATACTGTTCGCTTTGAATCCATGCTGAAAATCGCTGTGCGGCAGCACCGGTTACCTTATTAAGGCCTTGCAGTGCCGTAATGGACTCGGCATAATCACGATTACCAATAATCAGATTTCGCACAGTTCCCTTGTTGACACGAATAAAGCCTGCATTTACCAGCTTACTGCCGGTATTATGCGAAATATGAAAGCCATACACACGATGCCCGCCACCATCCAGCACGCCGGAAAAATTAGGAATACCCGAGAAAGCCTTTCCCTCAAAATCAATGTCATTAATAATCAAATAATGAAATTCGTCCGCAGAAATATTTTCAAGATCATCAACACTTGAAACCAAATAAGGTCTGGCCTCGGTTCCGTAACCACCGGAGAACCGATTTTCGGGCTGAACCACAAAATTAACTGCCTGCAGCACAATATTACCATACATCATGTATAGTTTGATGACATCTCCATCTCGCGCCTCAGAGGAAATCTTTAGCGTGCCATTGCGGTCTACCGTTGCAAGCGACGCAGATGCTTCATCGATCTTGTAGGAAATCTGGTCAATAGAGTAAACAGAGTCATCCACCTTTTTAGAAATAACCAATGTGGAGCCGGGGGCAACTGCATTGGTGGTTTCATCATACGGTACACCCTGGTATACATATCCATCAGAAGAAATATATGTATATCCCTCTAAGGTAAGGCGGTTACTATAAGAGCAAAATCTCTTCAAAAAGCTATCATTTCTCTCAGCAGTTGCCTTTGTAAAATATTGATACATACACTCTCTTAAGTGGTTATATTCCGCCTTTTGCGGCAAAACCTCCCATACAGCCACCCATTGAGAGGAGGAAGCAATAAAGGCAGGATTGCCGGACAGTGTTGCTACCCAAGCCTCAAGATTTTCAGTGTTAATATTCAGTGCCTCCGGATTTGTAGCATCTGCGAAAAGGCCACTACCGCCGACGGAACGATAATCAACACCGCTTTCGTACTTTCCTTGTGTGTTATTTAAGTGGAAACTCAAAGCAAGCTTTGTAGAATTCTCAGCCTTGAACATATCACCAACACCTGCGTCGGCAGACAACTCATTTTCAAGGTTTGCCAATATATCCAGGTTCTTTTCCTCAGAAATGGCCCACGAGGTAAGCTCCACAGAACCGCCCATATCGAAAGCAGTCAGCATATGCGTACCGTAACGGCTAAAGAAGCTTTCAATCTGCGCATTTGTGGGATTGCTGGCCATTTTGTCGATTGCCGCCATAAAATCAGCATTTAAGTACTTTGAATAGTCTGCACCCAGCACATAACGGTTGCTGATCGCTCTATAAACGTAGCTATAATACAACTCAGAGCCGGTTGTTTTAGTTGAAAGGTCAAAATTAGCGCTGAACTTATTAGTGACGCCCGCCTTAACACCGGATATGGTAAAGTTTGCACTCGTGGTATTGGTATAATCGATACCCATACTTTGCAAAAACTCAAACGAGCTTTTAGCATAAGAAGCCTTGCCGTATTGCTCAAGAATACCGGTGCCGTCACGATTACCGTAAACATACAGCTTGGTATCGTCCTTGTCGTGGTCGATCCAGGAATTCGTTATCAAGGTGTCCACGCCCAAGCTTTCGCCCGTGATGGCATTATAGCCAAAACCGAGCATTTGGGTGGGGTCTTCCGTCAAATTGACAGACTCTGCAGTAGCCACAAATACGCTAAACGGAATCATTAACACAACCATGACAAAAGCCAAAAATCCGGAAACGATTCTTTTCATTTTTTGTTGTTTCATAATACCCTCCTTTATTCAGTTACGGTAATCTTACCGTTCATCACCGCAAAGTCAATGTTTGTTTCTTCAATATTATAGATGTCGTCAGCATTATAGGTCGCCGTGACTTCATAATTCCCCGCTTCTGCCGTATCCGATACACTGAAGTAAAGCGTTACAAACACAAAATCACCTGTAGCATCCTGTGTACCGTTAAACCAATTCAAGGTTAAGGGGCTTTGATTATTTTGCGGCAACAATGCCTGACCGCCAATAGCGGTGTTGTATACTACTCGATCAAGTATCAGTGCGGCATTGTCAAATTCGAGAACAAGCTTTGCCGAGGCAAGACCCGGATTTTGACAAATCGAAATTGTCACAGCAACCTCAGAGGCACCGCGTTGTACTACGTGCTCGCTTACAACAATAGCAGGAGCCTCGGGCTGTGCCGTATACGTTGCAACAACAGTACAATCGGCCATAACATCGGTATATGTGCCATACCAACCTGCAAATATATATCCCTCACGAACGGGATTCTCGGGCGGTGTGGCATCCTCGCCCCTATTTACATCCTGCTTTAACAAAATCATACCGTTGTGATCGATAAATGTAATTGCAAACTGCGGAATTAATACGGTATAGGTAGCAGTCACTATGCAATCAGCGGTTACATTGGTATATTCGCCATCCCATCCCGCAAACACATATCCATCACGCGCAGGATTCTCGGGCGGTGTGGCATCCTCGCCGCTTTCTACCGTTTGAACCGCCAATACGGTGCCGTCATAATCAGTAAAGGTGACCGTATAAATCGGAACAGGTTCTGGCGTTCCTGAAACACCTACATACCCGGCATCAATCTTTTCGCCATCAGAAAGTACCAAAATCAAATGATAGGAGCTATTGATATAAGCATCCACAATACTACTACCCGGTTTGCCAGAAGCACCAGGTGCACCCGCATCACCCGTAGCAGGTACGTTTAGCGACTCCCATGTGGCTCCGTTATCGTAGGATACCTCCCACAGGTTCGTTTCAGCATTGATCTGCAGCTTGGGGGTTACGCCTTCCGCGCCGGGAGTACCGGGAGCGCCAGGTGCACCCACATCACCCGTAGCAGGTACGTTTAGCGACTCCCACGTGGCTCCGTTATCGTAGGATACCTCCCACAGGTTCGTTTCGGCATTGATCTGCAGCTTGGGGGTTACGCCTGCCGCGCCGGGAGTACCGGGAGCGCCGGGATCGCCTGCATCACCCGTAGCAGGTACGTTTAGCGACTCCCACGTAGCTCCGTTATCGTAGGATACCTCCCACAGGTTCGTTTCAGCATTGATCTGCAGCTTGGGGGTTACGCCTGCCGCACCGGGAGTACCGGGAGCGCCAGGTGCACCCGCATCACCCGTAGCAGATACATTTAGCGACTCCCACGTAGCTCCGTTATCGTA
>JAFVOQ010000039.1 GCA_017505785.1 Clostridia bacterium
ACGGGAGGCAGCAGTGAGGAATATTGGTCAATGGTCGGAAGACTGAACCAGCCATGCCGCGTGAAGGTGACGGCCCTATGGGTCTTAAACTTCTTTTGTAAGGGAGCAATAAGGGTCACGCGTGGCCTGATGAGAGTACCTTACGAATAAGCATCGGCTAACTCCGTGCCAGCAGCCGCGGTAATACGGGGGATGCGAGCGTTATCCGGATTTATTGGGTTTAAAGGGTGCGTAGGCGGCTCATTAAGTCAGCGGTGAAATTTAGGGGCTTAACCTCTACCGTGCCGTTGATACTGGTGAGCTTGAATGCGGATGCCGTGGGAGGAATGTGTGGTGTAGCGGTGAAATGCATAGATATCACACAGAACACCGATTGCGAAGGCATCTCACGAATCCGCAATTGACGCTGAGGCACGAAAGCGCCAGCTCATAAAGGAGAACATCCGAATAAGGGGCAGGAAAATAATACCGGAAAAGAGGATAGAAAGGAAAAGCTTAGCGCAATCCGCACGGGTTAAGAAAAACGGAATTTCTCCAAAACGCTTTTTCATGACGGACTCCTCATATATTTGGCGAGAGAATCAATTTTCGTCTGCCGATTTTTCAGCACGAAATCCTCCACATATTCGTTAGCGGGATTTTCAATAATTGCCTCAGGGGTATCCAACTGGACGATATTGCTCTCCTCCATAACCATAATCCGGTCGGACATGGCAAAAGCTTCCTCTTGATCGTGGGTAATGTAAATCATTGTGGTGCCAAATTCCTTTTGGATGCGCTTCAGCTCAGCGCGGAGGGAAGCGCTCTTCGTCGTTTCAAAAGACAGTGCGCTCGCTCAGGCGTCCTCGCCGAGCTCCGTAAGAGAGAGCATTACGAGAAGCCCAGCGTAAAGCGCAAGAAGAAATCCGAAGCCGCAAGAAAGCGCAAGTATAAATAATTACTTGTATATAAAAAGGGCTCTATGAGCCCTTTTTGTGTTATATGTAAAAGAAAGGATAGCGAAATGAGCATAAAAGGCAGGATCATTGTATGCCGTGACTACGATGATATGTCACGCCGCGCCGCCGAGTTTTTTGCTGAATATATAAGGAGCAATTCAAGGGCAGTTTTGGGGCTCGCTACGGGCTCAACACCCGTCGGAACGTATAAATACCTTGTTGAAGAATACCGCGCGGGTAAGCTTGATTTTTCGGGAATTACCACCTTCAATCTTGACGAGTACTATCCTATGGCTCCCGACCATACTCAAAGTTATCGCTATTTTATGGATACCAACCTTTTCGATCACGTTAATATTAACAAGGCAAACACAAACGTGCCTGACGGGCTTTGCGCCGATCCCAAGGCTTACTGCGAGGAATACGACCGCCGCATAGCCGCCGCGGGAGGCATTGACGTACAGCTTCCCGGAGTCGGAAAGAACGGTCATATCGGCTTTAACGAGCCTGCACCTTACCTTGTCGGCGGAACGCATCTTGCCGAGCTTAAGGATGATACGATTGCCGCAAACTCACGCTTTTTCGATAACGTTGCCGACGTTCCGCGCAAGGCTATCACAATGGGTATCGACGCTATTATGAATGCAAAAAACGTCGTGCTTTTGGCATCGGGTAAGGGCAAGCACGAGGCTATAGCCGCGCTTCTTAGCGGTGTATATACAACGGAAATTCCCGTCACGCTCCTTCGCGCGCATAGCGGACTCACGGTCTTCTGTGACGAGAACGCATATAACGGTTGATTATTGAAACGGAAAAGAAAAATGAAAGAATTTTATGAAAACGTAAAAAAAGACGCTGAAAAGCTCCTCATTGAGCTTCTTGATACCGCGGGACTTCGTGCTGGAGATATTCTCGTAGTGGGCTGCTCCACCTCGGAGGTCGCGGGCGGTACTATAGGCAAAAATTCCTCTGCCGACGCGGCGGACGCGATATTTGACGCCTTTACCCCCATTCTTCGTAAGAAGGGGATATTCCTTGCGGCTCAGTGCTGTGAGCATCTTAACCGCGCCCTGATCGTTGAGCGCGAGTGCGCCGAAAAATACGGTCTTTGCGAGGTCTGCGTCCTTCCTCAGCCACACGCGGGCGGCTCTTGGGCTACGCGTGTATGGGCGGGACTTGACGCGCCCTGCGCCGTTGAGTGCATCAGCGCACACGCGGGCATTGATATAGGTCTTACCCTTATCGGTATGCACCTTAAGGCAGTTGCCGTTCCCGTCCGCACAAGCGTAACGAGGCTTGGCGAGGCAACGGTCGTTACCGCGCGCACCCGACCGAAGCTTATCGGCGGCGAGCGAGCAAAATATCCTATGTAATTTTTCCGCGCAAAGAAGCAGCTTTGCGCGGATTTTTTCTTTCGGGGCGACAAAAAGTTGCACATTTCGATTGACACAGCGGCAAAAGATGTGGTATAATAGGATTAATAATATTATCGGGGAGGTATTTGCCAATGCATTACGGTGTGTCTGCCGCACACGGCGGAAAAACACAAAGCTATTGTCTTGTGACCTCCTGCAAGGGCGGAGTTGGCAAGTCTACCGCTACTGCAAATCTCGCAATGTCGCTTGCGACGCTTGGCAAGAGAGTGCTTGTGGTGGATTGTGACTTTTCAAACCGAAGCCTTGACTTGATCTTCGGATGCGAGGATAAGGTGCTTTTTGACGTTTGCGATCTCGTTATGGGAAGGGCAACTCCCGCGCAGGCTATCCTTATCGATCCCCGAAACGCCGCACTCGGATTTATTCCCGCGCCGCTTATCAAAAGGGACAGCTTCACTCCCGAGGAGTTTTCGGATGCCGTAATAAAGGCGGCGGAGCATTTTTGTGCCGATATCGTTATGATAGATACCCCTGGAACGTCGGACGATACGCTTACTCTCGTTGCTAACGTTGCAAACTGTGCGCTCATCGTGGCTTCACATCAACCGACATCGGTAAGAGGTGCGGAAAAAACGGGCTACGTTTTGGAGGAGCTTGGCGTTAAGCAGCAGTTTTTGCTCATCAACCGCTATGACAGCGATGAGGTGCTTGCAGGCAACCGCC
>JAFVOQ010000040.1 GCA_017505785.1 Clostridia bacterium
CATCTGTGAGAATCCCAAGCACAAGCAGAGACAGGGCTAATCCCCACACTGAAGAAAGAGGTAAATAACTATGGCTCGTATTGCAGGTGTTGATATTCCCAATCAAAAAAGAGTGGAAATTGCACTTACCTATATCTACGGCATCGGCCGTAAGAGCGCAAACGATATTCTCGCCAAGACCGGTATCAATCCCGATACCCGTGCAAAGGATCTGACCGAGGAAGAGGTTGCCAAGCTTCGTGATGAGATTGAAAACGCTTACACGGTAGAGGGTGATCTCCGCCGCGACAATGCGCTCAACATCAAACGCCTGGTTGAAATCAACTGCTACCGCGGCATCCGTCACAGAAAGGGTCTGCCGGTAAGAGGTCAGAGAACCAAAACCAACGCGAGAACGCGCAAGGGTCCCGCTAAGACCATTGCAAACAAGAAGAAGTAATAAAGGAGTGGCAATAAAATGGCTAATGTTTCTAAAAAAGTCGTAAAGAAACGCCGCGAGCGCAAGAATATTGAAAAAGGCGCCGTGCACATCAGCGCGACTTTCAACAATACCATTATCACCATCACGGATGTTGCAGGCAACGCAATTTCTTGGGCATCTGCCGGTGAGCTTGGTTTCAAAGGTTCCCGTAAATCCACTCCCTTCGCAGCACAGTCCGCAGCAGAACAGGCTGCAAGACTTGCGATGGAGCACGGCCTCAAATCCGTTGAGGTTTACGTAAAGGGTCCCGGTTCCGGACGTGAATCCGCTATCCGTGCACTTGAGGCAGTTGGCCTTCAGGTCACCATGATCAAGGATGTAACTCCGATCCCCCACAACGGCTGCCGTCCGCCTAAGCGCCGCCGCGTATAATTTACAGGAGGTAATGTAAAATGGCAAGATATACTGGTCCCGTTTGTCGTCTTTGCCGCCGTGAGGGCACCAAGCTGTTCCTCAAGGGCGAGCGTTGCTTGACCGGCAAATGCGCCATTGACCGCAGAAGCACTGCTCCCGGTCAGCACGGCGCAGCAAACAAAAAAGTAAGAGAATACGGTATGCAGCTTCGTGAGAAGCAGAAGACCAAGAGATACTACGGTGTTCTTGAGAAGCCCTTTGCAAACTACTATGCAGAGGCAGAGCGCAAGTCCGGCATGACCGGTGAGAACCTGCTCATCCTTCTTGAGAGACGTCTTGACAACGTTGTTTACCGTATGGGTCTGGCTGATAGCCGCAAGCAGGCTCGTCAGCTCGTTCTTCACGCACACTTCACCCTCAACGGCAAAAAGGTAACCATTCCTTCCATTTCCGTTAAGGTTGGCGATGTGATCGCAGTGAAGGAAGCAAGCCGTGATCTTACCACGATCAAGGCACTTATCGAGGGTGCTGCATCTAAGCTGACCCCCAAGTGGCTTGAGGTAAACAAAGAGAATGCTACCGCTAAGGTTGTGGCTCTGCCCGCCCGCGATGACATCGACTTTGATTTCAACGAGCAGCTTATCGTCGAGCTTTATTCCAAATAATCCGTTTACCGTTTCGGCGGCGATACGGAAGATCGCCACCGACAGTTGGCACACAACAAAACTTGCCGCATAGCGGCATTACAAATTCAGTAAGGAGGGTTTATTGGAATGCTTGAAATTGAAAAGCCGAATATTACAATAGACAAGATGAGCGCAGATGGCACACACGGATTTTTCGTAGTGGATCCTCTTGAGCGTGGTTACGGTATTACCCTTGGCAACTCTTTGCGCAGAATTATGCTCAGTTCCTTGCAGGGTGTTGCCGTTACCAGCATTAAGATTGACGGCGTGCTCCATGAATTTTCTACAATTCCCGGTGTGAAGGAAGACGTGACCGAGATCGTTTTGAACGTGAAGGGGATCACTGCAAAGCTTCACAGCACCGCACAAAAGACGGTTGTAATCGACGTAACCGGTCCTTGTGATGTTACCGCAGGTGACATTCAAGCCGATGCTGATCTTGAGATCCTCAATCCCGATCATCATTTGGTAACCGTTGCGGAGAACAAGCGTTTTTACATGGAGCTCTGCTTTGATCACGGTCGTGGCTATGTATCGCAGGATCGCAACAAGCAGCTTGCAAGCATGGCAGCGGGTAATGTGTCTGCACCGATCGGTACCATTTATACCGATTCTATCTACACACCTGTCTATAAGGTAAATTACTCTGTGGAGAACACCCGTGTAGGTAACAACACAGATCTTGACAAATTGACCATCGAGGTTCTCACCAACGGAACCGTGACGGCAAAAGAAGCGATCTCTCTTGGAGCCAAGATCCTCAACGAACATCTCAACTTGTTTGTAAATCTTACCGATGAAGCAAAGAAGGCAGAGATCATGGTGGAACGCGAAGAAACCATCAAAGAGAAGGTCCTTGAGATGACCATTGAAGAGCTTGACATGTCGGTTCGTAGCTTCAACTGCTTGAAGCGCGCCGGCATTGACACGGTGGAAGATCTGACCAACCGTACCGAGGAGGATATGATCAAGGTCCGCAATCTCGGAAAGAAATCGCTTGAAGAAGTTATTCAGAAACTGCACTCCCTTGGCCTTGACCTGAAAAAGGAAGAGGACTGAGGTAGAAGTGCGATAATTGCAAAAAATTAGGAGGGAAAACCAATGCCCGGAAGAAAACTCGGCAGACCTACCGCACACCGTAATGCGATGCTGCGCGGTCTTGTGACTTATCTCCTGGAGAACGGTTCTGTTGAGACCACTCTCACCAGAGCAAAAGAAGTTCGTTCCATGGCAGAGAAAATGATCACGCTTGGCAAGAAGAACACGCTTGCCAGCCGTCGTGCGGCTCTTGCGTATATCACGAAGGAAGACGTTGTTACCAAGGTGTTCAACGAGCTTGCTCCCAAGTACGAAGGCCGTAATGGCGGATACACCCAGATCTTTAAAATGGGTCCCCGTCGCGGTGACGCCGCTGAAATGGCGATCATCCGTCTTGTAGACGAGGCGTAATCAATGTATAATGCCTGACCGCAACGGGCAGGCAAAAACGCCCCAAGAGGATTTCCTCTTGGGGCGTTTTTAATTAACAAAATTCATGCCGCAGCACGCGCCAAAGCACATCGACCTCGGCACTTGTGTTAAATGCGCCAAAGCCAAGGCGCACCGCGCCGCCCGGGGGAGTGCCCAGTGCTTGATGCGCAAGTGGCGCGCAGTGAAGCCCTGCCCGTGTGCAAATTCCCGATTTATCAAGCACTCTTGCTACCTCAGTGGAGGGGATGCCGATTTTATTAAAAAGCAAAACGGCACCCGGTGTATCGGGTTGATATATTTCAAATCCGTCTAAGGAAGCAATGCGTTCTCTCGCGGCAAAAAACAGGCGGTTGGCGCGTTCTTCTATTTCGGGGAGCCCAAGCTCCATGACATGAGAAATGCCGCCGCAAAGCCCTGCAATGGCGATCACAGGCAACGTGCCTGCCTCAAAGCGCTCGGGAAACTCCTCAGGCATGGTTCGCAAGAGAGAATTGACACCGCTTCCGCCCTCAATGAGGGTGGAAAGCGAGATGCACTCTCCCAGTGCCAGCACGCCGCACCCCTGTATGCCAAGAAGCCCCTTGTGCGCGGGGACTGCGAGCGCATCGATCTGCATGGCGCGCATATCTATGGGCAGATGCCCTGCCGACTGCGCGGCATCTACCATAAATAGGAGTCCACGGGAACGGCAAAGCGTGCCGATCTTGGCTAAGGGCAGAGAAAGGGAGCAGATGTTTGAAGCGTGCAGGCAAACCACCGCAGCTGTGTTTTCTTTTATACGTGCTGTGATTTCTTGCAGGATCTGTTCGTGTGTGCGCCCCACCACGGGGAAGGTGTCAAATGAAATATCCCTCTCCTGCTGCAAGGCGTGAAGTGGGCGCAGAATGGCGTTATGCTCAAGCTCTGAGCAGAGCACATGGGCTCCATGCTTTAGTGCGCCCTTGAGTGCCATGTTCAGTGCATAGGTCGTGTTTTGCGTAAACACAACGCGCTCGGGGGCATTTAGCCCTAAAAAATCCGAGAGCAGCTCACGGCAAGCATACACTTTTTCGGATGCGATGCGCGAGAGAAAATGTGCACCGCGCCCCGGGTTGCCACACCAGGTGCGCATGCAGGCTGTCGCCTCGGCGATAGCGCGTGGCGATTTTGGAAAAGAGGTGGCGGCGTTGTCAAAGTATATCATATTGCTCAATCTCTTAGAATATATTGTGAAACCGAGATGCGCGCGGCACGAAATACAGCACGTGCCGCGTTTTCGCTTGTGGCTGCAAATTCTACGCCGTAGGCACATCCGCGCCGCGTTTCCTCCGGAGCGAGCGCAATGACCTCTGCGCTAATGTTAGCCGAAAGCAGCGCGCGCTGTGCCTTGATCGCGGCTGTCATAGAGCCTATCGCCGCTACGCATTTTTGGGGGAAGGTGTTTCGTGAATACATGATGCCCTCCTTTGCGGTTGAAGGTGCTGATTTCATGTGCGATACACCTCCTCTAACAATATATGCTAAAGGGATAATATCGCACACTTTTTTCTTTGCGGCGGTTGACAAAAGCCATTTTTTTATATAGAATAAATATATTATGATTATGATTACGCACAGCGTTTTGGGAAAGGGGGAGAGCCATGCTTAAAATTTTGTTGCTTAAGTGTAAAGAAGCGTTGATCTCGGTAATGCCTGTTACGGCAATTGTACTGTTACTGAATTTGACACCGCTTGTTACGGTATCGGCTCTTGAAATGACTGTGTTTCTCCTTTCCGCGCTCTTTCTGGTGCTCGGCATCGGACTTTTCAACCTCGGTGCGGATATTGCCATGACACCGATGGGCGTACAGGTGGGTGCAGGCCTTTCCAAGTCGCGTAATATGGGACTTTTGCTATCTGTCAGCTTTTTGCTGGGCGTGTTGATCACCGTGGCAGAACCCGACCTTTCGGTGCTTGCCTCACAGGTCAGCGCAGTGGTAAACGGTACTGCACTGATCGTCACGGTTGGCGTTGGCGTGGGACTCTTTTTGGTGCTTGCCATTTTGCGTATTGTGACCAAAACGGGGCTTTCTAACATTCTCATGATATTTTATATGCTCGTGTTTGCCCTTGCTGCGCTGGTGTTGGAGCGTGGCAACGGCAGCTTTCTCGCGCTTGCCTTTGACTCGGGCGGTGTCACAACAGGGCCGATCACCGTGCCCTTTATCATGGCACTCGGTACAGGTATTGCAACCACGCTTGGCGGTAAGGATGCGGGGGAGAACAGCTTTGGTCTGGTGGCACTATGCTCAATTGGCCCTGTGCTTGCCGTTATGATGCTGGGACTTTTTGCAAACGGTGAAATGATATATGCGCTGCCCGATTATTCGGTACAGGCGCATATCGGCAGTGCGTTGCCTCACACCATTTTGGATGTGATGAAGGAGGTTGCACTTGCCCTGGGGCTTTTGGTGGCATTCTTCTTTATCATGCAAGCCGTATTTTTACGCTTGCCGCGCCGCAAGCTTTATCGTATTGCCGTGGGTATCCTTTATACCTTTGTGGGGCTTGTGATGTTCCTTACTGCAGTTACGGTTGGCTTTATGCCGATCGGTTACCGCATCGGGCATGATCTGGCGGATAGTAACAGCACATTGCTGGTGATCGTTGGCTTTGTGCTCGGGCTTGTGGTGGTATTGGCAGAGCCTGCCATTCACGTTTTGAAGGGGCAGGTCGAGGACGTGACCAACGGAACGGTGAGTAAGCGTTCCATGATGCTTGCCCTCTCGATCGGTGTCGGTATATCGATCGGGCTTTCCATGTTGCGTATTATTTTGGATTTCAGTATTCTGTACTACCTGATACCGGGCTATTTTATCTCCTTGGGGCTCTCCTTTTTTGTGCCCCGTTTGTATACTGCCATTGCCTTCGACTCGGGCGGCGTTGCAAGCGGTCCGCTGACCTCAAGCTTTATTTTGCCGCTTGCGATCGGCGCATGCGTATGCTTGCAGGGTGCTTCCTCGGTTATGCAAAATGCCTTCGGCATTGTGGCTATGGTTGCCATGACACCTCTTATTACCATTCAGGTTATGGGCTTTCGTGCCGTAATGGCGGGCAAGGTGCGCGACAACATTATGATGAAGCAGATCCTTGGTGCCGATGATGAGCAGATCATCGATTTTATGTAAGGAGGTGGCATGATGTCAAGCGTAGCAAATGAAACCGAAAAAAAGACAAGGCGAACGGTTGCTAAGCCCACGGCACGCCGCACCGTATCCAAGGCAAAGACGGCGACGGGGCACAAGGCAGCACCGCAGAAGCTTAAGCTTCTCGTTACGGTGGTGCCGCGTCGAAAGACTGAATATTTTATGGATCTTATTCAATCTTTTGATGTGAATATGCAATTTTGCTCTACGGCAAAGGGCACGGCAACCTCTGATATTATGGCTCTTATGGGCCTTGAGGATAATGAAAAGCGTGTAATATTCAGCGTTGTTCGTGAGGACATGGCACCCCGCGTGCTCTTAGCACTTGAAGAAAAATTTGCCACGATCAAGAACGCAAAGGGCATTGCCATGACGGTGCCGCTTACCGGCATGATCGGTGTGGCGATCTATCAATTTTTGGCGAACAACCGCAAAGGAGGGAAAGTAACATGAAATTTGAATATGAGCTGATACTTTGTATCGTGAATACCGGCTTTTCCGATGCGGTCATGGAGGCGGCACGCGCCTGCGGCGCGGGTGGCGGCACGGTCATTCACGCCCGTGGCACTGCCAACAAGGAGGCAGAAACCTTTTTTAAGATCACCATTCAGCCCGAGAAGGAGGCTGTCATGATCCTTGTGCCCTGTGCCATTAAGGACGATGTGCTCCATGCCCTTTACCAAAAGGTTGGCTTGCAAACACCGGGACAGGGCATTGCCATGGCACTCCCCGTTGACGGTGTGGTGGGATTGCCGAATAAAATTGAGAAAACAGAAAAGACAGAAAAAAGCGAAGATTAAAAAACAAAGCAAGTAAAAACCGCCGCACGGCGGTTTTTTTGCTTGCTATCCCTTGGGTTTTGTTATGTCCTTGTGCCGCAAAAAATGTGACAGATATCTGATTTTTTAAAATAATACTTGTATTTGTGCTTGAAATTTGGTAATATGTAGTGTAGATGCTTTAATATTTTGACTATGGCGGTGTCAATATGTTCGGTTATGTAAAAATTGAGAGGGCGGAGCTTCGTGTGCGCGAATATGAATACTACCGTGCCGCCTATTGCGGGCTTTGCCGCAGCATGGGCAAGTGCACGGGGCAGTGCTCACGCCTCACGCTCAGCTACGATATCGCCTTTCTTACGCAGGTGCGCATGGCACTTGTCGGTACGGTGCCGCAGTTCAAAAAGCGGCGTTGCCTTGTGCATCCGTTTCGCGTCCGTATGATGATGGAGCCCAACGCCGAGCTTTCCTTTGCCGCAGACGTTTCGGCGTTGCTTGCCTATGAGAAGTGCTGTGATGATGTGGCGGATAAGCGTGGCTTTGGTAAGCTTGCCGCTGTGGCAAAAAAGCTGTTGCTTCGCTCAGCGTACTGTCGCGCACGGAAGCGACATCCCGCGCTTGCCGCACAATTACGCGAAAAGCTGGCCGCACTTACTGTGCTTGAAGGACAGCGGCGTGCCACGGTTGACGAGCCGGCTGCTATTTTCGGTGAAATACTTGCCCTGCTGTTCGGAGGCGAACTGCCCCGCGAGACGGCGCGTATTGCCGAGGCGCTCGGTGCGAAGATCGGCAGATTTATTTATATCTTGGATGCGATCGATGATATGGACCGTGATGAAAAAACAGGGAATTTTAACCCGGTCCTGCTGCTTTTTGGCGCAAAGCCCACATCGGAGCAAAAGCAAATGCTGGAGGAGGCACTCCTTTCCTGCCTTGACGATGCCGCCAAGGCACTCGATCTTGTAGGACAGAGTTCTTCGTCGCCCAGCCGCGCTATTCTTGAAAATATATTGTATTTGGGCATGCCCGCTGTTGCCAAGAGGATCATTTGGGGCAAGGCTGCGTGTCACAAGGAGGAAGCAAGTGAGTAATAATCCCTACAAGGTGCTTGGCGTTTCGCCGAATGCCGATGACGAAGAAATCAAAAAGGCCTATCGCGAGTTGGCGCGAAAATACCACCCCGACCGTTACCGCGACTCCGATCTTGCGGATCTTGCAAACGAGAAAATGAAGGAGATCAACGCAGCATACGAGGAAATTACGCGCATGCGTGAGGCTGCTGCGGGCGGTGAAAATTATTATGAGGAGCCGCGAGGAGGCGACACGTTCTCGGGCGATGCACAAACAGGAGGCAGGCAACGCAGCTATGGGCCGAATATGGGTGGTGGAACCAACTATCACTCACAAAGCTATTCTGCCGATGCAAAGGCGAAGTTTACCGCGATCAGAAATTATATTAACGGTGGCAACATTGGCGAGGCGGAGCGTTTGCTTGAGGAGGTAGGTCAAGCCGACAGAGGCGCTGAATGGGTCTTTTTAATGGGCTGTATCCAGCTTCACAAGGGCTTTTACGTAGATGCACAGCGTTCGTTTGAAACAGCTTACCGCATGGAGCCCACCAACAACGAATATTGGCAATTCAAAGAGAAAATGCACCAAAAGGCGGGCGGCTTTGGAAGGGGCTACCGCACCTCGGGCAGTGACGGCGGATGTGATTGGTGCACTACACTGATCTGTGCCGACTGCTGCTGCGAGTGCATGGGCGGCGACCTCATCCCCTGCTGCTGATATGGCAACACGCAGGAGAAAAGCAACGAGATATCTCACCCTATCTGCCGTTTTGGCGGCACTTGGTGTGATCCTTCTCGCACTTGGCGCGCTTGTAGAGGTGCTTGACCTTACTATGGCTGCCATTGCCTCATTTACGGTCGTATTTGCCGTGATCGAATTAAAGGGGAAATACCCCCTGCTGGTATATCTTGTAACCTCCGTGCTTGCGCTGTTGCTGCTGCCAAGCAAAACGCCGGCACTTGTGTATTTGCTGTTTGCAGGATATTACCCGATTTTAAAGGCATTGCTTGAGGGATATTTTTCTCGCGCGCTATCATGGCTTTTAAAAATTTTGGCTTTTAATGTGGCGGCGGCGGTGACCGTGCTGGTATCGGTAAAGGTATTTGTGCTCTATGCCGTGGAATGGCGTGCATGGTATATCGTATTGCTGCTGCCTCTGACTGCTGTGTTTGTGATCTATGACGTGGCACTCTCGCGCCTGATTACTGCCTACATGGTGCGCCTAAGAGGCAGATTTCGCTTTTTAAAGGATGAATAAAATGCAGAAGTGCAACGGTGCTGCGGCGCGTTGCACTTTTATGTTAGGGATAGACGGGTGCAGATGCGCCTTTTGCGTCTTGACAATAAGTAATCTATATGTTATAATATTTTTTAAACACTTTCAAAAAAATAATAAAGGAGTTGGTTTTTCTTCATGGACAGTAGTACAGTACCCTTATGGATTGTGTTTGCAATTTGTGTGGTGGGTGGCGCTTATTTCGCAGCAACCGAGAGCTCGTTCTCGGCGGTCAACAGAATTAAGATCAAGACCCTCGCAGATGACGGAAACAAGCGTGCGCGCGGTGTTTTGTGGGTGCTTAACAGGTTTGAAAAGGCACTGACAACACTTTTGGTCGGCAACAACGTCACAAAAATCGCCGCCGCATCGGTGGCAACGCTGATCGCGACCAATATGTTTGCACACAAAGGCGAGGATTTCATCAATTCGTTTGCCTTTTCTATCGGCTGTAGTGTGGTGAGCACAGCGGTGATCTTTTTGCTCAGTGAAATGATCCCCAAAAGCTTTGCCAATGACCGCAGTGAGAGCGTTTCGCTCTTCTTCCAGGGATCGCTTCGCTTGCTCATGCGTATACTTGCTCCTATCGCAGGCTTTTTTGGCTTGATCTCCACGGCAGCATCCAAGGCGTTTGCCAAAAAGGAAGCTGAGCCCTCTATTACTGAGGATGAGCTCATGGAGATCTTAGATACGGTAGAGGAGGAGGGCGTTGTTGACGAGGAGCAGGGTGATATGCTCAAATCCGCGCTCGAATTTGGCGATACTGTTGTGGCGGATATTATGACCATGGCGCGTGATATCGAGATGCTCAATGTCGCCGCATCGACCGAGGAGGTGCTTGAAACGATCAGAAGCACCAACCACTCTCGCATTCCCGTGTATGCAAATGACAGAAACCGTATCGTCGGCACGCTTCGCATTCGTACATTTTTGACGGAGTACCGTCGCAATCCTAAAGTAAAGGTGCGCGCACTGATCTCGCAGCCCTATTTTGTAACAGAGGATGCAAAGATCGACGATCTGCTGACCGATATGCGCCAGCACAAGCACCATATGGCTCTTGTTCGTGATAAAAACAAAAAAATCGTCGGCCTTGTCACCATTGAGGATATCCTTGAGGAGCTGGTAGGCGAGATCTTTGATGAGGAAGACGTTGTAGACCAAGACTTCCAGGCACTTGGCGGCAACCGTTACCTTGTAAATACACGCATGCTTGTTGGCACGCTGTATGAGCGCATTGGGCTTTCCGAGGCACCCGCGGCATTGGCGGCAAAGCCCCTGCTTTCCCTGATGCTTGAAACCATTGGCAGACTTCCCGAGGAGGAGGAAAGCTTTGTGGTGGATGACTTGGAGTTTACCGTTGAGGCTGTAGAAAATCAGCGTCCTGTACGCACGTTTGTGCACGTGCTTGATGAGGAAGAGAAGGCGGCAAGAGCCGCCGCAGCCACCGAAAAGGAGGTGGATGCATAATGGCAGAGCATTTTGCGAAATTGTGGTGGGCATACGTTGTTATTTTTGTTATGATATGCCTTTCCGCATATTTCTCGGCATCCGAGATCGCCTTTAATACGGCAAATAAGATGCGCTTGCGCCGCGCTGCCGAGGAGGGCTCGCGCACGGCGTCAATTGCACATAAGATCGCCGAAAACTTTACCATTTCACTGTCTACGATCTTGATCGGCAACAACTTAGCGAACATTGCCGTATCAACGTGCACAACGCTGATCGTGATGAATTTGTTCCCCGGAAATGCGGGCGCAGCTTCCTTTATCGCCACTCTTCTTGTGACGGTCGTGATACTGATTTGCGGCGAGATCGTACCAAAGGTCCTCTCAAAGCAGCACGCCGACGTCGTGGCGCGCATTGTAGCGATCCCCACGCGTGTGCTTACCGTGCTGGTCAGCCCGATCGTGGCAATTGTTATGGCATTGCTGTTTGTGCTGCGTAAGCTCTGGGGTAAGGACCGCAGTGACAGCGACCCGACTGTGACGGAGGAGGAGCTTTCCTCCATTATTGAAACCGTTGAGGAGGAGGGCGTGATCGACGAGGATCAGGGCGAGCTTTTGCAATCCGCGCTTGAGTTCCACGATATCACCGTAGAGAAGATCATGACCCCCCGTATCAACGTGACTGCGCTTGATATTGACGATGAGGAAACCATCCGCGCTCTTGTGGCGGATACAACGCAGTATTCGCGTATTCCCGTTTATGAGGGAAGCGTGGATAATATTATCGGCATTTTGTCGCTTAACCGTTACTATAAGGCGGCAATGGACGGGGAAGCACCCGACGTTCGTTCGCTTTTGATGAAGCCCTGTAAGATCCACAAAACCATGAAGCTGCCTGCCGCACTTGCACGCTTGCGCGAGCAAAAGATGCATTTGGCTATCGTTATCGATGAGTTTGGCGGCACGCTCGGCGTGGTAACCATGGAGGATATCTTAGAGGAGCTTGTGGGTGATATTTGGGACGATACCGACGTGATCGTGACCGAATGCTATCCCACGGGTGAGAATACCTACGAGGTATCGGGTGAAATGAACATTGAGGACTGCTTTGATGAGGTAGACTTCAAGTGCCCCGAGGATTTCAGCTGTGAATATACCACCATGGGTGGCTGGGCGGTTGAGATGCTGGAGGCAAATCCGCATGTGGGCGACAGCTTCGCCTATGAAAACCTGTTCGTGATCGTTTCGGCTATGGATGAGGAGCGCGTAACAAAGCTTACGCTGTTCGTCAAGCCCCAGCCCAAGGACGAGGACGGAGAGGAGCTGTAAATTGTAAATAAAATGTAAGGAGGGGAGAACTGTGGCAATTCACGAATCGGGCGAGAATTATCTTGAACAAATTTTGATTCTTTCTAGTCAAAAAGACAAGGTTCGTGCGGTGGATCTCTGCACGGCACTCGGGTTCTCCCGCCCCACGGTTAGCGTGATGCTGCGTGAGCTCAGGGCAAGCGGCTTTGTTACCGTTGCCGATGGGGGCGGACTTGCTCTCACCGAAAAGGGGCTTGCCGTTGCGGAGCGCATGTATGAAAGGCACTGCCTTTTGGCGCAGGCGTTGATGGCGATCGGCGTTTCCCATGCCACCGCCCTTGAGGATGCCTGCAAGATCGAGCACGATCTCAGCGAGGAAACGGTTTCCTGCCTGAAATCCTTCTTGGCAAAAATGAAGAGTGAATTATGAAGCACGTGGATATTTATACAGACGGTGCCTGTAGGGGGAACCCCGGGCGCGGCGGCTGGGGTGCAATACTTGTGTACGGTGGACATGAAAAGGAGCTTTCGGGCGGTGAGGCGCATACCACCAACAACCGCATGGAGCTTTGCGGTGTGATCGCCGCGCTTGCTGCCCTGCGCGAGCCCTGCGAGGTGACACTCACCTCCGATTCACGCTACGTGGTGGAGGCGGTGAACAACGGCTGGGCGGAGTCTTGGCGTGCGCGTGGATGGCGAAAGGCAGACAAAAGCCCTGCGCTAAACGTGGATCTTTGGGAGCAGCTTTTAGGGCTCCTCAAAAAGCATGACGTCACCTTCAAATGGGTGCGCGGACATGCAGGGCATCCGTATAACGAACGCTGCGATCAGCTGGCAACCGCCTTTGCGGATAGGCAAGAGTGAATAATCCAAACTCGGTTTTGAGAGCAAATATGAGCATCTGCATCGGCAAATTTTTTGTAATATCCACCGAGTCGTGACCGCGTTGCCTGAAACAATAAAATACAGCAACACATTTAAAGAAAAAGGCTGTGATGTAGCATCCGTGAGATGTTATGCCACAGCCTTTTGTGCATCTGCAACCATATTTCACGTCCTGCACTTTGTTTGCACATCCTTTTTTGCTGTCATCCTCACGGTGGGCAACAAAGCCCACCGTGAGGATCTCCGAAAACGCCATTTGCGTTTTCGGCGGTGTGTTGCACCCTTTTTTGGCAAAACTCTGCTCTTTCAAAGTGGGTAACGGCGTTTTTTTCTTTGGCTGAATGGGGGGGAATTACAGAAAAATTTTAACAAAAAAGCGGTTTTTGTCAAACTGCACAATTTGGCATTTCTTTTTTGTTTGAAACGGAGAAATTGGGGGGTAAGCGTTGACGGGTATAAAAAAAATATGTATAATGTATTTGAACCTTTTTCAATTTGTGCACATGTTGTTCACAAATCGAACAAAAATGGCGGAATTTCCGCAATACGAGAAAAGGAGAAAAACTATGAGAAAACAGTTGAAATTGCTTCTCTTGGTGGCAACGGTTCTGGCATTGTTCGTCATGACAATGATCGTGAGCTCTGCTTCCCTGGAGGCACCGTATGTGGCTCTGAGTGGCGAAACCGTCGTATCCGAGCACAGCGACTTTGCTGATGCATATGCGGTGGTAAAGGCCGGCAATGCCGATACGATCCGTATTGACACGGACGTAATTTTGAACGCGGGTCTTTCGTTGGATACCGACGTCGTAATTGACGGTGCCGGTCATACCATTGCGATGGACAGCGCCGTTCGTACCGGCTGGATGTTTACGCTCGCACAAGACAACGTGAGCGTGACGGTCAAAAACGCAACGCTCGTGCACAACTTCACCCCCACTACGGCGGGCCGTACTGCGGGCTTGTTCTTTGCAGGTGGCGATTACGTATCGCTCACAGTTAAGAACGTTGTTGCCGAGAACGTTGCCGGCGAGTTTATCAACGCACTGAAGTCGACCGAAAAGTGTGCCAGCGGCATAACTTTTATTGTTGAGGACTCTGTGCTGAGAACAGAGCACACGCTGCGTGTTATCTCGTTCAGCTCTAACGAGGCGGGCGACAAGATCACCAAAAAGAATACGGTAGTCCTCAGAAATTCCACTTTGGAATCGGGGACCACCGGCTCGAAGCAGGGTATGTTTTATGGTATCAACACTGACGTTCTTGTTGAGTCGAGCCATATCATTATGGATGATGCCGCAGGCTATGTCTTCTACGGCGACACCACGAAAGCAGAGAACGGTACCTATGTTACCATTACGGGCAGCTCTAAGTTTGAGGTTGGTGGCATTTCTAAGTTCGGCTCCGATAGCTTTATTGTTTTCGGTACGCCCGGCGGCAACGACCCGATCGAGGTGGACGTTAAGTCGTTTATTTTGTATCAGCAAAAGAACACGGAGCAGACCTACACGTTCCACAGCGGTACTTATAGATCGGACTCTTACCTCATTAGAATAAGCAACAAAATAAGAAGCCACTTTAACATTCACGGCGGTACTTTTATTGCTGACAAGTCGGATGCTGTGATTAGATACGAATCCACGGTTGTTTGCGATATCAATATCACCGGTGGCGAATTCCACCTGTCAAATGCAAAAGGGCTGATCGATCTGCGCGGCAAGGTTACGGAAAGCGGTCTGGTTCTGCCTGCGGCAGACAAGGCAGTTCCTGGCGCGATCAAGATATATCTTGATAGTGCAGCTGCGGCTAATGCTACGGCTATCAAGGACTTCTTCAAGACCGATGCTTGGAAGGAATCCGGCGCACATTTCTACATTACTGCTTGGAATCTTGACGCTAATAAGCTGTATACATTTGCAGAAAACTTTACAGGCACCCTGGAGGAATGTGTAAGTCTGGTTAAGGCATACGTGTTCCAGGCTCCTATCGCGGCATATGAGGAATTGCGCTCCGCGTCTGAAGCTCAGGTGTTCTTCTCCTCGGGTGAGAATCAGAACCTGTTTGTTGATATCGGCGTAATTCCGCCCTTTGTAATTAAGGATGCAAACGTTACGGTTACCATCAATGGCGGAAAATACGATGCACTTGGTACGCTTGCAAACGTACAGGCAGGTACCCTGATCCTCAACGGCTGCGAAATGACCGCTGCTACTACTCTTGTAAACATCACGGGCGGTAAGCTGACTGTGCAGGATTGCAAGATCACTGCAACCGGCAGTGATGCGCTTATCGTTGTAGGCGGTGCGGCTACCGTTGAGCTTAAGGGTGCGAATACCGAAATTTCCACCTTGGGCTCTCTGGTTAGCATGCAGAATGCTGCGGGCACTGTAACGGTCAATGAGGGTTCTTACGCTATCAAAAAGGGTAAGCCCCTGTTTACCGGCACTGTTGCAGGTGTTGTTGGTAAGATCAACATTGTGAAAGCAACCTTCAGACTCGCAGGCGGTTCTTCGCTTAACGGCGGCACGCTCACCAATGACTCCTATACGTTGCCTACGGCTGCTGCTGCAGGTGACATTACCTTCTACCTTGATGCAGGCTCTGCTGACAGTGTAGAGGTCCAGAATTTCCTGAGTGCTAATCAATGGTATGCGGCTAAGGCACGTTACATTGTAATTGGCTGGGGCGAGGGTGAAGCCAGCTTGTATGAGATGACCGCGAACTTCTCGGGCACGCTTGAGGACTACAAGGCAATGATCCGCGCGTACATCTTGGTTGCTCCTCAAATCAACTATGAGGCACTGCGTAGCGAATCCGGGGCACAGGTGTTCTTTACAACAGGTGCCAATGCGAACCTGATTGTAGATTACGTTACCATTCCCGAAATGCTTCCTTTCGTAATCAAGAATTCTAACATTACGGTTACACTGACCGACTGGAATTATACCACAACCAGTCTGCTGGCACGCGTAGAAGCAGGCAAGCTGGTTCTGAACAACTGCACATTTAACTTCTCCTTGAACGATGGTGCATTCATTTACGTGAATGGCGCCGAGGCTGCCCTTGAGATCTCGGGCGGCACGTTTACGGGCAACGCTTCTTCCATCTTTGACGTAACCACGGGTAGCTTTACCGTTAAGGGCGGCAACTTTGTTAACACCAAGGGCGATCTCATTCACCTCAACGGTGCAGGTGCGATCACGATTGATCCCGCTACGCCCGATACCGTGCTTAACTTCACCGCCGTAGGCAGTATTCTTGTTACCAAGAACGCAGCCGGTGCTGCTGTTACTATCAATGGCGGTAACTTTGTCGGCAACTATGTTGAGAACGTAACTCAGCGTCCCGCAAACGTTTACATGTTCTCCGTTGGCGCGGAAATGTTGCTGAAGATCAATAACGGTACCTTTGACAACGGCAAGGGCAACTACATTTTCGATTTCAATGCAGCCGATGCTGTGATTTGGATCGTAGAAGGCACGTTTAACGGCGGTATCGGTTGGATCCTGGCTGATCAGGAAGGCGTCGTTATGATTGGCGATCCTGACGATTCGACCAAGAGCCCTGTATTTACCGATAGCCAAGGCGCTGCAGGCAATGCGTTTATTTCCATTGATAAAGGCGCAATGGTTGGTATACTTGCAGGTACCTATACTGCCAGCACCCCGGCTTACCATATGTTCTATGTTAAGAACGGTCTCCTTGGCATAGCAGGCGGTACCTATACCGGCTCGCTCTTCTATGCGACTGCAAATAGCTTGATTGAAATTGAAGGCGGTACGTTTACCGCAACCGGTAATAACGGTGTGCTGTTTGAGCTTGACGGCACCATTACCACAGATAATATCGCGATCAATGCAGCCGCTGCCTTCACGGTAACGGATAATGCATACATTTTCAAGACCAAGATGAATGCAACTGCCACGAGTGCTGTGCTCGCCAATGCAAAAATCACCGTAACCGGCTACTCCAAGGTTGGCGTGACATTGGCCGGCGAAACTGACATTACGTTTGCTAGCGAGGCGGATGCAAAGACCTTCGTTAGAGCGTATGTTGCTAGCGGCACACTTACCTTTGATCCTGAGACAATAGTTCCTACGCTCAAGATCGACGGCAAGGTGAATCTCACTGTAACCGGCGGTACCTGGAACTACGGTGCGGATTATTTGTTCAACCTGGTAAGCGGTGACTCTACTGTTACCATTACCGGCGGTACCTTTAACTCTTACGGTGGCGGCTTGCTCTACCTGGGCGGCACAGCTTCGCAAGTTGTGATTGGCAATACCGAAAATGCAAAGAACGCTCCTAAGTTCAACGTAACCAACGGCCTTGGCATGATCTATAATGCAGCTGACGGCTCCACGATTACGATTCACAACGGCACCTTCACCATGAACGATTACCTGGGCTGCAACGGCTTCACGTTTGCTGCTCCTGCTACGGTTGTTATCAATGACGGTACCTTTACTGTTACCAAGGGCGCAAGCATTGATAAAAACGGCAATGTTGAGAACAACACTGTATTGTTCTACGTTTCTACCGGCGAAACCAATATCACCATTCATGGCGGTACCTTTAAGGCAGCACGCATTGTTTTCTTTGAAACTGCCGCAGGCACCCTCACCATTAACAACGGTGACTTCTCCTCCGGTGCATACTCCACGCTTGAGGCAAACATGTTCGCCTTTACGACCAAGAAGGGCGCGACCGTTACCATCAACGGCGGCTTCTTCAGAGGTAACAACTTCACCAATTCCATTCTGTTCCTCAAGTCATCCAAGCCTATTACCCTTAACATCTATGCCGGTGAGTTCAGCAAGAGCTTGACTTGGCTCTATTCCAAGGGTCCGCACAATGTTACGTTTGATAAGCTTGAAGGCGGCACAGGCCCCTCGTTTGACGGTCTTAACAACGGTGTTGGTTCTAAAATGGAAGGCGGCACTCCTGCCAACTATACGCCTAAGGGCATATGGTTCGATGCCGACTACGATGCTGTGGTTGAATTTAAGGCAGGCTCCTTTGAGCTCTCTGCTTCCGAAACGGTTGCGATCTTCATGCTCACCAGAGGCACCTTTACCTTCTACGACGGTGTAAGCGTTAAGGCACCGTACATCATGTTCCGTGCTGAGAGTGCCCTTCAGGGTACTGTTACCATTAAGGGCGGTACGTATACCGGCATCCACGTTGCAAACATGTTCTATTTCGCAGCTGATGAAGCACAGACCGCAGAAACACCTCTTGTGGGTCAGTATGTGATCGAGGGCGGTACCTTCAACGCAACCGGCAGTGCTACGCTCTTCTACATTGCTTCTCTTGACGAGCATATCTCGTTGCTCATTAAGGGCGGTACCTTCACTTCCGAGAATGTAAGACTTGCATTCTTTACCGACGCAACTGTGATGAACGTTACTATTGAGGACGGTAACTTTAGCACCACGGCTTCCCGTATGTTCTACTTGGACGAAAACGCTGCTCCTCTTGTAATCAAGGGCGGTACGTTCGTACTCGAAGATAAGTCCGGTAACAAGGCTGACGACGGTATTATCTATGCCGTAAGTAAGAAGGCTTCTAAGGTTTCTGTGCAGGGCGGTGTATTTGTAGATAACCGTAAGGGCAACAATCAGACCTTTATTAAGATGGATCCCTTGGCAGTGATTGAGTTTGCAGGTTCCTTCAAGCTCTACGTAGCTGAGCAGAAGACCAACTTCTACTACGACAGCGACGACAATGCAAAGTCTGTTCCTTTTGCACAGACCAAGGAAACCTATAACGGTCAAGAGTATTACGTATGCTTCGGTTACTATAACCAGAATGCACCTGTAATTTACAATACTCCCGCAATCCGTCCTGTAATGGGTGCTGAGGGTCTGACCTTCTCCGCTTCCGTATCCGCAGCTACCGCTACGCAGCTTGCAGAGCTTGGTACTGTAAGCTACGGCACGCTGATCTTCCCGACTAAGTATTTGGCTAACGGCTGGGAGAACGGCACCGACTTCTTGGCAGCACTGAAGGCATATGCTACCGAAAGCGGCAAGAGCGAAAGCTCCGTATATGTAATGATTGAGGCGAAGAACGGTCTTGAGACCGCAGAGGATGGTTCTATTACCATTCGTGCATCGCTCATTAACATCAAGGATGCAAACCACACGCTTGACCTGACCGGTATTGCATACGCAAAGGTTACTGCTGCCGACGGTACTGTAACTTATCACTATGCATCGCACCTGTCTGCCGGCGTTACCAATAACATGCGTAATGCTGCTAAGACTGCGCTTTATGATGTGAATGATAAGGCGATCGACACCGGCTTGCATGTATACTGCTATGCATCTATTATGAAGAAGGATAGCTTCAGCCGTTACCACGCTCCTTTCCAGGATAGCCTGAAAAAGTATCTGGCTGAGGACGAGCGCGTACCTCAGTGGTAAGCCAAAGCTAAAAGGCTTCAAAACAATCCGCAAGGAGGCACGCCTCCTTGCGGCAAATAAAAATCCCAACTGCTTTTGCGGTTGGGATTTTTTGTTATGAGATGTTTTATTATGAGATGTTTTATAACACATAATAAAAAGCCCCGTGTGATAAAATCATCACACGGGGTGCGCGTTTTACGCCTTAATTTCCTCAATTTCCTGCAACCATTCGGCGGCGCAAGCGTCGGATGGCATATGCCAATCCCCACGCGGGGAAAGTGCCACAGAGCCGATTTTTATGCCGTCAGGAACGCAGTTGCGTTTGAACTGCTGCGTGAAAAATCTTTTTGCGAATACGGTAAGCCATTTTTTAATGGTTGCACCGTCAAAAATACCCGCAAAAGCCTTTTCGGCAAGGGCAAAGATCTTTGCGGGACGGTAGCCGTAACGTACAGTGTAAAAGATAAAGAAATCATGCAGGGCATAGGGGCCTACGATATCCTCGGTCTTTTGTGCGATCTTTCCCACTGCATCGGGGGGGAGCAGCTCTGGGCTGATGGGTGTGTCAATAATGCGGTAGAGCACGTCACGCGCATCGGGCAAAAGCTCTTGATCGATCACAGTTTCAATGATCCAGCGTATCAGCGTTTTCGGTACGTCGCAGTTTACGCCGTACATGCTCATATGGTCGCCGTTATAGGTGCACCAGCCGAGCGCCATTTCCGAAAGGTCGCCCGTGCCCAGCACAATGCCGCCGTGCTTGTTTGCAAGATCCATTAAGACCTGTGTGCGCTCGCGCGCTTGGCTGTTTTCAAAGGTTACCGAAAAATCATCCGGGGCGTGCCCGATATCCTTGAAATGCTGTAAAACTGCATCCCGTATCGGGATCTCCAATGCTGTTACACCAAGCTTTTCCATTAATTCAAGCGCATTGGCAAGCGTTTGATCGGAGGTGCCAAAGCAGGGCATGGTAACGGCTGTAATATTGGTGTGCGGCAGGTGTAGCTTATCCATGGCATGAACGGCAACCAACAGCGCGAGGGTAGAATCAAGACCGCCGGAAATGCCGATCGTGAGCTTCCCACCAATCACCGTAAGGCGACGGGCAAGCGCGGCTGCTTGCATTTCGAAAATTTCCGTGCAATGCTTGGCACGTGTTGCTTTATCGTCGGGCACAAAGGGCAGGCGGCTGATCTTGAGAAGCGATCCGTCAGAGGCTGCGAGTGCTAAGGGAAGGTCAACGGTTTCCATGCTGCCAACCAGACCGTAGTGTGTGGCACATTCACCAAAGGTGCGGTTGTGGCGGCGATCGTGGCGGATCTTGCCAAGATCAAGGTCGCACACAAGCAAATAGTCGCTGTCGATTGCGTTGGCGTTCTCTGCTTCAAGCTTGCCCGCTAACGCGATCATGCCGTGACCCGAAAAAATCAGATCGGCAGTGGATTCGTCCTTGCCTGCACCTGCAAACAAATAGGCTGTCTTGGTCCGTGCAGATTGCTCAATAACGGCGTTACGGCGTTTGTTGCGCCCTGTGACGACCTCGTGTGCCGCGGCAAGCCCCAAAATCACTTCAGCACCTGCTAAAGCAAGGCAGGTGGAGGGGGGCAGGGGGGCTGCAAGATCCTCGCATATCTCAACGCCCACCACAGTGCCGTCAGCGGCACGGAAAAGCAGTTCGCTGTCTGCGGGAAAGGTAAAGCACCCAAGGGTGATAAGGGTGGTTTGGCCAAGAGCTGACGCGGGGGAGAAATGGCGGCGTTCCTCGCCTGCACCGTAGGTGGGCAAAAAGGTTTTTGGCACAGCTCCTACGATCTTACCGCCCGAAAGCATTACGGCACAGTTATAAAGCTGTCCGTTTATAAGGAGTGGCGCGCCAACCGCTACCAGCATCGTATCCGGCACCGTGCTTGCCAGCAGGCAAAGTGCTTCGGCGGCGCGCTCAAGCAACAGATCTGAGATAAACAGATCGCCGCAGGTATAACCCGTGAGAGATAGCTCGGGAAAGGTCAGAATAGTCACACCTGCCTCTTGCGCTTGCTCAATTTTTTTTACAATTTCGGCGGTGTTAAATGCAATATCAGCTACTCGCAGTGGTGGAACGGCAATTCCCGCACGTAGAATGTCCTTCATGGTAAGCCTCCCTTGAAAGTACTACTTTAATTTTTATTGTAACATATTATTTTTAAAAATGCAATGCACAAGTGAAAAATAGTATCGGGTTACCTCAAGATACAAAGAACATGGTCCGACGTAAAGGTGTATACGGTGTGGCTGCGGTCAAAAGCACGTATTATAATTGATAAAAACCGCGTTTTCTACCGTTTGAAGATAGAAAAGGCGGTTTTCTCTTGTTTCTTCATTTTCGCTCATGCAGATTGGCATTCGGTGTTATCTTTTTACCAAATATTTTCGCATATCAATGGCGCAAGCAATGAGAATGATCAGACCCTTGATGATATATTGCATATTGGCATCAATGCCAAGGAAGGTCAGCCCCACAAAGATCAGGCGCAGCAGCACAACACCAAGTATTACACCGCCGATCTTGCCCGTGCCGCCCACAAAGGAAACACCGCCGATTACGCAGGCTGCAATTGCATCGAGCTCATAGTTAAGACCGGTTGCCGCGCTGTTTGATCCGATACGTGCCGCTTCGATAAAGCCCGTCACGCCGTAAAGAACACCCGCGAGAGTAAACACCAAAATGATCACACGCTTCACGTTTACACCTGACACGTTGGCAGCCTCGGGATTAGAGCCGACAGCGAACATGTTTTTTCCAAAGGCGGTCTTGTTCCAAACGACCCACATGATAGCGGTGATCGCAACCACATACCATACATAATTGGGAATGGGCGTGCCACCAAGCGAAAACACGCTCCCCTTAATAAAATTGGTATAGGAAGGGTCAAGCCCCGAGATCGATTGCCCGTTATTGTTGCCTGTCATTAAAAAAAGCAGCAGCGCGCCGTAAATGATGAGCTGTGTGGAAAGGGTTACGATAAACGGATGCAGGTGAAATGTTGCCGAGCAATAGCCGTTAATAAATCCTGCAAGAGCACCAATGGCGATGACAAGCAAAAAAACCAGGGCTATGGGGAGGGTGGAAAGGCTTGGAAACATTTTACCCGCGTATCCCGTCATTTGCAAGAGAGCTGCGGAAATACACGCCACAAGCCCTACGATGCGGCCGGCGGAAAGATCAGTGCCGGTCAAAATAATGGCCCCTGCAATGCCGAGCGCGATTGGCAAATTGGCAGCAGAAAGGGAGATGATGTTGATAATGGAGGACCAGGAAAGAAACCTTGGATTGAGGCATTGGATGAGAATAATAGCGGCGACAAGAAAAATATAAAGAGAATTGTTGATAAGAAGCTCGGAAAGCCATACGCGCCGTTCATGCTTATCCATGCTTTTGATTTTTTCGATACATTTCATTTTCACAAATGATCTCCCTTCGGCTATACGTTTTGGGCGGCAAGGGTCATGATTTCTTCCTGTGTGGTTTTGGCGGCATCCACCTCGCCTGTTACCTCGCCACCCGACATCACATAGATGCGGTGACAAATACCGATCAGCTCGGGCAGCTCGCTTGATATCACCAAGATCGCTTTGCCACGCGAGGCAAGCTCCTCAATAAGCTGATAGATTTCATATTTTGCACCTACATCAATGCCGCGTGTCGGTTCGTCAAGCAAAAGAATTTCGGGGTCGGTAAGGAGCCAACGGCCAAAAATAACCTTTTGCTGATTGCCGCCTGAAAGTGTGCGTATTTGTGTGCTGCGTGCCGCGGTCTTAACAGACAGCCTTTTTATCAATTCGTCGGTTTTTTCAGCACGTTTGCGGTCGTTTATCAAAATTTTTCCGAAAAGGAAGGAGGGAAGTGAGGAAACGGTCATGTTTTCGGTGATGTCAAGAATACCGAAAATACCGCTTGCGCGTCGCTCCTCGGTAACAAATGCAAATCCGTTTCGCTTTGCCTCGCGTGCTGTTTTGTTTTGAATTTCTTTTCCGCTAAGATACAGCTTTCCGCTTTGCCGTGCCGATAATCCGAAAATGTTTTCAAAAAACTCGCTTCGCCCCGCGCCTGCAAGACCTGCAAGTCCGACAATTTCGCCGCGCCGCACGGAAAGAGAAACGTTTGATACTCTTTGATAGCGCGACGTGATGTCCTTGGCCTCAAATAGCACCTCTCCCGGCTTTGAGGTCTTTTTGGGGAAGCGATTGGAAAGCTCGCGCCCGACCATGAAACGGATGATTTTTTCCATTGTCATTTCCGTCGCGGGGGCAGTTGCCACGTTGGCACCGTCACGCATGACGGTAATGTCATCGGAGATGCGTAGGATCTCCTCCATTTTGTGCGAGATATAGATGATGCCGCATCCCCTTTTCTTCAGCATCTCTATGATGCGGAACAGGTGTTCAACCTCGCCCTCTGTCAGTGAAGAGGTAGGCTCGTCAAGCACAATGATCTTTGCATCATAGGATACCGCCTTGGCTATTTCTGCCATTTGGCGTTCTGCTACCGACATGGTGGACATGATGCGCGCAGGATCGATAGAAAGCCCCAAATTTTGAAGCACGTGTTGCGTTTTTTTATACGTTTCACGGTCCGAGGTGAAGATGCCGAGCTTGGTGGGATAACGGCCAAGCCAGATATTATCCATAACACTGCGCTTCAGTGCTTGATTCAGCTCTTGGTGCACCATGGCAACGCCATGATCAAGCGCCTCGCGCGGATTTTGGAAGCGAACCGGCTTTCCCTCAAGAAGTATCTCGCCCTTATCCTCGGTATAAATGCCGAAAAGGCACTTCATCAGTGTTGATTTTCCCGCACCGTTCTCTCCCATAAGTGCGTGCACGGTTCCTTTGCGAACTGTCAGCGACACATCTCGCAACGCACGCACCCCGGGAAAGGTTTTGCTAATGCTGCGCATCTCCAGTAAAGGAGGGCTTTTTTGAGTACCGTTAGCCGACATATTTTTCGTAGTGGATGCGCAGTTTTCGCACGTTTTGGTCTACTGTGAAGTCGCCTGTGTCTGCCATAAGGTCGCGTTCTGCCAGCGCGTTTTTCGCAAGGTGAAGCAGTGCCGATGCCATGCCAACGGCATCCTGCTTAATGGTGCCACTCATCTGCCCGTTTGCAATCAGATTTTTGGCTGCGTCTGTGGCATCAACGCCAAAAACGGGAACGGTTGGTGCGGTGCCGCCTGTGTTATAGCCAACTGCATTCAGTGCGGAGATCGCGCCCTCTGCCATGCCGTCGTTGTTGCAGATCACGAGCTCGATCATGTTATTGTTTGCTGCGTTATATTCTGTCAGAGCCGTTGTCATATATTCGTTTGCTGCGGTGGCAGACCATAGCCCGTTTTTGTCTACCAGGTAGCCGTTTTTATTTGCGGCATCGTAAAATTTAAGTGGCTTTTTGCCTGCGTCGACCAGCTTTTTGTTGGCCTCCTCAACGCTGTACTTCGTGCGGAAAATTGCCTCGTTGTTGCCTTCCTCGCCCTTGAAAAGCACATAGGAAATCTCGCCGTTGCCGTTTAGGTCGTATTTGCTCCAGTTTGCCAGCAGATATTCGCCGATCAATTCTCCCTGCAAAATACCTGCTTCCTCGGCGCGTGTGCCCACAAATGCGCAATTCTCATAGCCTTTGATCACCTCATCGCTGACCTCGCGGTTAAAGAAGATCAGCGGAACTCCCGCATCTTTTGCAAGAGATGCGATTTCGCTTGCAGCATCATCAGAGCCCGTGTTTACAATGTTTACAAGAATGGCCTTTGCCCCTTTGGTGAGTGCGGTGCGGATCTGCTCGGTCTGCGTTGTCTGACTGCCGTTCCCGTCATAATCCTGATAGGAAATGCCGGCATTTTGCAATTCCTTGTCGAGTACCGTGCGTACGGAGGAAATATAGGTGTCGCTGTAATTATAGTAAAAAACATGCACGTCGGCGTTCTGGTTGCCGCTGCACCCGGTAAGGAAAGGGACAGTCAGTGACAACGAAAGCACCAGTGCCAAAAAACTTCTTTTCATCATAAATACCGCCTTAGCATAATTTTGCGCGGATCTCGCGCAGGCTTGATGTTATTGTGCGCCGGTTTTTACTGTTTATGAAAGAATTGTATTGGTAAAGCGTTCCAATATAAAAGTGGTGGAGGGGAGTTATCTGAATAAAAAACAGTGCAAATGTGAATTTTTTGTAAAAGAGTGGACAACCTTCCAATTTTCTGCAATGTAGAAATTTGGCTTTTAAATTTGTTTATCATGCACAAAAAAAGAAGCGGCCCCCAAAAGCAATGCCTTGCCGCGCAAAATACTCTCGAAGTATGCTGTGTTAAATTAAATTTACGAAAAAGTGAGAAGAAGAAATGCGTTTGGGAAAAAGCAACAAAAATGCATCGCTTTTCAAATTTTGGGACATTACACATGTTTTCGACTGTAAATTGAATTTAACATCCAAAAAACCAAATGAGAAAAAGTGACGGAATTTTGCGCCAGCTGAGAAACACGTCTGCGAGAGGCCCTGCGCACATTACGAGATGCGCGCGCATGCGTGTATAATGCGCGAGAAATTTACGCTTGACTTTGCGTAGTTTTTTGTGGTAAAATGTTGCCATACAGCGAGGCCCCTGTGCAAGTGGGGGCTTCGGGTGCTTACTTCGGATATGCCGAAAAGCGAAACGGCCCGCGTGGCCGTTTCACTATGTTTCTTTTCGTGCGTGTGCGGCGTAGGCACGCGTTGCGTGTGGCGGCGTTTCCTGCCGTGGCACGCCAATACGAAGAACTGCGAGTGCAGTAAGAGGAGGAAAAACATGAAAAAGAAGATGCTCCAACGACTTCTTGCCTTGGTCCTGGCGGTGACCTTCATTTTCGGCGGCACGCTGACGATCGGTGCTACCGGTGAAGGTGCAGGTGGCTCGAATTCTACCACCGATAAGACCTTGGCGGATATCAGGGAACAACTCAATGCAGACGATTATGAGGCGTACATCAAAAACTACGATGATGTTGAAAGAGCCACGGCTGCCATTGAGATCGACGGCACACAGTACAAAGAGTTTGTAAAGGGTTCTACCACAGGCTCTGATGTGCGCGAAATTGTTCTCGATGACGGAACTAAGCTGCTTTACACACCGAATTCGGGTACTACGACGTGGGAGGTCAACATTCCCGCTACTGCAAAGTACAGCATCATTATCAATTATCTGCCCGATGATGCAAAAACCGCATCGATCGAGCGTATTTTGAAGATCGACGATGCCATTCCCTTTGCCGAGGCACGCTTTTTGACGCTTTCCAAAACGTGGAAGAACCAATACACGTATGCTAAGGTTGAAGCAACAAAGGAGGCTTCGGTTTCGGATATTCACGCCGAGGCGTTGGCTGCAGGCTTTGCCTCTGCACAGACCGTGACCGAGAATGGTAAGACTTACGTTTGCTTGGAGATCCCCTCTGTGTGGACTTCTGCGCTCGCTGATTTTGTGACCAAATATACGGTTCGCTTCTTTACTAAGGATATTGACGGCAACGAGCTGCGTCCCAGCATGGTGCAGACTCCTACACTCAGCTGGTATGAGCTGCGCGATGCGGACGGCTTCTATGCGGAAACGTTCGAGTTTGTATTTGAGGCGGGCACGCGCACCATTTCCTTGGAAGCGGTCAACGAGCCCCTCTCCATCAAATCGATCGTTCTCGTTCCTCACGTGGATCTTGATTCCTACGAGGGCTACTTAAAGCAATTTGCCAATGTTGGTTCCGGTACCGATAAGGTTCTGATCCAAGCGGAGTACTCAGGCGCAACCTCCTCGCAGACCGTTTATCCTGCAGAGGACCGTACCGATGCTGCTACCTTGCCCTCTGATACGACCTGCACGCTGCTGAACACCATTGGCGGTGAAAAGTGGCAGACCGCGGGTCAGTGGGTGCGCTATTCCTTTAAGGTAAACAAGAGTGGCATGTATAACATTGCCGCCCGTTACCGTCAAAACGTGCTTGACGGTATGTACGTTTGCCGTTCGTTGCGCATTTCCAGTGTGGGTGCTGCTGCCGGTGAGCCCGGGTATTATGACGGCTCCATTCCGTTCTTTGAGGCGTCACAGCTGCGCTTCAATTACAGTGCAGAATGGCAGTCTACACTGCTTAATAACGGTGGAGATGCATTCCAATTCTACTTTGCGGAAGGCGTGGAATACACCATTACGCTTGAAGTAGCACTTGGCTCCATGGGTGACATTGTGCGCCGTGTGGAAGCGGCTCTTTCCTCTATTAACAGCGATTATCTTGCAATCGTTAAGCTTACGGGTGCGGATCCCGATGAATACCGTGATTACGGCTTCTCCCGTGCAATGCCTGATGTTATGATCGACATGATCCTGCAATCCCGCGAGCTTTATGCGATCTCTGAGCAGCTGTCTGCTATCACGGGTGAAAAGAGCTCAAGCGTGGCTACGCTTGAAAAGGTTGCTTGGCTGCTTGATCGTATGGGTACCAACGAGGATGAGGTTGCAAAGTATTTGGATCAGCTTAAATCCTACATCGGCTCTCTTGGTACTTGGGTGAGTGATGCGAAAACGCAGCCTCTCCAGCTTGACTATTTGGTGGTACAGCCGCTTGGCGATGAGCTTCCCCAAGCAAAGGCGGGCTTCTGGAAGGCACTTTGGCACGAGCTTTCGAGTTTTGTGATGTCCTTCTTCCGCAACTATGACCGTATGGGTGCTGCGTCTGAGGATGGGGGTGAAACGAGCATTGATGTATGGGTTGCATCCGGCCGTGACCAGGCGCAGGTTCTTCGCAATCTGATCAATAACGAGTTTACGCCTAATAGCGCGCTTCAAACCACTGTGAATCTGAAGCTTGTAGCCGCCGGTACGCTGTTGCCCTCTGTTCTTTCGGGCATGGGCCCTGACGTTTATATAGGCGTTGGTGAAGGTAACGTAATCAATTATGCGATCCGCGGTGCAATCCTCCCTGTGGAAAACATGGAGGGCTTTGAGGAATACACCAAGGCAAACTTCAACGAAGCTGCCATGGTGGTGCTTGGCATTGAGGATTCTGACGGTGTTTATCACTGCTACGGCTTGCCCGAAACGCAGAACTTTGAAATGATGTTCGTGCGTGAGGATATTCTTGCGGACCTTGGCATTGAGATCCCGAAAACATGGGACGATGTGCTTGCCGCGATTCCGACGCTGCAGGCAAACAACATGCAGATCGGTATGCACGCGAACTATCAAGTCTTCCTATATCAAATGGGCGGCACGCTCTTTGCCGATAACGGCATGCGTATCAACCTCGACTCTAACGTCGGCCTTGAGGCGTTTGATACGATGTGCAGCTTCTTTACGATGTACTCCTTCCCGAAATCCTATGATTTCCCGAACCGTTTCCGTACAGGCGAAATGCCGATCGGCTTTGCCTCTTACAACGCTAACTACAACCAGTTGACCGTATTTGCAACCGAGATCAAGGGCCTTTGGAACTTCTATCCGCTGCCCGGTATCGAACAGGCTGACGGCACGATCAACAACGTTGCCGTTGCGACCGTTTCCGCGATTTGTATGATGAACGGCTGCGGCAGCGAGGGCGGCGAGGCAGGCGAGCTTGATAAGGCGCGCGCATGGGAGTTTATGAAGTGGCACTCGGGCGCGGACTGCCAAATTGCGTATTCCAACGAAATGGTTGCGATCATCGGTCCTTCCGCAAAGCATGCGACTGCAAACCTCAATGCACTTTCGGAAATGCCCTGGACCGCGGCGGAGCTTGAGCAGTTGCTTTACCAGTTCAACAACCTCGCATCTATTCCCGACTACCCCGGCACTTATATTATTGGTCGTTATACCAACTTTGCATTCCTTGCTGCTTACAATGATAACAAGGATCCCATTCAAGAGCTGCAAAGCTACATTACAATTATAAACAAAGAGATCACGAGAAAACGTGAGGAGTTTGGACTTGAAACTCTTGAGATCGGTCAAACTCTTAAGAGCAAGCGTCTTGATCAGATGAAAGAGGCCTGGGAGTCTGATATAAAGAACCTTGGGCAAGAGAGCTCGCTTGCAAAATCGGCAACAAAGATCATGGGTGATATTCCCGCATTTATCGAGAATGAGAAGTACGATTTGGTTGAGTATCACGTGTTGCAATTTGTTCTTGCCGAATTAAAGGCGCTTGATGCTTCTGCGTTCGCAGGTACCATCAATGCACTTGAAAGAGCGATCCTTGTGATGGCATAACCTCGATTACATTTAAATTAGTGCTGTAAGGAGAAAAAACATGTCAAAGAAAAAAGCGGTGATCCGATCGGACATGACGCGTGCACAATGGACATGGAAAGAGATGAAGCGCAATAAGGTTGCCTATGCTATGATAGCACCTTATATGCTGATCTTCACGCTTTTCACCGTCGTTCCTGTTGCGCTTTCGATGGTGATCAGTTTAACAAACTTTAACCTGCTCGAGGTTCCGGATGTGGTTTGGCTTGACAACTACATTCGTCTGTTCCTTGATGACGATATCTTTATTCTTGCTTGTAAAAACACCTTGATCTTTGCAATGATCGTAGGACCTGTTTCTTACTTGATGTCCCTGATGGTTGCATGGTTCATCAACGAGCTGCCTCCCAAGATCCGTGCTTTGGTAACGCTCGTCTTCTATGCACCCTCCATTTCCGGTCAGGTGTACCTCATTTGGGGTACCCTGTTCTCGGGTGACTCTTACGGTTGGGTCAACGGTATTTTACTTGATCTTGGCATCATTACCAAAGAAATTCAATGGTTCCAAAATGCCAGCTATGTTATGCCGCTTTGTATTGTGGTTGCACTTTGGACATCGCTTGGCACCTCGTTCCTGTCCTTTATTGCAGGTCTGCAGGGTATTGACCGTTCGATGTACGAGGCAGGCGCGGTTGACGGCGTGCGTAACCGTTGGCAAGAGCTTTGGTATATCACGCTGCCCTCCATGAAGCCTCAGCTGATGTTCGGTGCCGTTATGGCAATCACATCCTCCTTTGGCTTTGGCGGCGTAGTTACCGCGCTTTGCGGCTTCCCGTCTGTGGATTACGCGGCGCATACCATCATGCACCATCTTGATGACTACGGCAGTCAGCGCTTTGAGGTCGGCTATTCCTCGGCGATTGCGGTTGTCCTCTTTGCAGTAATGATCGGTGCCAACATGCTGGTTAAGAAAGTGCTTTCAAAGGTGGGTCAGTAATATGTCAAAGAAACTTCGTACAAGAAAACATAAAGTCGTACTGAACCGTTCGGCCGGCGGTGATGCGGGCATCAGCGTGATGCTGATCATTTTGGGAGCTTTCATGTTCCTGCCCATGATATACGTTATCAGCCAGTCCCTCAAGCCTCTGGATGAGTTGTGGATGTTCCCCCCGCGCTTTATTGTGCGCAATCCTACCTTCAAAAACTATCGCGATCTGTTCATGCTGATGAACACCTCGTGGGTGCCCTTCTCGCGTTACATCTTTAATACCGTATTCACCTCTGTTACGGGTACGGTCGGAAACCTGTTCTTCTCCTCTCTTGCGGCGTATGCTATGGCAAAGATCAAGTTCCCGGGTCGTAAATGGATGTTTAAAACGGTAAGAACCTCGCTGATGTTCCACTCCACCGTTACAGCGATCACTTCCTTTATTATTATGAGTGCGCTGAACTGGGTCGATACGTATTGGGCGATCATCGTTCCTGCTTGGGCAACCTCACTTGGCCTTTACCTGATGAAGCAGTTTATGGAAACCAACGTTTCCGATGCGGTGCTCGAGTCTGCCCGTCTTGACGGTGCCTCTGAGCTGTACACTTTCTGGGTGATCGCAATGCCCATGGTTAAGCCCGCTTGGCTGACGCTGATCATTTACTCCTTCCAGGATCTCTGGAATAAGGGTGCTTCGATCTATATCCATTCCGAGCAGTTGAAATCCTTCAACTACGCGATCGGTCAGATCATGGCGGGCGGTGTTAAGCGCGCAGGTGCACACGCAGCTTCGCTTGTTATCATGATGTTTGTGCCGATTCTTGTGTTTGTTATTACCCAGTCCAACATTATCGAAACGATGGGCTCTTCCGGTATGAAAGATTAATTAAGGAGGAAAAACATGAAAAAAATCATATCTGTTACATGTGTGCTGTTTGCCCTCCTAATGGTGCTTTCCATTCCGGTGGGTGCTGCACAGGCATACACAACCTACACCTATTCAATTAGCGGCTCTCCGCTGTATTCTCCGGATGCCTATACAGCAGAGAAGGTCATTAACTCCACCACCATGGGTGTTAAGACGCCGCTTTCCAATGTGAATGATATGGTTACCGATAAGGACGGCAATGTTTATATTGCCGACACCGATAACAACCGTATCATTTGCCTTGACCGTTATTTCCATCTTCGCTTTGAGATCCAAAACTTTACCAACGATCAAGGTATTGCCGATTACTTTACCAAGCCTGAGGGCGTATTCGTAACTGAGGATCGCTATGAAGGGAATAAGTTAAAGTATAAGGGCCGCATTTTTGTGTGCGACACCCAGGCAAACCGCATAGTAACCTTTAACCGCGACGGCAGCTTTGACTCCATTATCGAAGCTCCCAAGTCTGAGCTGTTTGGTGAGAATGCCGTTTACTGGCCGGTAGCAATTGCGGTTGATGCTTACGAAAGACTTTACGTGGTTTCCAGTGAGACCAGTGAGGGTATCATCGTTATGACCGATAAGGGCGAGTTCACCTCCTTTATCGGTGCACAGCAGTCGGTGCTTTCCCTGTGGGATCAAATTTGGCGTCGCTTCCAGACTAAGGAGCAAAGAGAGAGATCTGAAACGGTCATTTCCTATCCTTATAATAACATTACCATTAACGAGAATGGATTCATTTACGCAAGTATTTACGCAGAGGACCTGCTTTCTCAAATGGAGGCTGCGATCACTTCAAAGGCAATTAGCGGTGAGTATGCACCCGTAAAGCTGCTTAACCCGGCCGGTGATGAGATCATGCGTCGTAACGGCTTTTGGCCGCCTGCGGGTGAAATCGATTACGCGCCTATGGGCGCCGGCCTCGGTACTGCGGCAAATATTTCCCGTATTGAGGACGTCGCATGCGGTCCTGAAGGTACTTGGTCGATCTTTGATTATCATCGTAGCAAGATCTTTACTTACGACTATGACGGCAACCTGCTCTTCGCTTTTGCGGATACGGGTAGCCAGCTCGGTAACTTTACCGAGAGATCGATCCGTGCGATCTGCTATCAGGATGATGTTTTCCTTGTGCTGGATGCATCGGGTAACATAACTGTGTTTAAGCGTACCGAGTACGGTGATGTGCTGGTTCGTGCTCTGTATCATCAAAACCAACGTCTTTACGACCTTGCGATGAATGACTGGAGTGAGATCCTGATGCGTAACTCCAACTACGATGCTGCTTATGTCGGTATTGGTAAGTGCTTGTCCCAAGGTAACGTGGGTAAGTATGAGGAGTCGCTCGACTATTTCCGCGCGGCATACGACACCCAGTACTATTCGGTTGCGTATAAGGAAATTCGTAAGGAGTGGATGTCCCGCTTCTTCCTGTGGATCCCTATTGTTATTGTAGCGGTCTGTGTGCTGATCAGCAAATTCCTCAAGCATGCGGGTAAGATCAATAAGCAGGTGGCTGTTTCTGGTAAAACGCGCACCTTTAAGGATGAGCTTTACTATGTATTCCACGTGATGTTCCATCCTGTGGACGGCTTCTGGGATCTAAAGCACGAGAAACGCGGATCTGTGCGCGGTGCATTGGTATTCCTTGTCATTACTATGCTGGCATTGTTCTACCGTGCAATCGGCTCGGGTTATATTATGAATCCGCAGGGCACAGGCAGTGCAAATATCTTTATGCAGATTTTGGTGGTATTTGTGCCGGTTCTTCTGTTTGTACTTGCCAACTGGTGTCTTACTACCTTGTTTGAGGGCGAAGGCAACTTTAAGGATATTTTTGTTGCTGTCGGATACTCGGTGCTGCCCATTGCAATTACCACCATTCCCGTAACCCTGTTCTCTAACTTTGTGGTAAGTGAGGAGCTTAACATTCTCAATCTTATTGCAATTCTCGGCTTTATCTGGGCAGGCATGCTGCTCTTCTTCGGTACAATGGTTACGCATGACTACAGTATGGGTAAAAACATCCTTACTGTTGCCGGCACCGTAATCGGTATGGCGTTTATCATGTTCCTTGCGATACTCTTTGCTTCACTTGTTACGGACATGGTTACCTTTGTTTCCGGAATTGTAGCCGAGATCAACTATCGACTGTAAGCGCGGAAAGGAGATAAAAAATGAAAAATAAAAAACTGCTGATGCGGTTGCTCTGCGCGCTTCTGTCGATCGTGATGCTTGCGTGCATGATCCCCGCAATAACGGTTTCCGCAGCGACCAAATCGAATGAGGAAACCGTAATCGATTATACCAGTGTAGCATACGAAAGTGCCGAGGCGCGCTATCAAGCGATGAAGGAATACTACAATGACGGTGTTTATGCGCTTGCTTGCGATGAAAAAATCGGTGTCGTTGCATACAAAAAGATCGCCACCGGTGAAATCCTCTTCACCAACCCTTGGGATATGACCAAGGAGCCCTCTAAAGAGACCAGCGTTCGTGAAGAGATGATGGCTCAGGTCATTTTGACTTACGCCGATAATCAGGGTGGTGGCAAAACTCTCAATAGTTACACAGATGCTATACTTAAGGGACAATTTGCGGTAACACCCATTCAAAACGGTGTACGTGTAGAGTATGCGATAGGTGAAATTTCAGCTCGTATTCTCGTGCCGCTTCGTATTGAGAGAACGAGCTTTGAAGAAAAGATCATGAAGCCCCTTGAGGAAAATCTGTCGACTCGTAATTTCAGCAAATTCATGGCCTACTATTCTCTCAAGAAGCAGGGTGGTAGCGGTATTGCCGCTGCATATCCCGTAACAGAGGAGAAGGGGATCGATATTTATGTTTACAATGATGACGTGACCAAAACGAAGGTTCTTCGTGAGCTTGAGGCATGGATTCTTGAATACTGTCCCGATTACTCCTTTGCACAGATGGATGAGGACTATGAGTTTGTGGATTTTGAATACGAGGCTAAATCGCCTGCAGTATTCAGAATGGCACTTGAATATACGGTGGATGCAAACGGTCTGTCGGTATCTTTGCCTGCAAACGGCTTGCGTTACGACGAGACTGAGTACCGTATTACCGACCTTAAAATTTTGCCGTATATGGGCGCAAGTTACAAGGGCAATACCGGCTTGGACCGCGTAACAGGCGTGCCGATCGACGGCGGTGTGACCTATTCGGGCTACTCCTTCATTCCTGACAGCTCAGGTGCCTTGTATGAGTTGACGCAGGTCATTTCTCGCCCTGCCCGTGTGTACGGTGAGGACTATGCACTGTACTCGGTAATAGGCTCGCATGTTGCGCCTATGCGCATGCCTGTGTTCGGTCAGGTGGAAACGGCTACTTATCCTGACGGCAGAACGGAAAGCCGCGGGTTCCTGGCGATCATTGAGGAGGGTGAATCCCTGGCTTCTATCGCTCCGAACCACTCCACTAAGTTCTATTCCTCGGTAGTTGCATCGTTTATTACACGTCAAGCGGATACCTCCACATCAAGCTGGTCTGTATATGCAAACCGTCGCTATACCGATGATTACAAGCTGCGCTACATCATTCTTTCCGATGATACAAAGGCACAAGCTGCATCGCTCAATAGCTATTACGAGTGCTCTTGGATGGGCATGGCGTGTGCATACCGCGATTACCTGGATTCCAAGGATAACGGCTTTGAGCGCCTTGGCGCAGAGGATGTTTCGGCATCTATTCCGCTTTACATTGAAACCTTTGGCTGTAAGGATACTGTCAAGAAGATTATGTCTATTCCCGTAACTGTTTCTGTGTCGCTTACCTCCTTTGAGGATATTGAGACCATGTACGGGTATTTGGTCGGTGAGGGTGTTACGAATGTAAACTTTAAGCTTACCGGCTACGCAAACGGCGGCCTTTATTCGGAGGTTCCCTACAAGCTGAAATGGGAGAGCTCTGTTGGCGGTAAATCCGGCTTTAAGGATTTGCTTGAATTTGCAGCAGAGCATCCTGAGCTTGGCATTTTCCCCGATTTTGATTTTGTTTATACCAGCTTTGGCGGTGCTTCTGTTGATATGAAGAAGTACGGTGCGCGTACGGTAGATAATCGCTATACTACCAAGCGTACGTATTCGGTTACACAGCAAACGCTTATCAGCTACTATCAAATGGTTCTTTCTCCCGCAACCTTCAGCCACTTCTACGAAAAGCTTGAGAAGAAGTACAGCAAGTATGAGAACGGTGCAATTTCGCTCTCTACCATGGGTAGCGACCTGAACTCCAGCTTTGATGAAGAGCAGACCTCGCTTCGTGAGGATTCCAAGAACTACACCATGCAGGCACTTGAGTACTTTACCTCACGCGACTATGAGGTTATGGTAGATGGCGGTAACGCGTTTACCTGGGGCTATGCCGATTACATTCTCGATGTACCGCTGAGCTCTAACCGTTATGTCAACGAGCTGGCAACGGTTCCTTTCATGGGCGTTGTTCTTCATGGCTATGTACAGTTTGCAGGCAGCGCACTCAACCTTGAGGGTAACCTTTCCTATGCAATGCTCAAAGCAATGGAAAGCGGCGCGGGCATATACTTCCTGCTCTCCTACACCAACACCGAGCTTTTGAAGGAGGATATCCTTCTTTCTCAGAATTATTCGGTTCGTTACGATATTTGGCAGACTCGCCTGGTTGAGATCTACAAGGAGCTCAACTCCGCGCTCTGCGATGTGCAGACCAAGCTCATTATCGACCACGAGCTGCTTGACGGCACGCGCGTTCCCGATACGGATGAGCTGTTGCAGGATGCACTTGAAGAGGCACAGAAGGAAGCTGCTGCTGTGGCTGCAAGACGTGAGAATATTGCGCTTGCTACCGCAACGCTCAATCAAATCAACACGCGCTTCACGCAGTACAAGGCTGAGCTCGCTACCAAGTATGCGGCAATGCAGGCATTGCGTGATGCCAACAGTGATTTGATGAAAGCATGGGATGCTTACGTTGCAAATCCGACAGATACAGCTGTAAAGCAGGTGTTCTTCTTGACGCTTACCGCATCTGTGGCAGAGCCCATGGCAGATCTTATCCTGTTAAAGGCAACTGTTGATGAGCTGAAGACTGTGGCAGAAAAGAATTATCAGTTCTTGGTTGATACGAAGGCTGAGGCTGATATTGTTGCTGCTGCAAAGACCGTGCTTGATGCGATTGTTGACACCTATAACGAGATCGTTGCTGCCTATGGCGTAGCTACTGAAAATCTTGGTTACGTTCATGCAGATCACCGCGCTGCATTCCTTTACGGTGATGCAGCTTATGCAAGCGTTTCCGTTGAGGACCTTTGCGCACTCTTTGTAGCTGCGCTGAAGGGTGATTTGCAGGGAGATGATCAAGCGATTGATCTTGGAAATTTGATCACCACGCTTTCCGAGGGACTTGTGGTTAAATCTGAGCCTGTTGCAGGTGCTGCAAACAATGCAGCAAACGGCAGCGTTGATTCTTCTTACAAGTATGCAGTTGACAGTGAGATCGTATATGTCACCTACGGTGATTATGCAAACGGCAAGCCCGTGGCTTACAAATCCTTTATTCTTAACTTCAATGATTATGCAGTCACTACCACGGTTGACGGTGTTGTATATCACATCGATGCTTACGGTTATGCTGTGATCCTGCATAACACCAATTCTTAAGGGAGGTAAAAGCTTATGACAAATCAAGTGAAAGTGACGGCAGCCGCCGCACCGGTAAAGAAAAAGAAAATACCCTCCCTTGATAGAAAGAAATCTCGCGCGGGTTGGCTCTTTGTATTGCCGTTTATTATCGGATTGATCTTCATCTATTTCCCCATTCTTTGGGAATCGATTTCCTACAGCTTTTATAATTACACGTCTGTGAAAGGCATTGTAACCAAAGAATTTGTGGGCTTTGAGCACTATACTACCGCGTTTACGGGTGATGCTAAGTTTGCCCAGTCATTGCTGACGGGCTTGCAGGAAATGGCATTTGATATTCCCGCAATCCTCATTTTCTCGCTCTTTGTTGCGGTGATCCTGAATCAGAAAATGGTAGGCCGTGCGGCGTTTCGTGCTATTTTCTTCCTTCCCGTTGTGGTATCTACGGGTGTTATGGAATCGGTTATGTCCTCGTCTTACGGTGCCTCCGGCAACCAAATGGATTTGGGTATGGAGGAAGGTGAAGAAGCAGTTGAGGAATTAGCAACCTCAACTGCGATCGAGGGACTACTCGTCAGTATTTTCAGCAGCCTTGGCTTTGGTACAGGTCTTGTTACTTACATTTCCTCTGCTGTTGCAAGTATTTCGGGTATTATAAACCGTTCGGGCGTGCAGATCTTGATCTTCCTTGCAGCCTTGCAATCGATTTCTCCTGCTATTTATGAGTCCTGTCAGATCGACGGTGCTACCTCGTGGGAAACCTTCTGGAAGATCACCTTCCCAATGGTGAGCCCCATGATCTTGGTAAATGCTGTTTATACGATAATTGACTCCTTTACCACAGATTCCAACTCTGTTATGCAGTTGATTAACAATACGTATATGGGCGTTGAGGCCGGCGCAAAGCACGTGAGTGCTGCTATGGGTTGGATGTACTTCCTCGTAGTATTGGCGATAGTTGGCATCGTGGCAGGTATTTTCTCCATGTATGTCTTCTATCAGAGAAGAGATTAAGGAAAGGAGGATGTTAATATGACACAAAATATGGATAACAAACCGCAAGTTAAGCGCGAGTCCAAAAATAAGATTCGTGTTGACTTTGAGCGTACCAGCTTAAAGGAACGCCTTAAGGCAAAGTATCTTTCTTCTTATTTTGCTAAAAATGTGCTATGGTACATCTTCCGCCTCCTTCTGCTCATTGGTATCGCCTTTGTCATTCTCAAGCCCTTCTACACGATGATCATGCGTTCCTTTATGGAACCCGAAAATTTTGTGGATGCTACGGTTGTGAATGTGCCGCGTGCTTTCTCGGCAATCATTTATAAGTCAATTATTGTAGACTTGGAATATTTCAAGGTGTTTTTCCTTACCTTGGCGCTTTCCCTTGGATGTGCGCTTTTGCAAACCTTCTCCTGCGCATTGGTTGGTTACGGTCTTGCAAAGTTCAAATTCCGTGGTGCAAAAGCCGTGTTCCTTCTGGTTATTCTCAGCTTGGCAATTCCGCACGGTACCATGCAGTCTGCAATATTCTATCGCTTCCAGCACTTGGATATTTTCGGAATCTTCAATTTCCTCGCGGGCGGTGCTCGCACAGGCATTGAGGGTATTGATAATATTCTTTCCAAGATCAAAATTTTGCCGGAAAGCTTTGTAGGCGGTATTAGTACAATCAGAAGCGTTGTACCGATTCTGCTGCTTTCCGTAACGGGTCTTGCCTTTAAGAACGGTCTTTACATCTTTTTGCTTCGTCAGTTCTTCCGCGGTGTGCCTGATGAGCTTGAAGAATCTGCCTACCTTGACGGCGCAAACACCTTCCGCACCTTTGTGCAGGTTATTTTGCCGCTTTCCGTTCCGATGCTTATCACCGTGTTCCTGTTTGCGTTCTGCTGGCAGTGGACAGATGACTTTTACATTCCGTTGTTCTTTACGGGTCAGCCTCCTGCTTTGATGACGTATTTGCCCCAGATTGATGAAATTCCCATCACCTTGGCAACCATTTATACGCAGGTTACGCACTCAAGCGGTGCGTACAAAAAGGCAATCGTTTACGGTTGTGGCTTGATGACATGCGCGCCCCTGATTATTCTTTACCTCTTCTGCCAGAGATACTTGGTACAGGGTATCGAACGTTCGGGTATCGTTGGATAATCTTCGATTACAAAAAAAATAAGTATCCCCTACGGGGGATACTTATTTTTTTGCAATGATTGACTGAATAAAGGCGAAAAGAGGGTGTCCCGAATGCCCAAATCCATTTGAATTGAATGAACCCTGTGTTTTTGCCCGGTGATTGTTTTATAAAGCCACAACAAAAGTTTTTTGTATTTATGATGAAAAGGCACTTGATGCCGAAACGGCGCGATGCCATTTTTCAAGATGTGCGGTACGCACTTCCTCGCGCATATGCGGAGTAAATATTTTGGCTGCCGGCAGAAGGGTTCTGAGGTCTTCTATACTGTTGTAAAGGTTAGTTGCAAGTCCTGCCATAGTGGCAACGCCCCAAGCGGTTGTTTCAATACAGGCGGAGCGTGCAATCGGTAAGGCGGCAAGATCACTTTGTGTTTGCATCAAAAGGTTGTTGGCGCAAGCACCGCCGTCAACGCGCAAAAGCGGTATGAAAAGGCCTGTATCCTGCCGCATCGCATCAAGAACATCAACGGTTTGAAAAGCCATGGCATCGAGTGTTGCACGCACCAAGTGTGCGCGGGTTGTGCCGCGTGTAATGCCACAGACCGTGCCGCGCGCGGCAGCGTTCCAATAAGGAGTGCCAAGCCCTACAAAGGCGGGAACAAAGTATACCCCACCGCTATCGGTCACCTCGGCGGCAATTGCTTCACTTTCTGAGGAGGTTGAAATCAGTCCAAGCCCGTCACGCAACCACTGGATTGCGGCGCCGCATATAAACACAGATCCCTCCAATACATAAGTAGTTTTGCCGTTATGCTGCCAGCCGATCGTTGTCAGTAATCCGTTTGATGAGGTGACAGGGGTATTTCCCGTATTCATCAGCATAAATCCGCCCGTGCCATAGGTGTTTTTGATGTCGCCCGCATCAAAGCAGCATTGCCCAAAAAGAGCTGCTTGCTGGTCACCGGCCGCCGCGGCGATCGTAATGGGGGTGCCAAAAATTTCAGCATCGGTTTCACCAAATACGCCAACCGTGGGCAGGACCCGGGGAAGCATGGCGCGGGGAATATCGAAAAGCTCCAGTAGCTCCGCATCCCACGTTAAGGTATGGATGTTAAAGAGCATCGTGCGTGCGGCGTTTGAGGGATCGGTTGCGTGCACGCGCCCTCCCGTAAGCTTGTAGATCAGCCACGTATCAACCGTTCCAAATAACAGCTCGCCACGCTCTGCCCGTTCCTGTGCCTTTGGCACATTTTGCAGAATCCAGCGTAGCTTTGTTGCGGAAAAGTAGGGGTCGGGTGCAAGCCCTGTTTTTTCTCGTATGATAACATCTTTTCCTGTTTGGCATAGCTTCTCACATAACGCCTCGGTGCGGCGGCATTGCCATACAATGGCAGGGCAAATGGGCTTGCCCGTGTCTTTTTCCCAAACAACGGTTGTTTCGCGTTGATTGGTAATGCCAAGTCCTGCAATATCGGCAGCAGAAATGTCAGCCTGCCTCAACGCTTCCTTTGCGGTTGCCAGTTGACTTTCCCAAATTTCACATGCATCATGCTCAACCCAACCTGCTTTTGGAAAATACTGCGTAAATTCACGTGCTGCCTTTGCCACAATATTGCCGTTGCGGTCAAATATGATACAGCGTGAGCTGGTAGTGCCCTGATCGAGTGCCATTAAGTATTTTTTCATATCGTATTGTCCTTTCGGATCATTCTTTTTTTATTACGGGTAGAAAACAGGCGGCGCACGCGAAAGGTTGGTTCAAAGGATAAAACAAATTCTCCTTTTTCTGTTGACAGCTTTGTCATAGTGCCATAACGCTCGCGGTAATTTTCCATTGCCGCAACAAAAAAATCCTCCGGCACGCCAAAACATTCGGCAAATTCCCACGGCTCGCGGCAGCCCTCAAGTGCGGCATCCAGTAATTTACGCATGCCGATCAAGCGGTCAAAAATTTGCTCTCTGGTGCGACGTTCCATGCGTGCGTCGGTAAGAATATCACCGTAGGAGTGCAGGGCGTGTGTGAGCTCCTCGCACAGTACTACGGTGCGCTCTGCCTCAGTGTCGACCTGTGCGCTGATAGCAATGGTATCATCACAGCAGAGCCCGCGAATGCGCGGCGATACAAAGGGATATTTTTCAATCACAGTAAGCCCGTTTTTTTCTGCCTCGTCGAGTAACTTTTCGTACATAGAGTTCCTTTCAGTATAGGCAAGAGGGAATAATCCGAACCCGCCCTCAAGCCTTGCTTTTTCGCGCTTTCGGTACTTATCGCTCTTACCAAGTTCGTACTTGGCGGCGATCGCCAAGCACCAAAATCATCAAAAAAACAACGTTTGAGGGTCTCTTGGAGTTTTGAGAAAGCAAATACTTGTAGATGCGAGGGGAATTTTCGCAGTAATATGGGGATATTACAAGGAAATTTCCTGATGCAGATGCAGATATTTGCTTCTCAAAACCGAGTTCGGATTATTTCCTCTTGCCTAGCCGCACGGGAGCCGAACATATAAGGTTTTAAAAGACATATTTTTCGCGGCACTTCACCAAATTGTTCTCGAATATTTGTATATTCTTCAAAAAATTCGGTTTGTTCCGCAAAAAATCTGTTCTTTTAAA
>JAFVOQ010000041.1 GCA_017505785.1 Clostridia bacterium
AATGGATATAACACAAGCACCGCGAGGTGACAGAGGAGGTGTCAATATGGCAAAGTGCAGCGTATGCGGCAAGGGCGTAGTGTTCGGTCAGAACGTTTCTCACTCCAACCGCAAGACCAATCGTTCTTGGAAGCCCAATATCCGCAAGGTTAAGGCTATCGTTGATGGGACCCCCACGACCGTGGCGGTTTGCTCCCGTTGCCTGCGTTCGGGTAAAGTTACTCGCGCATAAATAAGACGTGTAAAAAGAGGTCGCTTTGCGACCTCTTTTTATGTTTTGCTTGACTTTTTCAGAAAACCTCTTTATAATAGTATCAATACGCTGTGAGGTGATGCTTATGAAACTCGGTTTTATTGGAATGGGAAATATGGCGTTAGCGCTTGCCACAGGCTTTATTAAGGCAGGCAAATGTCGCGCGTGTGACATGATAGCTTATGCACCCAATCAAGAGAAATTGCAGGCAAATGCCGCAAGGCTTGGCTTTGTACCGGCAAGCTCCGCCTGTGAGGTGGCGGCTGCCGCCGATATGATCGTCATCGCATGCAAGCCGTCACAGGTAGAGAGCGTGCTCTCCCGACTCGGCACAGCTATTTGCGGCAAGGCACTGCTTTCCGTGGCACTCGGCTGGGATCACAACCGCTACGCGCCCCTTTTGCCAACTGATACACGTGTGCAGTTTATTATGCCCAACACCCCGGCGGCAGTGGGCGAAGGCGTATTTTTGTTCGAGGAAAAAACCTCACTCACGGCGGCTGAGCTGGCGACAGCTATGGAATGGTTTGGTGCGCTTGGCACCGTCATTACCCTTCCCTCATCGCAAATGGGCATTGGCGGCGCGGTGGCAGGCTGCGGTCCTGCATTTGTAGATATGATGATAGAGGCGTTTGCGGATGCAGGCGTAAAATACGGGCTCACGCGCGAGAACGCCTTAAAGATGACGGCACAAACCGTGCTTGGCAGTGCCAAGCTTCAGCTCGTAACGGGGAAGCACCCCGGCGAGCTCAAGGATGCGGTCTGCTCCCCCGGCGGCTCCACCATTAAGGGCGTTACCGCACTCGAGCAGGCGGGCTTTCGCGCAAACTGCATTTCGGCAATTGACGCAATTATGCAAAAAAAATAACAATAATCCCTTGGGTACAAAAACACCCAAGGGATTATTGCTTTACTCTGCTTTTGGAATACGCGATGAGATATATTCCTCCACGGCATCCTCTGCAAGCCCCAGCACGTGCGCACATTCGCTGTAAAGCAAGTGCTTGGCAAGCCTGCCGTATTCAAGATCGGTCACGGGAAAATGCTTGCGTGCGGCAGCCAGCTCCTCGCGGCGACGGTGCACGGTTTTCATCACCTGCACATAGCCCTCGGGCGCAAGCGTTCCTATGGCGGTACGGTAAATCTCACGCCGTTGCTTTTCCACGGGCACGGTCAGCAGGTCGATCGCGGGCATTGCGGCAATCAGATCTTCGATCTCCTCTTTTGTCATCAAACGGCGCATGGGCACGCGCTCATTATCAACGGGCGTATAAATCGTGGAGCTCATGGGATTATTCAGGGGCACCAACATATAATAGGTGCGCAGATCGGTTTTGTCATAAGGTGAGGCACAAACGTCCTCCACGCGGCAGATGCCGTTAATGCCGTATACGATATATTCTCCAACCCCAAACATCTGTCAAAGCCTCCCCTTTTCTCTTTCAGAATGTGCTCTTAAAAGCGCCATTTCTATTATTATTTTACCATATTTCGGTAATATATGCAAGGGATAAATTCGATAAAAAAGGAGTTCGCTTTCTTGTGCGAATATACCAAAGAAGAATGAAAAAGGCCGCACACAGCGTGTACTCATCGCGCTGTGTGCAGTCTTTTCGCTTTATATGCTTTAGCTTTGATAACCGTTCGGGTTATTCGATTGCCATCTGAAGGCATCGCGCACCATATCGGAAAGGTCGTGTGTTGCAATCCAGCCAAGCTCTGCCTTAGCCTTTGCGGGGTCTGCATAGCATACCGCAATATCACCCTCGCGGCGAGGGGCAAGTCTGTAGGGAACATTCACTCCGTTCACCTCAGCAAACGCCTTTACCATATCAAGCACGCTATAGCCCGTGCCCGTGCCGAGATTAAAGACCTCAGCACCCTTCTTTTGATACCCAAGTGCCGCCACGTGACCGCGCGCAAGATCCACCACGTGAATAAAGTCGCGCACGCCCGTGCCGTCGTGCGTGGGGTAATCACTGCCAAACACCGAAAGCTCCTTTAGCTTTCCAACCGCCACCTGCGAAATGTAGGGCATGAGGTTGTTGGGAATGCCGTTCGGATCCTCGCCGATCATGCCGCTTTCATGCGCACCAACGGGGTTGAAATAACGAAGCAGAACCACCTGCATATCGGGGTCTGCCACACAGCAATCGCGAAGGATCACCTCGATCATATATTTCGTCCAGCCGTAGGGGTTGGAGCAATTACCCGTTTTGCTATCCTCGGTGATCGGGCACTTTTCGGGATTGCCGTAGACCGTAGCGGAGGAGCTGAAGATCAGCTTTTTCACGCCCGCCTTTTTCATGGCACGCAATAGTGACAAGGTGGAGTTGATATTATTATCATAATATTCAATCGGCTTTCTAACCGATTCACCCACCGCCTTATAGCCCGCAAAATGCACCACGGCATCGATCTTGTGCTCCGAAAAAATACGGTCAAGCGCCGCCTCGTCGGCAACATCCGCCTCGTAAAGCGGCACCTTTTTGCCAATAATGCTCTCCACCCTTTTCACTGCCTCGGGGCAGCTATTATAAAAATTATCTACCACCACGACCTCGTGGCCTGCGGCATCCATTTCAATAATCGTGTGCGTGCCGATATACCCGGCACCGCCTGTCAGCAAGACCTTCATCATTGACCTCCATTTGTAAACCTTTGTTTACTTTTTGCTTCTTTTGCTTGCTTTAGTATATATTTTTTCATCTTTAATGTCAACACATTTTGCGAAAAAGCTACCGTAATATATGCCCCAAGCTCAAATACCTGTTGATACCTGTCAAAAAAGGGCACATTGTTGCTTTTTACATCACGCGCGGTACAACCTGGTCCTTTGCCTTATAGATGTGCTGCTCGGGCACAAAGCCGCGCACCGAGGACAAGGGATATATCATCGCACGCTTTCCAACGACCGTGCCGGGATTGAGCACCGCACCGCAACCGATCTCGCCGAAATCGCCGATAAAGGCACCAACCTTACGCAAGCCTGTTTCAAGCACAAGCGCACCCGCGCGCACGGTAATATTTGCACCGTCACTGCGAAAGTTTGAGAGAATAGCAGCAGCCCCAAGATGTGCGCGGTGACCAAGGATACTATCCCCCACATAGTTAAAGTGCGGCACCTGTGCACCGTCAAACAAAATGGCATTTTTGATCTCCGAGGAGTTGCCAACAGTTGCGCCGGCACCAATGATAACATTGGCACGCAGATACGCACAGTGCCGCAGCTTGGCACCCTCGCAAATAATGGCAGGTCCGTCAATATGCACGCTTGACGCAACCTCGGCACTTTTCGCAATCCAAACACCCTCACAGGGATTATCGTATTTCAAGGGATCAAGTGTAGCGCCGATCGCTTGGATCCATTCGCCAATATGCGGCAAAGCCTCATGAGGATAGGTAAAGGCGGCAAGGCGATCACCTGTGATTGAATGTGATAGATCAAAAAGGTCATGTATCGTGATTTTAGCTTCCATAGCCCTCTCCTTAATATTTCATACTATTATTAGTATAAACACAAAAAGTGCTCCTGTCAACGTAAGAAGGTTTGCAAATCAAAAAATTTATTTTTAGGTATTGACAAGTAGGGATGACGGGTGTTATAATGACATACAAGTAAAACCGTTGACGCGGAGATAACGGCAGCTATGCCTTTACAGAGAGCCTACGGCGCTGAAAGTTAGGTAAGAAACAGGTTGTCAAATGGACCGCTGAGGGCGCAGTCAACAGCAAAGCCTTGCTTTGCCCAGTATTCTGCGACGCGACAGGCACGCGTTATTGCCAAGGGTATATATGTATCCTGTAAAAGCGCATAGAGCTTTCTATGAATGCAAGGTGGCACCGCGGATAAGATCTCTTATTCGTCCTTGAGAGAGTATTTAGGTATTCTGTCGGGGGCGTTTTTTGTTTCCCCCACAAAAATTGATTACTTTGAGGAGAACATAAAAATGAAGCTGAACAACGTAGATTTTGACACTTATTTTAACAATTATCCCGATAAAAACGGCTATTTTGGAAAATACGGCGGTATATTTGTCGAGGACAAGCTAAAGCGCGCCATGGCTGAAATTACCGAGGCGTATTATTCGATCTGCCAATCGCGCAAGTTTATTGCCGAGCTGCGCAGGATCCGCAAGGAGTTTCAAGGCAGACCCACGCCCGTTACTCACCTTGAACGCCTATCCGACGCCATGGGAGGCAAGGTACAGCTTTACGCCAAGCGCGAGGATCTCAATCATTCGGGCGCGCACAAATTAAACCACTGCATGGGTGAGGCTTTGCTTGCCAAGTTTATGGACAAGAAAAAGGTGATTGCGGAAACCGGTGCGGGACAGCACGGCGTGGCACTCGCAACTGCAGCAGCTTACTTTGGGCTTGAATGTGACATCTATATGGGCTCGGTTGATATCAAAAAGCAAGCTCCCAACGTGGCACGCATGAAGATCCTCGGCGCAAACGTGATCGAGGTTACCCACGGGCTTAAGACGCTGAAGGAGGCAGTGGATGCCGCGTTTGAGGCTTACAGCCGCGAATACGAAACTGCCATTTACTGCATCGGCTCGGTTCTCGGGCCGCATCCCTTCCCCATGATGGTGCGCGATTTCCAAAGCGTTGTGGGCATTGAGGCGCGCGAGCAATTTCTTGATATGACGGGGCACCTGCCCTCCGCGATCGTAGCTTGCGTTGGCGGCGGCTCCAATGCCGCAGGGCTTTTTGCAGGGTTCCTGAACGACCCTGTGGACATTTACGGCATCGAACCCCTTGGCAGAGGTGAAAAATTAGGCGACCACGCCGCAAGCCTGAAATACGGCACTGAGGGCATTATGCATGGCTTTAACAGCATTATGCTAAAGGATGAAAACGGCGATCCCGCCCCTGTTTACTCGGTGGCAAGCGGCCTTGACTACCCTTCAAGCGGCCCTGAGCACGCCTTTTTGCAGGAGATCGGCCGCGTCAAATACGACGTCATCAACGACGAGGAAACGATCGATGCCTTCTATCGCCTCGCGCGCCTTGAGGGTATCATTCCCGCCATTGAAAGCTCGCACGCCGTGGCATACGGCATGAAGCTGGCGCAAAAAATGGACCACGGCTCAGTTCTTATCAACCTCTCGGGCAGAGGCGATAAGGATATGGATTACATCATCGAAAATTACGGGATCAGATAAAAAAAGAGCGTGTGCGATGCACACGCTCTTTTTTATTAAAGTACTTTTGCAAGAAATCCCTGCAAGCGTTCACTTTTCGGGTTGTCAAAAATTTCGGTGGGCGTGCCCTCCTCAACGATAACACCTGCGTCCATAAAGATCACACGGTCGGCAACCTCGCGGGCAAAGCCCATTTCGTGGGTAACCACGATCATGGTCATGCCCTGTTTGGCAAGCTTTTTCATAACGTCAAGCACCTCGCCTACCATTTCGGGGTCAAGGGCGGAGGTCGGCTCGTCAAACAACATTACATCAGGCTCCATGCAAAGTGCGCGCACAATGGCGATGCGCTGCTTCTGACCGCCCGAAAGTTGGCTCGGGTAAGCCAGGGCGCGATCGGAAAGCCCTACAACCTCCAGCAATTCCATTGCCTTTTTCTCTGCCTCCTCACGGCTCTTTTTCAAAAGCGTTGTGGGAGCTATCGTCATATTCTTTAAAATCGTCATATGCGGAAACAGGTTAAAGTGCTGGAATACCATGCCCATCTTTTGACGGTGCTCGTTAATGTTTACACCCTTGCCTGCAATATCCACGCCGTTGACAAAGATCTGTCCCTCGGAGGGGATCTCCAGCATATTAAGGGAGCGAAGAAATGTGGATTTACCACTGCCCGAGGGGCCGATCACAACCACAACCTCGCCTCGCTTGATCTCAGCATTAACACCGTCAAGTGCTTTGATCACGCCGCCCTTATAATGCTTTTTGAGGCCGCATACACAGATCACACTGTCTTGATTCATCTTATCGCTCACTTCTGCGCAGCCTCCTTTCAAGAACTCCTACAAGGCTGGTCAGTACAACGACCAGCACCAAATAAATGAGTGCCACGGCAATCAGGGGCATAAATGCCGAGAAGGTACGACCGCGGATAAGGTCACCTGCCTTGGTGAGATCGACCACACCAACGTAACCTGCAACCGAGGTTTCCTTTAAGAGCACGATAAACTCGTTACAGAGCGTGGGGAGCACACTTTTGAAGACCTGCGGTATAATAATATAGATCATAGTCTGCACATAATTGAAGCCAAGCGAGCGACCTGCCTCAAATTGACCGTTGTCGATCGACATAATACCACCGCGCAAAATTTCTGCCACGTACGCGCCCGAATTGATGCCAAACGCAATGGTAGCGATCAGCACGTCATTGCGGGAGGTGGCAAAAATAATGAAATACATAATGAGGAGCTGCACGACTACAGGGGTTCCGCGAATGACAGTCAGGTACAGCTTACAAACGGCATTGACAACGGCAAAAACGTAATACCCTACACCCTTGTGCTTCGCCATCGCCTCTTGGTTTTTGTCGTAGGTCGAGCGTACCGCTGCCACGACGATACCGAGCACCAAGCCAATGAGAAGCGAGAAGAAGGTGATCTTCAGAGTATTGCCAAGGCCCTCTACTAACCACTTCCAGCGTGCGGCATCGATAAAATTGAGTTTGAAATCCGCTTTAAAATCAGCGAACCATGCTTGCATGAGTTTTCTCCTTACTGTTAGTTTCGTGAGAAAAGAGGAGCAAGATCCTGCTCCTCTTTTCTCCATAGCCTCTCGATTAGTTGGCTTTGATATACTTTGCAACGATCGTAGCGATCGTTCCGTCAGCCTTAAGCTCGGCAAGCGCCTGGTTGATCTTAGTAAGCAGCTCGCTGTTGCCCTTCTTTACGCAAATGGCGTAATCCTCGATCGCGTACTCATTGTCGCCCTCAAGAATGTGAATGCCGGTATTGGCAGCTACAAAGGACTTAGCCGGCTCATTGTCGATAATAACGCAGTCAACCTGATCGTTCTTCAGTGCGGCAACAGCCTCAGCACCGGTCTTGAAGCGCTTTACGCGGTCCTCACCGTTCACAGAGCCATCCTCGTTGAGGTTATTGAAGCCCCAGTTGGTGATATCGTCGGAGGAGTAGATATCGCCGGTGGTGTTTTCCTGTACACCGATGCGGATGCCGGTGTTCTTGAGCGAAACGGGGTCGCCGTCATCATTGAAGTTAAAGAGGTCGTCAAGCGAGGTGATGGTAGAGCCATCGTTTACAATGATGACCTGAATACCGGTTGCATAGGTCTCAGAGAAATCCATAGTCTGCTTACGGGTATCGGTCACAGTGATGCCTGCCATACCCATATCGTACTTGCCCTCGGCAACACCCGTAAGTACCGCACCGAAGTCAACGTCAACAATCTCAAGCTCCATGCCGAGCTTTTTAGCGATAGCCTGAGCGATCTCTACGTCAATGCCGGCAAAATTGTCGCCATCCTTAAACTCGTAAGGGGGGAATGCGGCATTCGTTGCCATAACAAGCTTATTCTCCTCTTTCTTGCAGGCAGAAAATGCAAGCATCGTGGAAGCGATGAGAAGTACTGCCAAAGCAAGACTTAAAATCTTTTTCATCTCTATGTTCTCCTTATTAGATAAAAATTACCTTTCGGCTTTTGCAATTATACCGCATAATTATACAAATGTCAAGCACTTTTTGAGTTTTTACATTATTATTATATTTAAAGCAGATTCGCACCTGCGTTTCAGCAGATTTCAACAATATCTGCGGCAACAGCAGCCGGCGTTCGATCCGCATCCACGGCAACGTCGCAAAGCTCCTCGTTACGGTATTCATCGTCAAGAGAAAGAATGCGGCAGGTCTTGTCGTCAGGCGAAAGCTCACGGGAAACGATATCTCGAATCACCTCATAGCGGCCACGCTGCATAAATACGGTGAGTGCCTTGGAACGGTAACGGTTTTTCAGTGTCAGCGCACCGCAAATATCGATCGGAATTACGGCACGTTTGCCTGCGTTTACAATACTGTCGATATCGGCGGCCGAGGTGCCGAAATAATGTCCGCTATACACGGTGGTTTCAAGAAAGCCGCCGGCTTCACGCTCTGCTATAAAGGCCGCCTCATCAAGGAAGCGATAATTGCCGTCCTCCTCGTCTGTGCGCCTCGGGCGCGTAGTGGCGGTAGCGGGCTTTACCATGCCGTAATGCAGAGAAAGCTCCCTTGCCACGGCATTTTTATTACTACCCGTGGGCCCCACAAGACAAACCACACCGCCGCTTTCAAGATTGGGACGCTCATCTGCAAAGGCATGGCAGATCATATCCACCAAATGCAAAAAGTCATCATAGGAGTTGACCGACAAAAGCCCCGAGAGATGCGTGTTCCAGGGGCGGCGGAAGAGCACGGGATAGGTGGCAGGGGTGCGCGTGATATTGTGTGCACCGTCATCAAGCAAAATATCCAGATTTACCATATCCTTTCGTGTACCGATAAGGATATGCTCGGGTGGGATCTCGGGGAAATCCTGCACCAAGCGCAGCGCGCGCGCCGACATGCAGGCAGGCGGCACTGCGGTTACAAAAAACACGTCAGCCACGCTCGACAAGTGCCGCACAAACTCCTTTGCCCCCGCAAACATAGGCTGATTTGCCACAAATTCGGGGTCGCTAAAGTAAGAAATACGCTCATCGGCACGAGTACCGCCCGTCCCCCAGCCGCGAATGTCATAAATCGTCAGGGGCGGTGCGATTCCCTCTCTTTCATTTAGGCATTGCAGGGCATACGCATTGCAATCATAAAGAATATCATCCACGTCAAGCCCCACGCGCAATCTGTATTTTTTCACAGTCCCACCTCCCTGTTATCGACTTTTTTCAGTATAACATAGATTTTACAAACACGCAAGAGCGAGTTGCAAAAAACGCACTTTAGCAGGCGAAAAAATTTTTCCTGCTTTTTCGAAAAAAAGTGTTGACAAACGGGAATGCTTATGTTATAATGTTCAAGCGTTGTGAAAAACGCATCAACGTGGCGGGATAGCTCAGCTGGCTAGAGCAACCGGTTCATACCCGGTAGGTCATGGGTTCAAGTCCAATTCCCGCTACCAAAAAAGCACAAAATGCGGAGCGATCCGCATTTTGTGAATAAGGCCCGTTGGTCAAGCGGTTAAGACACCGCCCTTTCACGGCGGTAACAGGAGTTCGATTCTCCTACGGGTCACCAAACGTAACAAATCCGAACTATTTCGTCAATCGAAATTGGTTCGGATTTGTTTTTTACTATAACTATTCAAATTAATACTGACAAACACCGCCGAGAGTGACCATTAAGGTTACTCTCGGCGGTAATATTTATATGTGTTTTATCAGCGAATGTCCGCAATCACGGCATTGATCATTTTCAATATCGTTGGAAGAATCGCAAACGGAACAATGGACAAAACTGTCATTAGCATCGGGTAAAACCACAACATGATTTGTTCCATAAAGATGAAATACCAAATCCCCTTCATTATATGCGTTAATGTTCTGCTGCAATCTTGCTTTTCCGCTATATGCCTTTTTATATATGAGCTTACCGTCTGGTTGTTCAATGCTCAAACAAATGGTATTTTTCAAATACAGATGCTCCCGAGTAGGTTTAACAGCAGAATCATTATCCGTCGTCGTAACAATATCGACTTTCTTTACTGTTCCGTAATAAGTTGAATCAATCAGTTTATGAGGAACTCCCGTGATAACAAATGGGATAAACATAACGACAACATAACATGATGTTTGGAAAGCCTTGTTATCCGTGTTGAAAATAACGCTTCCCCACAAAGCCAATATTGTTGCAAACACGGAAATCAGAATTATGCAAGGAATGACTCTTTTCAAAATTCTTTTTCTGCAATGTATTTGCAAATCCTTTGGTAAAGTCATTTTATAACCTACTCCTTAATCTTTGTAAAATGTAGATGTATTGTAAGCACATGCTTCGATAACAAGGTCATCAACAGACTTTCCATATACATCGGCAATTGTCACACTGTCACAATACACGGATACAAATTTTTCAAGTCCGCCAAGTTGATTGATACAATAATCAATGAAAATTTGCCCAATGTTGTATTTGTAAAAATCACTATTTACATCAATTTTTGTAACATCATAATTTTTATCCAATATTGCGACAAAAGCTTTGTTGTAGTTTTCAGCGTTATATGCAAGCCCATTATCCGACAAAAGGTCGCATATCATCTGATGCTCCGAGGCGTTTGAATTTTTTGAAACTGGTGCTTCTTTGAAAAATGCATACTGACGGGATGCGATTCCATTATAAAAATTCAAGCTTACATACTGTGCTAAACCTTCGCTAAAAAGTTTGCTCGGATGGTAAACAAGGTCATCGTTATTTTCGCTTATCATATGCACATATTCATGAACGAAATCATCAAGCGAAATACAGTACATTTCTTTTTCGTTCCAAGAACACCACGAACGTTTTTGTCCATCTTTATTTAGATATGTGCTGTCAAAATAGCAAATCGTTTCTTTGGCTTCTTCCAAAGTATATTTAACCTTGAGATGATTTCTAACGTCTGCCATTACGGAAACAGCTTCTTCCGCAATATCTTCGACATCTGATTCCTTAAAATCCCCTTTTGAAAAATAAAAGGTCATCCAATCGGTTGAAATAATATAATCAGACTCGGTTTGCTCTATTAGGTTTGGTTCGGTTTTATCTGTATCAGTTGTTGTTTCAGTTGGTTCATCCTCGACTCTATTATCTTGGTCGCAGCCATATATGCAACATAAAATAAGCAAAGCCAAAAGAATGGAAAGAATTCGTTTAATCATATTTGTTCATCCAAGAAAGCAATCTTTGCAGACTTTCTCCTTGGAAATCGCCAGACAAAGCATCAATTTTATGATATGTACAATCTTTGTTTGTATCCTTTATTAGATTATAGAGTGCGTCCGTTTGCTCCACAGATACTATAGGCGTTTGCAGGAAGTGAAGTATCAAAATAGGTCTGTCGAGCTTTTCACTAAATTTTACCGCAGAGCGAAGGTCATATTCCTCGGGGGCTTCTTCATATGTCTTGCCAATCAAAGATGCGAAGAGATTCTGTACACTTTCGCCTCTAAACTCTCCGAATGAAGGAAGATCAGAAATTACGTCAACAACAGCACAACCGCTGATTCGTTTTTCAGTATCCTCTGCAAACAACCGAAGCGCATTAACGGAGCCTTCAGAAGAGCCTGCAACGAAGATTTTGGAGTTTTCGATAAAGCTTGCAGAATCAAATATTTCTAAAAGTTTTTGGGAATCTGCAAGATCCTTTTTGCCGCCAAGATCTCTCATTCCTTCGCTTTCGCCATATCCTCTCGCATACGGACGAATTACGATTATATCGTTAAGCGCGTAAGTTGATGCAAGGGATTCTATATATGTGCCTATTTGAGGGAAATATATCAAAACAGGATAATCTTTATTTTCGTTTGCATAATCATCGGGAAGAACTACATCAGCTGCCAGCTTCCCGTTTTCAGACTCATACAGTACCTTGTATGCTACTGCATCTTTTATCTGTTGTGAAAACGTCTGCTTAGTTACGGAAATTACCCCATCAATATCTGCCAATTTTTCCATAGTGTTTATGGGATTTTTCTCTTCTGCCGGAGGCGTGGTTTCACTGTTATCCGTCGATTGTTCCGACTGTGTAGGAGTATCAGTGGGTGTTTCATCGGATGGTGTTTGATTGTTGCAAGCCGTCAATAACAGCACGAGGATTGCACAAATTAAAGCTATATATTTTTTCATATCAATTATCCTTTCTTTCAAAGACATACCAATGAGGTGTCATACCGCCGTAAAAATAATCTCCGGATTTGTGCTGCACAAGAAGAAAATCCTTGCCGTTTATAGATTTGATCTGATATTCTTCGGCTGTCATTTCTTTGTCATTGAGAACAAAGCCTTTCGTGTATCGGAGCATATAGGTTGCGGCTCCCGACATTGAGCGAATTGTTCTTGTGCATATGCCGCGAGACAAGAATTTTATATCCACCATACAAATGTCTTCATCGTCACTATATCTTTTTTGAGGACTAAAATCGGATATCGTAGGAACGTAATCAAGCGCTACCCATAAACCGAGAACCGATTCATCATCAATATAGGGCAGATCTGTTTTATCAATGTTGGGGCGTATTTGATGCTCCGTATATGCAACAGTATCAATTTGACGATATAAAAGAAGCAATGTGTCTTCTCCGTTGTCAATACACTCGTCACTCATAAACTGCACGATCATATAATTAACGCCGTCCTTCTCCAATGTTTTGTACGAATTTGGAATGGCGAATGTGTACTTCGGAGAAATTCTGTATAGCGTTCCTTTCGTCCAAAAATACTTCCAAGCAAATGCACCGCCCGGCATAAAGATGATTTCCTTGTCGGCGATATCTGCACCTACGTCTTCCAAAGATGTCAAGTCATTCTCATCAAGGATCTTTCCGCAGAGCTGCCATTTGCCAACTACCTGTGCATCGTTTTCAAAAGGCAAAAGAAGTATTTCAGACAAAACAGGCTTTTTCTGATTGCCTTCACAAATACCGTCTATTGTTTTGATTTGTTCCTTGAATCTATCGATGGATTTTGACAAGGTTGTTTTCTTGTTTTTTAGAATATCTTTCAATTCTTCGTTTGTAGCCAGCTGTATTTTTTTGATCTCATCCAAGGAAAAACCGAGATCCTTGTAAAACAAAATCTTTTTATACTTTTCCACGGCATCGACCGAATAAAATCGGTATCCACTTGACGGATCGGTGATATCTGGCTTTAGTACGCCTTCGGCATCATAATACCGCAAAGTTTGCGTACTGACATTACAAATCTTTGCCAAATCACCTATTTTTATCATGTCATCGCCTCCTTCGGTATCATTATAACATTATAGTTAACTGTAAGGTCAATAGAGTTTTATAAAATTATGTCATAAAATTGTGGATTAGTCTATAACAAAAACGCCGAGAGCGACCAAGCGGTTACTCTCAGCGATGATTTGTATTTTATTACATTATCTTATTCGCTGTATTTCGGATCCCTCAAAGGCAAAATAAGAATCATCCCAAGAAACATAGTTTTTATATTCCTTGCTACCGTAGTATTTTATTCCTTCAATACCACTCGCACTGCAACAATCAGCGACAAAGCACGGCAACAGATACTCTCTTTGTATATGTAAATTGGTATTTGTAGCTCCAAATCGACAGTAATCCAAAAACTTATTTTTTGTTTTAAGATCCTGTGACAAATCTATCATACGTATTGGACGTGTTGGCCTCAGTTTGGCGATTTGAACACGCGGTTCTTTCTTTCGCCTGCAAAAAAGGCTTTTATGTTTTCTGCCACGATCGACACACATCTTGCGCGTGCCTCAAACGCGCCCCATGCCATGTGGGGGGTAAGACAAACGTTTTCACGGTTCATGATGCGATAATAGGGGTGATCTGCACAAAGAGGCTCCCTTTCAAACACGTCAACGCCAAGTCCGCCAAGATGCCCCGATTCGATCGCCTCGGCAAGTGCCGCCTCATCGGCGACTGCACCGCGCGCCACGTTGATGAGGATCGCGCCCTTTTTCATGGCACGGATGCGATCCTTATTGATCATGCCGCGTGTTTGGTCGGTCAGCGGCACGTGGAGCGAAATGATATCCGCCTCGCGGCAAAGCGTATCAAGATCGACACCTTCAAACACCGTTTCGGGCTGTTTGCGACACATCAGCACACGGCAGCCCATGGCTTTTGCCACCTCTGCCACTCGCCTGCCGATACCGCCGCCACCAACCACGCCCCAGGTAAGCGAGGAAAGCTCGTGGTACACGGGCACAAGGCAATTTGCCACGCCCCCTGCGGTATAAGCACCACTTGTGACGTGCGTGCGATAGGCAAATAAATGGGTGGTAAGCGAAAGTGCCATGGCAAGCGTGACCTGCGCCACGCTATCGGTAGAATAGGCAGGCACATTGCAAACCGCTATGCCGCGTGATGCGCAATACGCAATATCAATATTGTCATAACCCGTAGCGGTAACGCAAATGATCTTTAATTTTTCTGCACCGTTAAGGGTTGTTTCGTTCATTTTAAGCTTGTTGACCACTGCGACATCGGCATCGGCAAGGCGAGTGGAGATTTCCCCCTCAGCAGTCCCTTCAAACACGGTCATATCGCCCAGTGCCCCGACGGGGGAAAGGTCAATATCCGCACCCAGTGTTGCAGCATCCAGTATTACGATTTTCATATCCAACTCCTAAAATTCAAGCACCATGCGGTACTTATGCAAAATTTCCACAGGACAATAGGAGAGCTTTGCCTGTCGCAGCCCTTCATCGCCCGCATCGTCCTCGCGATTGACAAACTGAAAGTTCCGTTTTTGCAGCTGCTCGCGCACAAAACGGTAGTTAATATACTGATACACACCCTTAAAACGGCGATCTGCCTTTTCTACATGCACCAAAAGCGTGTCATCTATATGCTCTGCCACGGTAAACGCAACCACGCGTCCCTCTACACGTAAAAGGCCGCCGATTGCAGGCAAGCGATCGTACTCGGCAAGGATGCAAAGGACGCGCTCATTCTCGTAATTCTTATCCTCGTTTGTTCGGTCTTCCTGCATAAAGCTCTGCATAAACACCACCACCTCAGCGAGGTTTTCTGCGGTGATATCCTCGTACGCATGTAGGGGATATAAACGCTCAAATTGATGCACGAGATTGCGCTTTTTGTTGTATCGGTGCCCTTGCAGCGTGGCAAGATCCTGCGCGCTGTAAATATAGTCAGCCCAGCGGCGCGAGGTGCTTTTTTCTACCACATGCTGTGCACGTTCTATTTCCTCCACGGCGTGCGCCGGCACAGCAGAAAGCGAAATTTGTGCTTCACCAAGCAAAGCAAGGCGGGAAATACGAGCCGCAAGCCCGACCTCTCCCATGGCAAGCGGCGGATAATAGGAAATGCCGTGCTTGCCGTTGCGGCGCAAAAACAGCACGTCACCGTCAATTGCGTATTCGGTGCCGAGAAGAGCCCCCCACATATGCAGATAGAGTATGCTGTGATCGCTGATCACTGCCTTTTTCTGCGCAAAATAGGGGGCGATCAAGCCAAGATCTTCAGTGGTTACCTTTTTAAAATCCAAGCGACAAACTGTGAGCATGAAAAACCCTTTCATATCATACTTTAAATAACATACATAGTATATCACACAGTGCCGTTAAAATCAACACAAAAGCAAAAAAGCACCGCATTTCACACAGTTTTGCGGACAAGATTTTTTTAGTTATTGAAAATATAATAATTATGTGCTATAATACAAGTTATAAGCTTTGCAGTATTCTGCCGCATGCAGCCTGCAAAAGAAAGGTTTACAAATATTATGAACATTATAATCGTGGGTGGCGGCACCGTAGGCTCCGCTATTTGCTCACAGCTTGCCCGTGAGGATCATGATATTACCGTAGTGGATGAAAACGCAACGGCTCTTTCCGAGATCGCTGACAGCTGCGACGTTTTTGGCGTTGTGGGAAACGGTGCCGAGATTTCGGTTTTGCGCAAAGCACGTGCCGATAAGGCGGATCTTCTCATTGCTGTTTCGGCGAAGGATGAAACCAACATTCTGTGCTGTGCGGCAGCGCGCAAGCTTGGCACCAAGCATACCGTAGCGCGCGTACGTAATCCCGAATATTCCGAGCTTATGCAGCTTTTGCAAAGCGACATGAATCTCTCCTTCACCATAAATCCCGAGCTCGCCGCCGCCAATGAGATCTACCGCTTGCTCCGCTTCCCCTCTGCCGCCAAGATCAACACCTTTTGCCGCGGCAAGGTAGAGCTTGCCGAATTTATCATTGAGGAAAGCTCGCCGTTTTGCGGCATTACCTTAAACGAGCTGCGCCGCAAGCTAAACATCAAATTTCTTGTGTGCGGCGTGCTTCGCAGAGGCCAAGCACACATCCCCTCGGGTCATTTCTCGCTTGAGGCGGGCGACACCATTTGCGTCACCGCGCCCGATAAGGAGATCACCAATCTTTTCAAAGCAATGGGCATTTATAAAACGCCGATCAAAAACGTATTGATCGCGGGCGGTGGGCGTACCACCTATTATTTGCAGGGCATGCTGCAAAACGCCAAGATCAATTCGACGATCATTGAAAAGAACGAGGCGGTTTGCCACGAGCTTGCTACGGACTACAGCTGCACGGTGATCTGCGACGACAGCTCACGTCAGGAAACGCTGCTTGAATGCGGCATAAAAAAGGCAGATGCCTTTCTTGCCCTCTCGGACGTTGACGAGGAAAACGCCATTATCTCGATGTACGCCAAATCCTTGGAGCTTGACAAGGTCATTACCATGATCAGCCGCATCTCCTATATGGATTTCTTCAAGAATGTGGGACTTGAGAGCATCGTTTCCCCGAAATCTTCAACCGTTTCTGATATCGTGCGCTACGTGCGCTCCATGACGAGCGCGGGCGAGGCATCGGGCATTGAGGCACTGCACAAAATTCTAAACGACAGTGTTGAAGCGCTTGAATTTTCGATCAACAGCCCAATAGAGGGCGTGACCGATATCCCCTTAAAGCAGCTAAAGCCCCGCGCGGGTGTGCTGATTGCCTGCATCGTGCGAGGGAATGATGTGATCATCCCTGCGGGCGATGACGTGATCTCCAAAAACGATACCGTTATCGTAGTTACCAGCGGCAAGCGCACCGAGAGTATCAAAGACATTATTGCCTAAGCAAGAGGATATGATATGAATTATCGCATGCTTGGATACCTGTTTGGTATCATTATGCTGATCGAGGCGGCTTTGATGATACTGCCCCTGATCGTTTCCCTGATCTTTGGGGAATCACCCGTGCCCTTTCTTCTCACCGTTGCTGTCCTAATTGTCGCTTCCCTTCCGCTGATCTTCCGCAAGCCGAAGGATACGCGGATCTACGCGAAGGAAGGATTTGTAACCGCAGCGGGCGCGTGGGTGTTGCTTTCCCTGTTTGGCGCACTGCCCTTCTTCTTCAGTGGGGCGATCCCGAACTATATCGATGCATTTTTTGAAACTGTTTCGGGCTTTACCACCACAGGCGCCTCGATCTTAACCGAGGTAGAGAGCTTACCAAAGGGTATTTTGTTCTGGAGAAGCTTTACACACTGGGTAGGCGGCATGGGTGTGCTTGTCTTTATGCTTGCCATTTTGCCTGCGGATAACGGACAGGCAATGCATCTGCTACGCGCTGAGGTGCCGGGTCCTACCAAGGACAAGATCGTGCCCAAAATGCGGCAAACAGCCCTCATCCTCTATGGCATTTATATGTGCCTGACACTGATTCTGGTATTTCTCTTACTCCTGACCAAAATGCCGCTTTACGACTCGATCGTCAATGCCTTTGCCACAGCGGGCACGGGCGGATTTTCGGTAAAGAACGCCTCGATCGGTGCTTATAACAACCCTGCCGCCGAGTGGATCATTGGCATTTTTATGATCGTGTTCGGCATCAACTTTAACATCTACTTTTTGCTTTTGGTTAAACGCTTTAAGGATGTCTTTAAAAACGAGGAGTTGCGTCTTTACCTTCTTATTTGTGCCCTCTCCACAATTGCTATCACCGCAAATATTTTTGATTATTTCGCAAGCACGGAAGATGCAATCCGCACCTCGTTTTTCCAGGTTTCCACAATCGTTTCTACCACAGGTTTTGCCACCACCGATTTTAATCTTTGGCCCTCTTTCTCAAAAACGATCCTGCTTTTACTGATGATTCTTGGTAGCTGTGCGGGCTCCACCGCAGGCGGTTTAAAGATCTCACGTGTGATCATTGCTGTAAAAAACATCTTCCGCAGCATCAAAAAAACAGTGCGCCCCCGTTCGGTAAACGTGGTACGTCTTGACGGCGATGCGATATCGGAAACAACACTTCACGCAACCGCCAATTACCTTTCCGTTTATTTTGCACTGACGGTGCTTACCACACTATTGCTTTCCCTTGACGGGTTTGATCTTGAAACAAATCTCTCAGCCACACTTGCCTGCATCAACAATATCGGCCCCGGCTTTAGTGTCGTTGGTCCCACGGGAAATTTCTCCGGCTTTTCTTATTTTTCAAAGCTGCTTTTATCCTTTAATATGCTGGCGGGAAGACTTGAATTTATGCCTCTGCTCATTCTCTTTTCCCCCTACATTTGGAAACGGAATTAAATCACCCTTTCTCTGCAATATAAGGAGTTTTTATGGATATCGTTGATGCACATGCGCATGTTTACGAAAGGCTCACGGGCTTTGGCCCGCGCGGTGAGGCACGCGCCATTGGCGCAGGCATGGTAGAGTGGGCAACCGGCGAGCGCGAACGCTTTTTGCGCGAGGAGGACGGCGATACGGGCTTTTCGCCCGAGCGTCTGCTCCGGTTAATGGACGAGGGAGGTATTTCTCATGCGGTTCTGTTACAGGGCTCAAATTACGGCTTTCAAAACAGCTATATCGCCGAGGCGGTAAAAAAATATCCCACACGCTTCACGGGGGCAGGCTCCTTTGACCCTTTCTGTGCAGCAGCATCTGCTATTTTCTCACACCTTACAGAAGCACTTGGCTTTCGCACGCTGAAATTTGAGATCAGTGCACGCTACGGGCTTTGCGGCTATCATCCGTCGCTTAGAATTGACGGCGAGGCTTTTGAGCCTTATCTTGCAAAGGCTGAAGAGCGAGGCATTACCGTAACGGTAGATACGGGTGCTATGGGCACGGATAGCTTTCAAATCGACGGACTCTGCCATGTGCTTGACCGTCATCCTCACCTCACACTTGTGGTGGCGCACACGCTTTTCCCTTCCGCTACAGACGGCAAAAACGAGGAGCGCCTTGCGCTGGTAAAGAAAATGGTGCGAAAAAACCTTTATTTTGACGTCACACTAAAAAATTTAAATGCGCCAATCGTAAGAGATTACATACGTGCCGTAATGGATCTGGTGGGGGCTGACCATATGCTTTGGGGCACCGATTGCCCCGGTACGTTTATGAGAAAAAGCTACAGTCAGATCCTTTCGGAAATTTGCGATACCGAACGCTTTTCAAAAGAGGAGCTGGCGGCATTGCTCGGCGGCACTGCACGCCGCGTGTATCATTGCTACCCCCCTTGCGCGCAGTGAAGAGAGTCTTATTATAATCTTGCAAGGCGAGATTTGGCGAAAGACGCGAAAAATACTCGCCGCAGGGCGTATGAGGTTCGGCTATAGCTTTGTACACTTCATATAAAAAATGCGCTTTGTCAATTGGCAAAGCGCATTTTTTATTTGGGAACTTTACCGTGCAGTGCAAAAAGGGGCGTTTTCGGCGTCCTCTCGCTCCCATCGCCGGTGCATACACACATAAAGTCCACGCCCTAAAAACCTGCCACCGGCAGGTTTTTGCGTCGCGATGCGATACGCACGGGCTTCCGAATCCACTTTCTAAAGCTCCCACCAAACACAAAGAGCACCGCAAACGCGGTGCTCTTTGTGTTTGGTGGGAGCGGGTGGATTCGGACCACCGAAGGCATTGCCAGCAGATTTACAGTCTGTCCCCTTTGGCCACTCGGGAACGCTCCCTTATAAAATTGTTTGATATCGGCGGCGGTTGCCGCCGCCGAACATCACTGGAGCTGGTGATCGGAGTCGAACCAACAACCTGCTGATTACAAATCAGCTGCTCTGCCATTGAGCCACACCAGCGAATTCGGAACGAGATAGATTATA
>JAFVOQ010000042.1 GCA_017505785.1 Clostridia bacterium
ATCCCAACAAGCAAAAAATCCCCGCCGAACTCCAAAGAGGACGGCGGGGATATGCGGGTAGTGTGAATCTCCACTTTTTCAAAGTGTAGCCACACTCCCTATGCTTGCTCCGTAACTCCCCGTACTCCGGCAGAGCCGGAAACTTCTGTGTCACGCTTTCAAAACGGTTTTTCGGGGTATTAAGGGAAATATCCCTCGGCAGTAGAAAACGCGGCTGCAAGGTGGCTTAAATCAAGGCATTTTCAGCCCCTAAACCGTGATTTGCAGCCGTACTTTTACCGTTTCCCGCTGGCGGCGTTTTCGCTCGGCAGCTTTACGCCGTGCCGCTATGGGTGCGCAGGCGTCGCAATACTTGGCACGGTTGCTGCGGGCGTGGTAGGGCTTGCCGCACATTTCGCATTTCTTCCGGGTATCATGCTCACGCATAATATCCGCGCACAGCTCCCGGTCTGCGGGCAGTACCGCTTCCCGGAAATATCTGCACAGCAGCGAATAGCTGATTGCCTGCACACATACGCAAGGGTCGCCGTCATCCAGCACAAGGCAGCACCCGCCGTCGTTGTTGGCACAAAGGCAGCGGGTCAGCTTTTTCACCTTGCGATACTGTGCTTCGTTCAGCCGGATCATTTGGTCTGTTCGATACGGTAATTCACATACTTGTCGCCTGTGTCGCAGAGAAGCACCGTACCGTCGTAGGTTTTGCCCGTGCGCTCGGAATACAGCCCCTTGACCTTTGCCTTGCCGTCCTTTAACAGCGCAGCGGCGATTTTCTTTGTAAAGGTGGTTTTCCTGCTTTCAAAAAACTTGTCGTTCTTCCACATCACAAAACGGCAGGATCGGTCAGAGCAGTAATAATTTTTCTTGCCCTCATAGACAGGGCTTTTGCAGCGTGGGCAGATGCCGATTGCTTCCTTTTCCGGCGCGAACAGCTTTTTTCCGTCCTCGGTGATATGGGAGTAGGCTTTTACCAGCTCCCGCGTCAGATCGGCAATGCCGTCCATAAATTCGTCCGGGTCTGCGCTGCCCTTGGCAATCTCGGTCAGCCTGTTTTCCCATTCAGCGGTAAGCTGCGGGGATTTCAGCATATCCGGCAGGATCACGGCAAGGTTTACGCCGTCCTTGGTCGGCACAAGGCTTTTGCCTTTGCGCTCCACAAATCCGGCAGACAACAGCTTTTCGATCATGGCGGCGCGGGTCGCGGGTGTACCCAGCCCTTTGCGCTCGGCTTCGTCGGGCATATCCTCTTTGCCCGCGCTTTCCATAGCGGACAGCAGCGTATCTTCGGTGTAGGGCTTCGGGGGTGTGGTGTAATGCTCGGAAACAGATGCGGCAGGGTTGTCAAAGGTCTGTCCCTCGGTCAGCTCCGGCAGCGTCGCTTCGTCCTCGGCTTCCTCGTCGGGTTTTCCTTTCAGCGTCAGACGGAAACGGGCGTCAATGCCTTTCCAGCCCGCAGTCAGAATTGTTTTGCCTTTTGCGGTGAACTGTTCGCCGCCGCACTCAAATACAGCGGTGACAGCTTCATACACATGGGGCGGCGCAACGGCGCAGAACAGCTTGCAGCAGATAAGGGACAGCAGTTTCTTTTCGCTTTCTGCCAGTCCGTCAAATCCGGCTTTTGCAAACTCCGCTGTCGGCAGGATCGCATGGTGGTCTGTCACCTTGGCATTGTTGATAACGCGCCCGATCTCCGGGGAGAACTCCATACCCTGCATAAAAGGCAGCATGGGCAGAAGTGCCGCAACAAGATCAGCCGCCGTCTGCTCCATGTCGGAAGTGATATAATTGCTGTCCGTTCTCGGATAGGTCAGCAGCCTTTTTTCATACAGGGCTTGGGCATAGTCAAGGGTCTGCTTGGCAGTAAAGCCATAGGTGCGGTTGGCTTCCCGCTGCAAGGAAGTAAGGTCATAGAGCTTCGGGGGCTGGGCAGTCTTTTTCTCCTTTGTCAGAGAAACGCAAACGGCCTGCGATTTCTC
>JAFVOQ010000004.1 GCA_017505785.1 Clostridia bacterium
GGCGGCAAGACGGTCAGCCATGGTGCGCTCGCCGCGCTTTCTCGCAAACAGGATCAGCCAACGCAGACCCAGCGTTTGACGACGCTCAGCACGAACCTCCATGGGTACCTGATAGGTAGAACCGCCTACACGGCGAGCCTTAACCTCCAGTACAGGCATAACATTTTCAAGAGCTTCGTTAAATACTTCAAGGGGATTCTGACCCAGCTTCTGTTCAATGGAGCTGAATGCATCATATACGATCTTCTGGGCAACACCCTTTTTGCCGTCCTCCATCACGTTGTTGATGAGCTTGGTTACAAGCTTGGAATTGTACAACGGATCCGGGAGTACGTCTCTTTTAGAAATACGACCTCTTCTCGGCACTTTACTTCCCTCCTTCATTAAAAATATGAAATCATTGGTACTCGGGTATCTGATGTACCCGTCAGCGTCGCGCGGGGCTAGACATAAACATTAAAATTCAGTTCAGCCGGACGATGCTTTTTTAATACCTGCTCCCGAATTATTTCTTGGGAGTCTTTGCGCCGTATTTGGAACGGCTTTGTTTGCGGTTTGCAACGCCCTGTGCGTCAAGAGTACCGCGAATAATGTGGTAACGAACACCGGGCAGGTCTCTTACACGTCCGCCGCGAATAAGGACAACGGAGTGCTCCTGCAGGTTGTGACCGATACCGGGAATGTAGGTGGTAGCCTCAAGACCGTTGGTAAGACGAACTCTCGCGATCTTACGAAGTGCAGAGTTGGGCTTCTTCGGGCTTGTGGTGGACACCTTGGTGCAAACGCCTCTTCTTTGAGGTGCGCGCTGGTCGGTCTGCTCGTTACGAAGCGTATTCAGTCCTTTTTGCAACACGGGGGACTTGGACTTGTACGTTTTGTCGGTGCGGCCCTGTCTGACAAGCTGATTAAAGGTTGGCATTTTCTTCCTCCTTCTTAAAAATTTTAATGTTTAAGCCAAAATGGGCATAGTTATCCCAAAGCGCTTACGGTTTATTATAACATTTCTCCTTTTCCTTGTCAAGAGGAAAGTGATTTTCTACTTTTTGCACAAAAAGCCCATACTTATACCTGCTATTTTGCACCGTTTGATGTTCTTTTATGCAAATTTTAACCAAAACACTAAATTTTTTACAATAAATATTATATATACGCAAAAGGGGCTATTCCGGACAACTTCCGGGATAGCCCCCAAAGGTATTGGATTATCGGAAATTACGCCTCAACAGCTTCTCTTTCACCCTGCTCCACGTGCACGTCATGGTAACATGTCATGCCCGTACCTGCGGGAATAAGCTTACCGATGATAACGTTCTCCTTAAGGCCCATCAGGTGGTCTACCTTGCCCTTAATTGCAGCCTCGGTGAGAACCTTGGTGGTTTCCTGGAAGGATGCAGCGGACAGGAAGGACTCGGTCTGAAGCGATGCCTTTGTGATACCCAGCAGCACGCGAGAAGCGGTTGCCTCACGCAGGTTTTCGCCTGCCGCGACGCGCTCCTTGATCTTGTTGTTCACTTCCTCAAAATCAAGCACATCCATAAGCGTTCCGATCAGCAGCTCCGTATCACCCGCATCCTCTACATGAACCTTACGGGTCATTTGACGTGCGATGATCTCTACGTGCTTATCGTTTACGCTAACGCCCTGCGAACGGTAAACCTTTTGAATTTCCTCGGTGATATACTCATAAACCTTATCAAGTCCGCTGATACGCATGATGTCTGCGGGTGCCTTGCTGCCTGCGGTGAGCACCTCACCGCGCTCTACATGGTCACCCTCGGCAACCACGATCTGCATGCCGTAAGGAATGGTATACTTGTGCATTTCGCCCGTAGCGTCATCCACTACGCTGATCTCGTGCACGTTAATATTTTCACCGTGTGCAACGCTGAGAATCTTACCGGTTTGCTCGCAAATAATGGCAGCCTTCTTGGGAGGTCTTGCCTCAAAGAGCTCCTCAACGCGGGGCAGACCCTGCGTAATGTCAGTACCTGCGACACCACCGGAGTGGAAGGTACGCATCGTCAGCTGAGTACCGGGCTCACCGATCGACTGTGCGGCAATGATACCGACAGCCTCACCAACGCTAACGGTCTTACCGGAAGCAAGGTCAGCACCGTAGCAGTGTGCACAAATACCGTGACGTGCATGGCACTTCAAGAGTGTGCGGATCTTGACACGCTTAATGCCTGCCGCCTCGATTGCCTTGATGTGTGCCTCCGTGATCATGGTGTCGTTCGGAACGATAACCCCACCCGTTTCGGGGTGTACCACCTCACCGAAGGTGTAGCGGCCCATGATACGGTCGGAAAGTGCCTCAAGCGGATTTTGAGGATCCTTGACATTGGAAATCTCCTTAACCCATTCGCCGTCGGTCGCATCACAGCAGACCTCGCGTACGATAACGTCCTGCGAAACGTCAACCAAGCGACGGGTAAGGTAACCCGAGTCTGCGGTACGAAGTGCCGTATCGGACAGGGATTTACGGGAGGAACGAGAGCCCATGAAGTACTCAAGGATCTTCATACCCTCACGGAAGTTCGATTTGATCGGGATCTCCATGGTTTTACCGTTGGTCGCGAACATCGAACCGCGCATTGCGGCAAGCTGACGCATCTGCTGGATAGAACCGCGGGCACCGGAATCTGCCATGATCTTGATCGGGTTTTGGGGGTGGAAGCATTTCATCATCGCAGCGGTCACATCGTCGGTTGCAACCTTCCAGATCGCGATGATCGAATTGTAACGCTCCTCGTCAGACAGAAGACCGCGGCGGAAGGAAGCGTTGATACGGTCAACGGTCGCCTGTGCCTTATCGATAAGCTCGGGCTTCTCCTTCGGTACGCTCATGTCGTACACCGAGATAGAGAAGGCAGCACGGGTGGAGTAACGGTAACCCATTTCCTTGATGTTATCCAGCATCTCTGCACAGTCGGCAGCGCTGTGACGCTTCAAGCAGTTGTCAATGAGCATACCAAGGATCTTTTTCACATTACCCTTCTTAGCCTTCAAGAATGCAGTATCGATCTCCATTTTGAAGATATTCTCGGGCTTGGTGCGATCCACAAAGCCAAGATCCTGCGGAATACTGTTATTGAAAATAAGACAGCCAAGAGAGGTTTCAATCATTCCCGTAACGACCTCGCCGCCTACTTCCTTGCTCATGCGCACCTTAATGGGTGCGTGAAGTCCCAGCGCACCGTTGACGTAAGCCATATTTGCCTCGTCAAAGTTGCGGAAGGTCATGCCTTCACCGGGCTCGCCGGGCTTCTCCATGAGAAGATAGTAGGTACCAAGGATCATATCCTGCGTAGGCACCGCAACGGCACGGCCGTCAACGGGCTTTAACAGGTTATTGGCGGAAAGCATCAAGAAGCGTGCCTCAGCCTGTGCCTCTGCGGAAAGCGGTACGTGTACGGGCATCTGGTCGCCGTCAAAGTCAGCGTTAAATGCGGTACAAACCAGCGGATGCAGCTTAATGGCGCGACCCTCAACCAAAACGGGCTCAAATGCCTGAATCGAAAGGCGGTGCAAGGTAGGTGCACGGTTCAGAAGAACGGGGTGCTCCTTGATCACGTTCTCGAGTGCATCCCAAACCTCGGGATGCTGGTAAGCGCGCTCGATCTTCTTTTGCGCTTCCTTGATATTGGTCGCCTTCATCATTTCGGTAAGGCGTTTGATCACGAAGGGCTTAAAGAGCTCGAGTGCCATTTCGCGGGGCAGACCGCATTGATAAATCTTAAGATTGGGACCGACAACGATAACCGAACGGCCCGAATAGTCAACACGCTTACCGAGCAGGTTTTGACGGAAGCGACCCTGCTTACCGCGCAGCATCTCGGAAAGAGATTTGAGCTGACGATTGGAGGGACCCGTTACGGGCTTGCCGCGACGGCCGTTGTCGATGAGTGCATCCACAGCCTCCTGCAGCATACGCTTTTCGTTGCGTACCACGATCTCGGGCGTGTGGATCTCCATGAGCTTTTTAAGACGGTTGTTACGCGCGATCACACGGCGGTAAAGCTCGTTGAGATCGGAGGATGCGAAACGACCGCCGTCAAGCTGGGTCATGGGGCGAATTTCAGGGGGAAGAACAGGCAGCGCATCAAGGATCATCCAATCAAGATGATTGCCAGACTTGCGGAACGCCTCGATTACCTCAAGACGCTTGATAATGCGCATTTTCTTCTGACCCGTTGCTACCATGAGCTCATCCTTGAGCTGCTGAGAAAGTGCTTCTACGTCGATTGCGGCAAGCAGCTCCTTGATTGCCTCGGCACCCATGCCGACGCGGAACTCGTTGCCGTACATCTCGCGATACTCCTCGTAAGCCTTTTCGGTGAGCACCGTGCCCTTTGTCAAGGGGGTAAGACCGGGATCGAGCACCACGTTCTCGGCAAAGTAAAGCACCTGCTCTAACTGCTTGGGAGAAATATCAAGCACCAAAGCCATGCGAGAGGGCACGGCCTTGAAATACCAAATGTGCGATACCGAGCAAGCAAGCTCGATATGGCCCATGCGCTCGCGACGCACCTTTTTGGTGGTGATCTCCACGCCGCACTTTTCGCACTTGTGTACGCGATCGCGCGGCAAGGAGCCGATGTGAGAATTCTTGTATTTACCGCACATACAAGCACCGTCCTTGGTCGGGCCAAAGATACGCTCGCAGAACAGGCCTCCAACCTCGGCCTTCAGAGTACGGTAGTTGATCGTTTCAGGCTTGGTGACCTCACCGTAGGACCATTCACGGATCATTTCGGGAGAAGCAAGACCTATTTTAATAGAATTAAATTCTTTATTTGCCATATTTCATCGCCCCTCCGTTAATCTTCATATTCATCGTTATAATTGTCGTCATCGTCAAATTCGCCATCCATGCCGAAATTATCGATCACGTCACCGTTTTCATCCTCAATGGTAAGATCGCCAAGATCCCCTTCCTCAAGGCCGCTTTCACCAAGTGCCTCATCGATTGCGGCAAGCTCTGCCTTATTGGAATACGGCAGGGGCTCCTCATCGTTGCAAAGGGTGGAAAGCTGGATCTCCTCGCCGTTCTTGTCAAGCACGCGCACGTCAAGGGCAAGTGCCTGCAATTCCTTTACCAAAACCTTAAAGGATTCGGGAACGCCGGGCGTGGGAATGTTTTGACCCTTAATGATCGCCTCGTAAGCACGGCGGCGACCCGTGATATCGTCAGATTTCACGGTGAGGATCTCTTGCAGCGTATATGCGGCACCGTATGCCTCCAGTGCCCAAACCTCCATCTCACCAAAGCGCTGACCGCCAAACTGAGCTTTACCGCCAAGAGGCTGCTGCGTGATGAGGGAGTAAGGACCGTTTGCACGGGCGTGGATCTTATCGTCAACAAGGTGATGCAGCTTGAGGTAATACATAATACCTACAGTGACGGGGTTGTCAAAGGGATCACCGGTTCTGCCATCGTAAAGAATGGTCTTACCGTCAATCACCTTTACCTTATCCTCGGCAATGAGGGCTGCGATCTTATCGCTATCGGCGCGCACTTCATCCTCTACGCGCACGTAGTCCTTCTTGCCGTCGGCATCAACGACCTCATAAAAGAGCTCCTTGCCGTCAACGTTTTCACCGGGGAGGATCTTACGCGCCATGCCTGCCATGCGCATGCATTCCATAATATCCTTCTCGTTTGCACCGTCAAATACGGGGGTCATGATCTTCCAGCCGAGGTGACGGGCAGCGATACCGAGGTGAACCTCAAGCACCTGACCGATGTTCATACGGGAAGGAACGCCCAGGGGATTCAGCACGATATCAAGAGGCGTGCCATCCGGCAGGAAGGGCATATCCTCAGGGGGCAAAATACGGGAAACAACGCCCTTGTTACCGTGGCGACCTGCCATTTTATCGCCGACGGAGATCTTACGCTTTTGCGCAATATAAACGCGAACCTGCTTGTTGACGCCTGCGGGCAGCTCGTCGCCGTTTTCGTGAGAGAACACCTTAACGTCAACAACGATACCACTCTCACCGTGGGGCAGGCGCAGCGAGGTGTCACGCACCTCTCTTGCCTTCTCGCCAAAGATCGCACGCAACAGGCGCTCCTCGGCAGTAAGCTCGGTTTCGCCCTTGGGCGTGATCTTACCGACAAGAATATCACCGGCACGCACCTCGGTACCCTTCTTTACAATACCTTCTGCGTTCAGATCCTTGAGAGCATCCTCACCGACATTGGAGATCTCGCGCGTGATTTCCTCCGGCCCCAATTTGGTATCACGGGCATCGTGCGTGTATTCCTCAATATGAAGCGAGGTATATACGTCATCGCGAACAAGACGCTCGTTTAGCAGAACTGCATCCTCGTAGTTATAACCCTCCCAAGTCATGAAGCCGATGAGGGCGTTCTTACCAAGCGAGATCTCGCCGTTTGCGGTTGCGGGACCGTCTGCGATCACGCGACCTGCTTCCACGATCTCACCCTTGGCAACAATGGGACGCTGATTAAAGCAGGTTCCCTGGTTGGTGCGTTTGAACTTGATCAGCTCATATACGTCACGCTCACCGTTATCAAGCACGATCTCGATCTTATCGGCATCCACGTAATCTACGATACCGGCACGCTTAGCGGTGATCACAACACCGGAGTCAACAGCCGCCTTGTATTCCATACCCGTACCAACGATAGGCGAGTCGGTAACCATAAGCGGCACTGCCTGCTTCTGCATGTTAGAGCCCATGAGCGCACGGGAGTTGTCATCGTTTTCAAGGAACGGGATCATTGCGGTGGCAACAGAAACCACCATTTTGGGGGAAACGTCCATGTAGTCGACCTGCGAAGCCTCAACCTCACGGATCTCGTTCTTATCACGGGCGTTTACAATTTTATTCACAAAACGACCCTCACTGTCAAGGGGCTCGTTTGCCTGTGCAATAATATAGCGATCCTCAACGTCGGCGGTCATGTACTCAACCTCGTCGGTTACAACTCCCTTCTCCTTATCGTACTTACGATAGGGAGCCTCGATAAAGCCGTAGTCGCTGATACGTGCATAGGTGGTAAGGTAGGAAATCAGACCGATATTGGGACCTTCGGGCGTTTCGATCGGGCACATACGGCCGTAGTGCGTGTAGTGAACGTCACGCACGTCAAAGGATGCACGGTCACGGGAAAGACCGCCGGGGCCGAGTGCCGAAAGACGACGCTTGTGGGTAAGCTCAGCCAAGGGGTTGTTTTGATCCATAAACTGCGAGAGCTGAGAGGAGCCGAAAAACTCGCGAATACCCGTAGCAATGGGACGGGTATTGATCAGCATCTGAGGAGAGATCTTATCCGCATCCTGCGTTGCCATGCGATCAGTAATGGTCTTGTTCATGCGAGAGAAGCCGATGCGAAGCTGATTTTGCAGCTGCTCACCGACAGAACGGATGCGACGGTTGCCAAGGTGGTCGATATCGTCGTACTGGCCAAGACCCTGATCGTGCATCAGGCCCAGCATATAGTTGATCGATGCAAAGATATCATCCTTCGTCACGTGCTTGGGGCAGAGCTCTGCCATACGGCGGCGCACAAGGGTCTTGAGGGTATCCGCATCGCCCTCTGCCTCCTCCATGATCTCAAGCAGAACGCTTGTGCGAACCTTTTCGTTCACACCGCAATCCTTCAGATCATAGCCAAGAAGATACTCGGGCTCAATGGTATTGTTGGAGAAGACCTTTACCTGTTCGCCATCCTCAAGCAAAACGGTAACACCGTTGATACCTGCACGCTCAATTGCCAGTGCATCCTCACTTGACAGTACTTGACCTGCCTCGAAGATCACCTCACCCGTAATGGGGCTAACGGCTGCCTCAGCAAGCTTTCTGCCCGCAATACGTGCTGCAAGGGCAACCTTTTTGTCGAACTTGTAGCGACCGACGGGAGCGATGTCGTAGCGGCGATTGTCAAAGAGAATATCGGAAAGAAGCTTTTGTGCGGCATCCACCATGGCAGGTTCGCCGGGCCGCAGCTTTTTGTGGATCTCCTTGAGTGCCTCATGGCCGGCAGAGGTGAGATTGTGTGCGGCAAGGGTTTCGGATTCATCCTTGTCAAAGGTGGCACGCAGACGCGCCTCCTCACCGAAGATCGCGCAAATATCCTCGCGGCTCTCGATCTCCGGCTTGTCCCCCAAAGCACCGAGTGCACGGATGAACATGGTGATGGGAAGCTTGCGGTTTTTATCGATACGAACGTAGATCACGCCGCTGTTATCGGTTTCATATTCCAGCCACGCACCGCGGTAAGGAATAATTTGGGCGGTATAGTTGCGCTTGCCCATTTTATCGATCTCGGATGCGTAGTACATACCGGGTGAACGAATGATCTGCGACACAATCACGCGCTCTGCGCCATTGATCACAAAGGTGCCGTTCTCGGTCATCAAGGGAATATCACCCATGAAAATGTCCGAATTTTGCACCTCACCCGTTTGCTTGTTTGTCAGGCGCACGGTGACACGCAGGGGGGCGGCGTAGTTTACATCACGCTCTTTGCACTCTTCAACGGTATACTTGGGCTTCTGATCGATCGAGTAGGACAGAAACTCAATGGACAGATTGCCCGAGAAATCGGTGATAGGCGACACGTCACGCAAAACCTCACCAAGTCCCTCCTCAAGGAACCATTTGAAGGATTTGGTCTGGACCTCCACGAGGTTCGGGAGCTCCAGGGTGTAACGTGCTTTGGAAAAACTCATTCTCTTGTTCTGACCGAGTTTTTGCTCTTTTACGTTGACCATTTGTTTTATCACTCCATTCATTGTTGTGTCCCCTGCTTGTGCAGTGGACCAGAGTACCAAAACGCTTACATTTGCGCCGCCAGAATTCGCGCATACGCGTATATAATAGTTTTGATGAGAAAATTTGCCAAACCCGCAAAAGCGACAATTCAGCAATTATAATGCAGTTTAATATTATAGCAAAGCACCCTTCCTTTGTCAAGCGTTTTTTCACATTTTTTTAAAATTTTTTCTAAATTGTGGAAACAAACAAAAAATTTTTTTGGGTTTTTTTGAAAAAACTCTTGCAATTTGTGTTTTCGTGTGATAATATATATGACTGTATGGACTTTTACGACGGCGCACCCTCTCAGGCGCAGTCGTTTAAACCGAAAATTTGTAAAGGAGGGTGAACGATTATGCCGAACATTAAAAGTGCCAAAAAACGTGTAAAGGTTACCGCAACCAAAACCATGCAGAACAAGATCTTCCGCACGCAGATGAAAACCGCGATGAAGAAGTACGAGGCTGCTGTGGAGGCAGGTGACGTAGCACTTGCACAGGAGACCTACAAGGCAGCCGTTAAGAAGATCGATATGGCTGTAACGCGTGGGATCATCCACAAGAACGCTGCTGCTCACAAGAAGAGCCAGTTTACCAAAAAGCTCAACGCTATGGCTTAATTGCCACATAAATATGGAGTGTCCTTTAACCCGAGGACACTCCGTTTTTATTTTCTCCGCTACCGACCGCCACAGGATTTTCGGTAGCACTGCATATATTTCAAACGTGCTTGACATAAAAAAGCCATGCGTATATAATAATAGTAACGTAAAAAGGCAAAGGAGCTCCTTGTTATGTATTACCGCAACATCAGCGAAATGGTTGGGGGTACGCCCCTGTTTGAACCCACCAATTATAATAAAAATGAAGCCATGGGCGCGAAGATATTGCTGAAGCTGGAGTGCTTCAATCCTGCGGGCAGTGCCAAGGATCGCGTGGCTCTGTCCATGATCTTAGCGGCAGAAGCCGCCGGCAAGCTGAAAAGCGGCTCTACTATCATTGAGCCGACCAGTGGAAACACAGGCATTGGGCTTGCTGCAATCGGCGTGCCGCGCGGCTACCGCGTCATTCTGACAATGCCGGATACCATGTCCCTTGAACGCCGTCGCCTGCTTTCGGCTTACGGTGCCGAGATCGTGCTCACCCCCGGCGCGCTTGGCATGCAGGGGGCCATTGACAAGGCAAAGGAGCTTGCCGCCGCGACAAAGGATAGCTTTATCCCCTCCCAATTTGACAATCCCGCCAACCCCATGGCGCACCGCACCACCACAGGCCCCGAAATTTTTGAGGACACAAACGGTCACGTGGATATTCTTGTTGCGGGCGTTGGCACGGGCGGCACGCTCTCAGGCACAGCAAAATTTTTAAAAAGCAAAATTTCCTCTCTGCGCGCTGTTGCGGTAGAGCCCGCGGCATCGCCCCTTTTATCGGGCGGAAAGGCAGGCGCGCACGGCTTACAGGGGATTGGCGCCAACTTTGTGCCCACCAATTTTGACCGCGACACCGTTGACGAAATTTTAGCCGTAACAGAGGATGAGGCATATGCCGCGGCACGAAGGCTCGCGCACACGGAGGGACTGCTTGTGGGCATTTCCTCGGGCGCTGCCCTACATGCCGCCACGGTTCTTGCCCACCGCCCCGAAAACCACGGCAGGGTGATTGTAGCAATTCTGCCCGACACAGGTGACCGCTACCTTTCAACACCGCTTTTTGAATGAAATTTCTGCAAAGCAAAGAGGAATGAAGACGTTATGAGGAAGTTGCGTACAAGCTCGGCATTTAATCTGCACTGCCATGAGGGCGAGGATTTTGCCGCATATATCAGAAAGGGACTGCAATTTTTCAAAGAAACCGGGTTTGATGCTGCAGATTTTCCCACCACCATGCTGGATCTTACCTCCGACGCGTGGCGCGTGCAGGTAGAAGGGATCCTTGCACATAGCGAGCAGATCGGCATGCACTTTGAGCTTTGCCACCTGCCCTTTGGGGGGCTGAAAAGCGTCATGCAAGACGCCTTTCAGATAAAAATGCACAATGCCATTGACGCCGCCAAAATGCTTGGAGTACGCTATGCCGTGCTGCATCCCAACACCACCACACTACCCTTAAAGCAATACGACCGCGCCGCACAGTTTGATGCCGTTATGGCTCATCTCGCGCCCTTTGTGGAGCATGCGTCAAGGGTGGGGCTAAACGTGGTGGTGGAAAACATGCGCGTAGTGCCCGGCATGATGCTCTCGCACCGCTACTGTCAAGCCCCGGATGAGCTATGCGACGTTGCCGATGCACTTGGAATCGGCGTTTGCTGGGATTTCGGCCACGCCAACATCAGCGCTGTAAAGCAATCCGAGGGGCTCGCTTATGTTGGAAAGCGCCTGAAGGTGCTCCACGTTAACGACAACACCGCCATTGAGGACGAGCACCTCGCCCCCTTTATGGGCAACGTAAATTGGCGCGATGCGATGCACGGCCTTGCCCTTGCCGAGTTTGACGGGCTATTTAACTTTGAGCTGACCACCAAGCCCATTCCCCCTACGCTCCGTCGCCAATATGCCGCTTTCCTGCAAAGTGCCGCCAAGGAGCTTATGTCATATATCGAATGATCCTACATGAAAAATAGGGGCTGAGTCATTTGACTCAGCCCCTATTTTTCGCTTAAATAATTTTAAGCGTGCCGTTTTGTCCCGGCAGTATCGCGCAGTCGTGCGACAGCAAAACGGTGTATTTTTCATTGCCGTATTTTTCCACAAAGGCACGGCTTCTTTCCCGATCGAAGGATGCCCCCGTAGGGCGTTTTTGTATCAGACAATCGCGATGATAGCACTCATCACCCGCAATGACGTATTCCCTACCCCTATGAGAAAAGGTAACAATGGCAGAGCCTGCCGAATGACCGCCCCATACCGACACCGTAATGCCCGCGATCTCACGGGATTTCTCAAAGGGCACAACCTTAAGATTGGAAGGCAAAAATCCCTTTTTGGCGGCATATTCGCATTCCTTTGCCGCGATATGTACGGTGGATTTTGTAAAGTAGTGCGCCGCCCCGGCGTGGTCGTTGTGGGCGTGGGTAAGAACAAGATCGGTAATATCAAACGGGGACACCCCCATACGGCGGAGTGCCTCGACGGGGGAAATATGATATTTTACATCATATCCCGGCATGGTATCACAGCCTGCGTCAACAAGGATCCTTCTGTTTTTTACCTTAATGAGATAGAGCGTGAGGGAAATAGGTACTCTTGGATGTTCCCCTTTCGTATCGGCAAAAGCCATGCGAATGGGAATATCTGTTTCGCCGTATTTGATCGCAATGACCGAAAGCCGCCCAACGCATCGATACCAAAGGTAAAAGCAGGCGAAAACAGGAATCAACAAAAAGAGCAGCAGCGGTGTATATAAAAATGCCACAAGCAACACGGCAAGCACGCTCGAAAAAAATGCCGCAATGGGGCGCATCCGCTTTTGCGGCAAGCAAAGTGCACCGCAAAGGAGCACCGCCACAGCGAAAAGCAGAGCCGTGGCAAGCCACGCGCCCGCCGCCGTCAGCTTGTCTTGCCAAAAAGGAGCAACATCGCCAACAGGATCAACACCGAAAAACGCCAAAGCGTTACGAAGCACCGTAAATGCCGCGAAATAGTAAACGGCACTCGGCAACAGCCACCGAGGGAAAAGCGCGCGGTCTTTCCCTTGCAGGATCAACACAAGAGCGCGCATATCAAGCGCGATAAATACAAGTGCCGCCGGTATCACTGCGGGATTATACAACAGCGCACCGACAAGGTCAAGGCGCAAACAGGAAAGGAAGGCACGCGTACCGCCGCAAAGCGGACAGTACAGATGTAGGATATCGTGCATCAAGCAATGATAGGCTTGGTTTTTTAAAACAATAACCGAAATAAATCCATAGAACGCAAAGGCCACCGCAAAAAGTAAAAAAACAACGTGATAGCGAATATACTGTTTTAAGCGCACGTAGCTCCCCTCCTCTCAAAAGAACACCTGAAAGTATATCATATTATGTGTTTTATTGCAAGTTTTTTTCACAATTGCTTGATTTTTTACAGAAAAACAGGTATAATGAACCTAACGACCACGAAAGGAGTTGCTTTATGGATAACAATCAAAACAACTTTAATCAAAACAATGGGCAAAACGAAGGGTGGTCCTATCAAAGCGGACAGTTTTACACACCCGTGACGCCTATCGATAGCACGGCGATGCAGGCAAACCAATCTGCCTCCTCCTCCCAAACGCTTGGTATTGTAGGACTGATCATTTCACTTATCTGCTGCCCTTTGATCGGCATCATTCTTGGTATTATTGCGATCAGCAAGGCTTCGACAGCAAAAAGCTTGCTTGGACATGAGCCCTCTGAAGCAAAAACGGGACGCATCTGCGGCATCATTGCCATTATTTTGGGTGTGCTCTCCATGATCTTGAGTGCCATTATATACGTCATTAACATGGCACTGATCATGGAAGCACTGGAGAGCATGATGGTTTGGCTCCCATTCTTCCTGTAATCAACAAGGCAAAAACAGCCGCTTCGCGAAAGCGTGATGTTGTTATCGGAGAAATCACTAACAGCAAAAATTGAATCGCAGAAAACAAAGAGATAACCCCGACAGATTTTTAGGTCTATCGGGGTTTGCTTGTGCTGTTCTATAAATTGGAATTTGTTTAATTCTTTTCGGCAATCCATTTCTTTGACCAAGCGAACAATGTTTCAGACATCAAATTGAACTCTACTGTTCTGCCATTTTTCAAATTCAAAAAGGTTTCCACAATGACTCGTTCATCGAAAGATACAACTTGAAGCAAATCCTTTTGATGGATGATATAGTTTCCTGTTTGCTTAAAAACAATTGCCTGTACAACAAAAGAAGCAGATTTATACAATCCTCGTAAAATATCTTCGCTCTTTTCATACAGCATATTGTGTACACATCCATGGAATATGTTGCAGGTACCGATTTTGATTGCTCTGTTCACAACACTTTCATCAATAACTGCCATCACCTCATCAAGGCTTCCCTGAATTGGTGTGGTATCATGGCAAAACTGGAACAGGTCAGATGGCTCCCAATTCAAAACTTCACTCTTACCTGAGAGAAAACCACAAATCAAATCCCTGTGAGACAGGGTATCCAGCATGTCATTATATGTTTGGATGTCCATGGCCGACAATTCATCAAGAATTACAACAACATCAATATCGCTTGTTTCTGTTGCTTCACCACGACCATAACTGCCTTGCAAACCAACAAACCATACACGATTTGCGAAAGTCTCATTTAATGACTTCAAGAAATTTTTCATCCAAGCAGTAATATCTATCATCTCAGTCACCTCGTCAAATTCTTATTTATCGTTCTGTTATTTCGCCAGTTTCGCATTTGTATTACAAATGCATCGGGCAAAGCCCATACCCCTTTGGAGATGTACGATAGCGTTCAAAGGCTCCCTCCGGGAGGGAGCTGTCAGCGAAGCTGACTGAGGGAGAGTGCGTACCAATAAGATTGATCCAACCGAAAAGTCACGCAGGCTCCTTCCACCGCTAACGCGGTCCCCCTCCCTCTCGGAGGGAGGCTTTCACGGCGGCATCTATATACTCGCAGACACCACGAAAGTTTGTGTTGATTTGTCTGTTTGTAAAGCGAATTACCCTCAAATCGTATCCTTCAAGGATTTCAGTTCGAAATTCATCTTTTTGCCTGCCGTCTTCGGTATAATGCTGTGAGCCATCAATTTCTATAATCAATTTTGCTTTGTGACAATAAAAATCCGCAATAAAATTATCGATTGCTTTTTGACGTTGAAATCTTACTTCGTATTTTGACAAGAAATCGTACCACAAATGTTTTTCCTGCGGTGTCGCATTTTTGCGCAGATTTTTGGCAAGAGTAATATTCTTTTCGTTATACTCAAGTGACATATTTACTCCTCCCCATATTCATTGTTTCCATTACATCACAAAATCGGCAGAAAGAAAAGTCCTTCTGCCGAAATTTTTGTGCTTGCAATTTCTCCGTTAAGAACAACAGAGAAATTGCGAAGCGGCTGTTTTTTTAGATCACAGTCAGTCCAAAGAAGCAGATCAAAAACAAAAATACCAGATAAAGGATCGCCATATATGCAATGCGCTTATGCACCTTGCGGTCAAGCACTGAGGCTACAAAGGCAACCACATAAGAAACCGTGGCACCGATGCCGACCAATAGCGTGAGCACACGCATAGCAAAATAGAAGGAGGAAAGCAGTGCCGTGCCCATTTTATATGCCGCAAGCACCTGCACACCCACCAATATACTAAGCAGTGCCGCCAAAACATCAGGTAGCACAAACCACACACCTGCATGCTCGCCGTGCGTGTTTTTCTCACCAAGCCACTCAAAAAAGCCAAACACGCCCATCAAAGCAAAGCCCGCTGTGAGCAACAGCAACAGCCCAAACAAAAACGCCGCTGGCACACGTGCATAATAAAACGGAAGCTTATAATAGCACTCACCGGTGGCGGTGACTACTGCCGTGACCTCGCCTTCCCCGTCAAGCAAGAACTGCAAAACAGGCGTGCTTGCATCCCCTGCCGCATCGGCAAAAACACCGGGCGCGATCTGCATGAGGCGCATATCAAGGAAGGAAAGCGTACCGTCATCATTTACTGTGGCAGAGATACGCTCTTGCATGGTGAAAAATCGACCCACAAAGGTGTGCTGCTCACTCGTTGATACAGCATACGTGCCGCGCAGTGCCTTCAGCTCTACCATTTCGCCAACAGGCAAAGCGGGGCTCACTGCGGTTGGTGCAAGCGCTGTCAATGGGAAATCAAGCAGGGTGCTTTGCGGTACGTTTGTAAGCACCAATGCAGCCTCACGCTTTTCGGTATCAAGACAAAGCGAAGCACCAAAGCAAGCGGTTTTTGCATGGCAGGTATATGCCGTGCCCTGTTTACTCAGCGCAAGGGCTGTTGGGGAGAAAATGCCGCTATGATAGGGGGTAAAAAGCAAATTCTTGGTTGATGCGCGCATCAAGGCTTCACTGTCGGACACCAGCCACGCAAGCAGCCTTGAGAGATCTTTGGCGGTGGAAAGTGCGCCCGTGGCAGGATAAAGACCTGCATAGCTTTTTCCGCCGTTTTGCGGTGCCCTAAAGGAGCCCTCTGCCACCTCCCTGTAGCCTGTGGCGTAGTCTTTGTCATCAACGTTTGAAGAGCGCATTGCCACGGTACCACTCATGCCAAGGGGCGTGAGTACATGATCGTTCAGATATGCCTCATATGGGGCACCCGAAGCCTGCTCCACTACAAAGGCGGCAAGCGAGATGCCGAACGCCGAATAGGAATATGCCGTTCCCGGTATCATGATCTGCTCGGGTACATCGGCAAGCAGTGCCTCCTCAAGCGTTTCAAAGCAATGGCTTTCTTTATCAAAGGATATATCAAATATTCTGCCACCAAAGCCCGCGCACCCCGACAAAAGCTGCCCCACGGTAACGGGATAGTCAAGCGCAAGCTTTGCCATAAACTCAGCAGGCAAATATGCCGCAATATCCGCATCAAGGGATAACACACCCGTATCCACCAGCGTTAAAGCCGAAATGGCGGTGAGAAGTGCAGAGAGTTCACCGATTTCAAACACCGTATCACCGGTAACGAGCACGCGCGAGGAAAGATCGGCATAGCCAAACCCGTCTGCCATAAGAACCGTACCGTTTCTCACAAGCACCACGGCAGCCCCGGGGGTATCCACACCGACAGCTGTTGCTGCTGCCTCCTGCGCTTGTGCGACCGACGCATCAAAAGGAGTGGCAACGGTAGCTGACATGGGCAACACACATATGACAAGCAGGAAAACAGCCAGTAAAACGCTAAAGATCCTTTTCATATTCCCCTCCTTTTAAAATTTAGTTTTATTTTAGCATATTTTCTTTTTTTTGGCAAGTTCCTTTCCCTATTTTTGCCAAAGAGGTGATACAATATGCAAAAACGGCGCTTTGAACGCCCCACAAGAGATAGAACGTTCAAGGCGCCGCTTCATTGAAGCGCTTATCATTTAGCTTCTTGCCAAGCGCAGTGCCACCAAAACCTTTTCCTGTGCTTCCTCGATGCTGTCAGCACTAACAGTTGCGCCTGCGGCTCGCACATGACCGCCGCCGCCAAAGCTTGATGCAACAGCAGCCACGTCAAAATCAACATTAGAACGCAAGGAAACGCGAAAATCGCCCTTAATGGTACCGCGGATCGCTACGGCAACCTCGACCCCTGCCACACACCGTGCGACATCGATCAGTGTTCCCAAATGCTCCTCGCGCACGTCAAGCTCTTGCTGTAATGCATACGGGAAGGTTATGATCGCGATCTTGCCCTCTTCAAAAAAGCGAAGGCGTTCAAAGCCTGCTTTTTCAGCCTTCAAGCCCTGATACGATCTCGTTTCAAAAAGCCTTCGGTTGATCTCTGCAGTATCAATTCCCTGCTTTACCAGTGCCGCCGCGTGCAAATGCGTGCTCTCGGTCACATTTGAATACCGAAAGCATCCCGTATCCGAGGAAATGGCGGCATACAGCAATGACGCCGTGCGGGGCGGCACGTCAACACCCGATGCGGCAATCAAATCAAAGATCACCTCACCGCACGCAGCCGCCTGTGGCACCACCAAATGATCGGCATACGGCGTACCTGTGCCGTGGTGGTCGATCATCAAAGAAACACGGTCACCGAAGTGCTCGAAAAGACTGCCCATTTGCGCGGGAGATGCGGTATCAACCGTAACGATACGGGCATTTTCAAACCCCGTTGGGATACTTTCCGCCAATACACTCTCCTGCAAGTCCGCTGACAAAAAGGAAAGATATTGCGGCACCTCGTCGGCACACACACAGTAGCACCTGCTCCCCATGGCAGCAAGCCACAGGGAAAGCGCAAAGGCAGATCCCACGGCATCCCCGTCCGGCCTTGTGTGAAAGCAGATCAGTGTGGGGGCGGGGGGCGTAAGGCGTGCAACCGCCTCATCGACTGTGAGTGCGCGAAATTCAGTCTTCGCCATGCTCCGCCACCTCGTCATCATCACTGATCTCAATAGAGTTCAGAAGCTTTGAGATATGCGCGCCGTAAGCGATAGACGTATCCTCCACAAAGGTAAATTCGGGGGTGGCGCGCAGATTAAGGCGCTGTGCCACCTGACGGCGAATGAAGCCCGCTGAGGATTTCAGCCCAAGATAAACCTCCTTTGGCTCTCCCCGCATTGCCGAATAATATACCTTTGCATATTTCAAATCGGGAGTAACGTCAACCCCCGTGATACTGATAAACGCCTCTGACACGCGCGGATCCTTGACCTCGCGCATGATCGCGGCAAGCTCCTTTTGCATCTCATCATTGATGCGACCTCTCCTGTAATTTGCCATATTCCCTCCTTGAAAGGACAAGCGCCGAGGCGCTGTCTTAAAGACGGGGGCTGCCGCAAAAGCAGACAGCCCCCATTGATTTACTTATTGTGCTGCGTCAACAATAGCAGTAAATTTCTGTGCCACAAGAGAGGCACCGCCAATAAGCCCGCCGTCAACATTGGGCTTTGCAAGCAGCTCAGCTGCATTCTTTTCGTTCATCGAGCCACCGTACTGAATGGTAGTAGCCTCAGCGACCTCCTTGCCGTAAAGCTCGGCAACCACATCACGAATGACACCGCAGGTTTCCTCAGCCTGCTCGGGGGTAGCGGTAAGGCCGGTGCCGATCGCCCAAACCGGCTCGTAAGCAATGACGATATTTTTCATATCCTCAGCCGATACGCCTGCGAGGTCAAGCTTGATCTGCATCGCACATACCTCATTGGTAATGCCTGCAACGCGCTGCTCCTTAACCTCACCCATGCAAAGGATAACACGCATGCCTGCGGCAAGCGCAGCCTTAGTGCGCAGGTTAACGGTTTCGTCGGTTTCGCCAAAGTACTGACGGCGCTCGGAGTGACCGACGATAACGGTATTGACGCCGATTGCCTTGAGCATCTCGGCAGAAACCTCACCCGTGTATGCGCCCTTTGCGGCGAAATGCACGTTCTCGGCACCGATGACGATGTTAGAGCCCTTTGCAGCCTCGATAGCGGCGGCAATGGTCACGTAAGGTGCACAAAAGATGATATCACAGTTATCCTTGCCTGCAACCATAGGCTTGATCTCATTGATAAAGGCAGTTGCCTCGGCAGGGGTCATGTTCATTTTCCAGTTACCTGCAATGACGGTTCTTCTCTTTGCGGGATTCATTTGTAGTTTCCTCTCTTTTTCTATGAATTATGAATGACGGTATGACAATTATTTATCAGCAAGGCAAGCAATGCCGGGCAGAGTTTTGCCCTCGAGGAACTCAAGAGATGCACCGCCACCGGTAGAAACGTGTGTCATCTTGTCTGCAAAGCCAAGCTTTTCTACTGCCGCTGCAGAGTCACCGCCGCCGATGATCGAGATCGCATCACTTTCAGCCACAGCCTTCGCAACCGTTTCGGTGCCTGCGGCAAATGCCTCCCATTCGGACACGCCCATCGGGCCATTCCAAACAACGGTACCTGCATTCTTCAGCACGTCGGCAAACAGCTGCTGCGACTTAGGACCGATGTCAAGACCCATCCAGCCCTCAGGCATCTTATCGGAATCCGCAAAGCAGCTTTCGGTATCGGGATCGTATGCCTTGCCAAGCTTGTTATCAACGGGAAGCAGGAAGTTTACACCCTTTGCCTTCGCCTTCTCCATGAGTTCAAGCGCAAGATCAAGCTTGTCATGTTCGCAAATAGAGGTGCCGATCTCATAGCCCTGTGCCTTAAAGAAGGTATAAGCCATGCCACCGCCAACGATAAGCGTATCCACCTTTTCGATAAGATTATTGATAACACCGATCTTATCCGAAACCTTTGCACCGCCAAGGATAGCAACGAAGGGGCGCTTGGGGTCGGAGAGAGCGCCGCCCATAATGGAGATCTCCTTTTGAATGAGATAGCCGCAAACAGCGGGCAGGTAGTCTGCAAGGCCTGCGGTAGAAGCGTGTGCACGGTGTGCCGTGCCGAACGCATCGTTTACGTAAATTTCAGCCATGGAAGCCATTTCCTTGGCAAACTCAGGATCGTTTTTGGTTTCCTTCTTGTGGAAACGAACGTTCTCAAGCATCAGCACCTCACCGGGGCGAAGAGCTGCTGCCTTTGCCTTTGCATCGTCACCGATGACGTCCTTTGCCATCTGTACCTCAACGCCAAGCAGCTCGGAAAGGCGCTTTGCTACGGGAGCGAGCGAGAACTTCTCAGCATCGCCCTTTGCCTTTTCAAGATATGCGGCGGTTGCAGCTGCCTGCTCTGCCTCGGGGAGCTCCTCAACCTTTTTCTTTTCCTTCTTGTCAAGCTCAAGCTTTGCGTCGAAAATGTTGTGAGGTCTGCCAAAGTGCGAGCACAGAATAACGGCAGCACCGTTATCAAGCAGATATTTAATCGTAGGGAGTGCGCCAACGATGCGCTTGTCATCGGTGATAACACCGTCAATCATGGGCACGTTGAAATCGCAACGGGCAATTACCTTTTTGCCGGCAACGGCGATATCCTCAATCGTTTTCTTGTTGTAGGTCATTTTAATGATCCACCTTTCATAGTTGATGTCCCACGCATGTGGGGTAAATTTCAAAACAGTATTATTTTAGCACATTGTTTAAAATTTATCAAGATAAAATTCCCAAAAAAAGCGAATATTTTAAAAATTATTTATTTTTAAATAGCTTACTAAATATCCCATAACGCCCACGACGTGCAACACTGTCCCCTTGCGACGGTTTTTTGGCAGCGGCGGGACAGGGACCGGGCACCTCCCTTTTGGCGGACTGCAAGCGAATGACACGCGGCATGGGGGAGCTCTCTTGGGGGATCTGTGATGCGGTTTTTGTCACGTTATCCTTCGCAACGGTATGCGGTTTTTCCGTTGCTTCCCCGACTTCTGTCTGCGTGTACGACTGCGGCAGGGGGTCGTAGTCCTGCGTGGGCGGATCGATTTCCTCTAAAAGCACCTTCGGTTCGGGGGCGATGATCGGCGCGGCACTGTGCGCTTCTCTTAAAGGCCTTGCCACAGCCCCCACGGGTGCCTTCATGGTAAGCGGTGTAAAGCCCTCCTTGCTATGAAACAAGATCTCATAATCACACACGCCGCGCCTGAGCATTGCAATGGCGCGAAGGCAAGCCTTTTTGGTGGCATAGGCAGGTGAGGTGATCACGCTTTTACCATTTGCCGATTTTACCAAAAATGCAAAGCCGCCCTCCCCCGCAACGATCTCAAACTTGGGGTTTGGCCCATACTCGCCCAAGGTGGCATCATAGACAGGCATGACAGGAGCGTTTACAATAAGGCTGACTATGCCCTTTTTGCAAGCATCAAGCGTTGCATAATGGCGCGACACAGCAAGTGTTTGGCCGTGGTCCGACTGCAATTGAAAGCGATCGCCCGCAGCCGATCTTGAAATGATAAATTTACCCATGATATCACCCCGTTACATTAAAATACCGTTACTCTATGTTATATTTTAACATCCCAACCGCGCCGTGTCAAGAAATACCGTAATTTTGCACTTGCGCAACAAAAGGGGGGAACAGACCCTTATAGCCTGTTCCCCTTGGTTCTTGATTTAACCAGCTTGCACAGATCCCTTTTAAGCAGTGACTACACCGCTAATGGTAAGCACCGCGGTAGCACCTGCCGGGAGCATGATCAAGGCAACGGGATCAAGAGTAAAGAACCCGTCAGCACTAACCGTATAATCCGTACCTGCCACAAGCGGCACGCTAATGCCACCGACCGTAAGCGTAGCTACCGTAAAGGAGAAGCCTTCGGGGAGCCGGTCGGTCAGGCTATCGAGCGTAATGGCAGCATCGGAGGTGTTGGTGATCGTAAACTGATAATTGATCGTGTCACCCACGTTTGCCGTTTCGGGCGCGTTTTTTACGATAGTCAGCCGTGTACGGGTAATGGTTGCAGTGTCGCTATCGGTAATGGTGGGACCGGTTGCGTTGCCTTGGTTTGCGCCACCCTGCGCGGTCGATACGATCTCATCCTCGGTAGCGCTCTGTACCACCGCACTGTACGTGATATACACAAAGCCGCCTGCGGGAATGGCGGTGTCAAGATCAAAGGTGATCGGCGACGCCTGTGTGGCGGTCACGGGGACTGCACTCACATCGCCCTCTGCATACAAAAAGGCGGTTGCACTGCCCGCCACGTAAGAGAGCTCCCCACCCTCGAAATCAACAACAACAAAGGGGTTATAAAGTGTGCCCGAGCCTGTGTTGCGCAAAAGAACTGTATAGAAAATAGTATCCCCTACGGCAAAGGCTGTGGGCGTGGCAGCATGGCTGACCTCAAGACCGTAGTTCACGTTTACCTCGGTGGTGGTGATATTGGAGTCAAGGGACTGCTGATCGCCGTATTGTGGCGTAAAAAGCAGCGTACCCTGGTTGATAAGAGTTGGCATTGGTATCATTTCCTTTCTGCGGGAATTCCCCCCGCATTAACAGGATATGACATTTTTCGCTGACGAGCTCCCACAGGCGAGAAAAAAGCGAGGCAAGCGCCTCGCTTTTTTGACTATTTATTTCTTTGCAATTTCCTCAAGCAGCTTAGTCTGCTTTTCAACGTTAGCATAGAAGGCTGCGAGTGCATCCTCCTTTGCCTGCACTGCTGCTGCGGCGGCCTCTGCCTTTGCCTTTTCCTCTGCCTTTTTCTTTTCCTCGTCAGCCTTTGCCTTTGCGGCAGCCTCAGCAATTTCCTTGGCATCGAGGCGCGCGCGAACACCGTTGATGACACGCACGATCACAAAGAGCGTAAAGGCGATCAGCAGGAAGTTGATGATCGCATTGATAAATGCGCCCCAGTCGATGTAAATGGATTGCGTGAGATCGGGACCCGTGCCGTCGGCAAGCTCGACGCGCGTTAAGAAGGTATAGACCTCACTGAGCGAATCCGTGCCGAGAATGGCGGCGAGGATCCAGTTGATCAGAGGCTTGAGAATGTTATTACTAAGCGCGTTGATGATCGCCGTGAAGGCACCACCCACGATAACGCCGACAGCCATATCGAGCACGTTACCGCGTGTAATGAACTTTTTAAAGTCCTTAAAAAAGCCGTCCTTTTTTGCTTTCAATTCCTTTTTCATTTTTCTTCGTTATCCTCTCTTTCCTTAGCTTCCCCCACCTCGATACGGTGTTTGTCGCCTAAATATCTGCTTTCCGCATATATCCCTCCGAGAGAAGCCTATTTATAATTTGACTATAACATTATTTTCGCCCCTTGTCAAGAAAAATGCTGAAAATTGTTAAAAAAACGCGCCGCATTGGAAGGCGGCGCGTGGGAGGGGGCCTCCCCTACAATATTTGTGACGTTTAGATCAGCTCGGCGATCTCCAGCACCAAGCGCTCGCTCCCCTCCCAACCAAGACAGGGATCGGTGATCGATTTTCCAAACACGCCCTCACCGATCTTTTGGCAGCCGTTTTCAAGATAGCTTTCGATCATAAAGCCCTTTACGAGGTGACTAATGCCCTTGTTATGACGGCAGGCGTGCAGGACCTCCTTGCAAATGCGCGGCTGCTCGGCATATTTTTTGCCTGAATTTGCATGATTACAGTCTACCACAACAGCGGGGTTCTTAAGCCCTGCGCCCTCGTAAAGCGCAGCGAGGTGAGCAAGATCCTCATAGTGATAATTCGGCAGGCTTTGCCCGTGGCGATTGACATAACCGCGCAAAATGGCATGCGCCAAGGGATTGCCCTCGGTTGCCACCTCCCAGTTACGGTACTGGAATACGTGCGTGTGCTGTGCGGCGGTGATGGAGTTCATCATGACCGAAAGGTCGCCACCTGTGGGATTTTTCATACCGACGGGCACATCCATACCGCTTGCTACCAAGCGGTGCTCCTGATTTTCTACCGACCGTGCGCCAACAGCAACGTAGGAAAGAAGATCGGAAAGGTATTGGTAGTTGGTGGGGTACAGCATTTCATCGGCGGTAGAAAGCCCCATATCCGTAAGAATGCGCGTGTGCAGCTCACGAATGGCAAGCAAGCCACTGTAAAGATCGGGCTTTTTGGTGGGGTCCGGCTGATGCAGCATGCCCTTATATCCGTCACCCGTGGTGCGCGGCTTATTGGTATAAACACGCATCACAAGCATAAGCTTATCTTTAACCTTTTCCTGCAAGCGCGCAAGGCGTGCGGCATATTCAAGCACAGGCGGCTCGCTATCCACCGAGCACGGACCGATCAAAAGCACCTTTTTATCGCTTTCTCCCTTAAAAATTTTAGCAAGCTCGGCATCGTGTGCCGCCTTGGTTGCGGCTGCCGCTGCGCTGATCGAATATTTTTGCTTTACCTCCTCGGGGGTGGGGAGCTCGTGTACAAACTTCATAGACATGGAACATCACTCTTTTCTTTATTAAACTAAATTTACTGTGACAAATTTTGTCACACCCCTTGACAACCGTCGCATGATGTGTTACACTTGTAATTGTTACAGTCGTAACAGTTACGATTGTATCACCAAAAATTAAAATTGTCAACATGATTTGTTTTTTGTGTGACAAAATGGAGGATTTTGTTCATGTCAAAAGGAAGTGAATCCAATCGCCTTGCTAAAGAATGCATCGTAACCGCATTGGTAGAGCTGATGAAGGTGCGAGATTACGACAGCATTTCTATCACCGACATCGCCAAAAAAGCAGGTGTGTCGCGTATGGCATATTACCGCAACTACACCTCAAAGGATGACATTTTGAATAAATATATTGAAGAGGTGGGCGAGAGTATTCACCAAAAGATTGCCGAGAGCAACAGCTCTGCGATCCCTTATGAGTACTTTTATGCCCTTTTTGAGCAGCTTGGGAAATACAGCGATCTTGCTATCGTTGCTTATCGCGCGCACCTCGGAGAGCTGATCCTGGCGGCGCTGATCAAGAATATGTTTATCACCTTTCCGCCCCCCGATAGCAGCACCGCGGAGCGTTACCACCGCTTCTTTCTTGCGGGCGCGTTTTACAATGTGTTTATCGAGTGGCTAAAGGGTGGCCTTACCGAGGATTGTGCCACCATGGCAAGAATCTGTGCCGATATGGCAACCAACGGCTGCCCCACACCCTTTGACGAGGTAGAACGGCATGACGCGTAAAAATTTGGTGATCGGTATTGTGGGGCTTGGCCTCATTGGCGGCTCAATGGCACGCACCTATGCCGCAGCGGGACACAAGGTCTTGGCGGCAGAAGCCAATAAGAAAACACTTCAAAAGGCACTGGATGAGCAGGTAGTCACAGGGGAGCTTACCCGTGACACGGTTGCCTGCTGCGATCTTATTTTACTTGCCGTTTACCCCAAGGCTGCCATTGCCAAGCTGCGTGAGCTGGCAAGTGCTGTGCCACCCACAACCGTGGTAATGGATCTTTGCGGCACCAAGCGCGAGATATGTGCCGCGTGCTTTGCCATTGCCAAGGAGCACGGCTTCCCCTTTGTGGGCGGCCACCCCATGGCAGGCACGCAGTTTTCGGGATACGAAAACAGCCGTGCCGGGCTGTTTGAGGGTGCCCCCATGGTACTGGTGCTGCCCGAAGAAAATAAAAATACATTGCGTGAGCATGTGAAGGCCTTGCTTGCACCCATAGCGTTTGGCAGCTATGCGGAAACCGATGCCGAGGCGCATGACCGTGTCATTGCCTTTACCTCGCAGCTCGCACACGTGGTATCCAATGCCTACGTAAAAAGCCCACAGGCACAGATCCACCACGGCTTCTCTGCCGGCTCATACCGCGATCTTACGCGCGTGGCTTGGCTAAACGAGCATATGTGGTGCGAGCTGTTTCTTGAAAACCGCGATTTTTTGGCAGAGGAGATCAGCCACATCATAAGTGCACTCGGTGCCTATCGCACGGCACTTCTTGAAAATGATGCAAGCACCCTGACGGCACTGCTGCGTGAAGGGCGTATTGCCAAGGAAAATGCAGACAAAGACGGAGATGATAGCAAATGAAAAGCATTACCGTAAACGCATCTAAAACCTATCTTGTTGAGGTTGGCAAGGGGCTACTACCCACGGTGGGCGCGCGCATCGCGCAGCTGCTCCCCCCACCCCGTAAGATCATGCTGGTGAGTGACGATACCGTTGCTTCACTTTACGCCAAAGCCGTACTCACCTCCCTACAGGAGGCAGGATATACCGTTTTCAGCTTTGTTTTTCCGCACGGTGAGGCATCTAAAAATACCGATACGCTCATTGACCTTTGGAACACCATGGCAGAAAAGGGGCTCTCACGCTCGGATATTGCGGTGGCACTCGGTGGCGGTGTGGTAGGAGATATCACCGGCTTTGCCGCCGCCACCTATCTGCGCGGCATTGCCTGCTATCAAATCCCCACCACGCTGCTTGCCATGGTAGATTCCTCCGTGGGCGGCAAGACCGCTGTGGATCTGCCTCACGGCAAAAATCTTTGCGGTGCCTTTTCTCAGCCCATTGGCGTGCTTTGCGACACGGACGTGTTGAAAACGCTGCCCGATGATATTTATGCCGACGGCTGTGCCGAGGTGATCAAATACGGCTATCTTGGCGACCCCACCCTGCTCTCTTGGCTGGAGAACTCCTTTGAAAGCGACTCCGCTCGCGTGATTGCGCGCTGTATTGCTGACAAGCGCGATCTGGTACAGGAGGACGAGCATGACAACGGCAACCGTCAGCTCTTAAATCTTGGGCACACGGGCGGTCATGCCGTGGAGCGTCTTTCAAATTTCACGATCTCGCACGGCAGTGCGGTTGCCATTGGCATGCTGCTTGCCGCAAAAGCGGCGGTGGCAAGGGGCATCTGTCCCCCGAACGTGCCCCTGCACATGGAACAAACGCTGCGTCGCTACCGCTTACCCACCGTTTGCCCTTACACCGCAGAGCAGCTTGCCGAGGCGGCACTTTCCGACAAGAAACGGCGCGGCGATCGCATCACGCTGATCTTGCCCACGGATCTTGGCAAAAGTGCGCTATTCCCTGTTTTGACCAACGACCTCGCAAGTCTTTTTGCCGCAGGAGGCGCACCGCAATGAACGTTGTTTTAAAATCACCCGCCTATGCCTCCACGGTAGCGGCTCCCACCTCAAAATCGGTGGCGCACCGCGCTCTTATCGCGGCGGCATTTGCTGAGCGTGAAACCGTGATCCCCATGCGTGTATCCTGCGAGGATATCGATGCGACGGCACGCTGTCTTTCGGCACTCGGTGTTGGCATCACAAAAACCGCACGCGGCCTTACCGTAACGCCGATATCGCGCGAAAGCATCAATAAAAACGCCGTGCTTGATTGCGGCGAATCGGGCTCCACCTTACGCTTTTTGCTACCCGTTTGCGCCGCACTGGGTGCTGATGCCACCTTTTTGCGGCGCGGCAGGCTTCCGCAGCGCCCTCTATCTCCGCTTGACGAGGAGCTGAAGCGGCACGGTCTGGTACTGCTTGAGCAGGATGAAAAGCTGATCACCCACGGCAAAATTTCCGCGGGCGAGTACAGCATTGCCGCAAACGTTTCCTCCCAATATATCACGGGGCTTTTATTTGCCCTTTCCCTGCTTGACGCCCCCTCAACGCTTACACTTACGGGCAAGGTGGAATCCGCGCCCTATATCGATATGACAACCGATATGCTCTCACGCTTCGCTGCTCCGCCCACCGTTTGTGGCAGCCACGCCGCCTTTTGGGTTGCGGGGTATCAAGCGCAGCCGCTTCTCTCCCCTCGCGAGATCGTACCCGAGGGTGACTTTTCGGGGGCAGCCTTCCCCTTGGCACTCGGTGCTATCGGCGCGCACGCTGTCACCGTCACGGGTCTTTCCCTGCCTTCCTTGCAGGGGGACAGTGCCATTTTAGATCTTTTGGCTCGCTTTGGCGCAAAGGTAACGCAAACACTTGACACGGTCACGGTTTCCCCCGCCCCCCTCTTTGGCATAGATATTGACGCTGCACAGATCCCCGATCTTGTGCCCATTCTTGCCGTGGTGGCGGCAGCCGCAAGCGGCACAACGCGTATTACGGGAGCAAAGCGATTGCGCTTAAAGGAAAGCGACCGCCTTGCCGCCATTACCGCGTTTTTACGCACCCTTGGTGGGGATATTACCGAAAATGAAGACGGCCTCACCGTTGTGGGCGGCAAGCCGCTTCACGGCGGAACGGTCAATACCTGCGGCGATCACCGCATTGCCATGAGTGCCGCCGCCGCGGCACTTTTGACCGAAGAAGCAGTTACCATTCCTCACGCGGAATGTGTGCAAAAATCCTATCCTACATTTTTTGACGAGGTGGTGCTTGCCACCGACAAGGAGTAATATGAAAAACACCTACGGCAACAATCTTACCCTTTCTGTGTTTGGCGGCTCGCACGACAGCGAGATCGGCATGACACTTGAGGGGTTTCCCTCGGGCTTGCAGCTTGATCTTGGCGCACTGCACGCCCTTATGGCACGCCGCGCCCCCGGCTCAACGCCGCTTGGCACGCCGCGCCGCGAATCCGACCTGCCGATTTTTACAAAGGGGCTTGATGAAAACGGTGTCACAACGGGCGAGATGCTTCGTGCCGTGATCCGAAACGAGAACACACGCTCCTCGGATTACAGCTTCGTTTACGACACGCCGCGACCCGGTCACGCTGATTTTGCCGCGCTGAAAAAGTACGGCAACGGTGTGGATCTTGCGGGCGGTGGGCGATTTTCCGGGCGTCTTACGGCTCCCCTTTGCATTGCGGGGGGGCTGTGCCTGCAATATCTTGAAAAAAGAGGCATTCGCATCGGTGCTCATATCGCCTCGGTTGGCGCAGTAAAGGATACCGCATTTGACCCCGTTACCGAAAATACAGCTCTGTTTGACAGGCTTGCCACACAGTCGCTTGCTGTAATTGACCAAGCGGCAGGCGAAAAAATGGCTGCTGTGATCCGCGAAGCACGCGCAGCGGGTGACTCGGTGGGTGGCACGGTGGAATGTATGATAACAGGACTGCCCACAGGACTTGGCGAGCATATGTTTGACGGTGTGGAGGGTAGGCTTTCCTGTGCGCTCTTTTCCATTCCCGCCGTAAAGGGTGTGGAATTTGGCGCGGGATTTGCCGCAGCGCAAATGACGGGCAGCGAGAACAACGACCCGTTTGTAACCGACGGCAAGCGCGTATTTACCGAAACAAACAACTGCGGTGGCATTCTCGGCGGCATGACCAACGGTATGCCTGTGGTATTCCGCATTGCCGTGAAGCCCACGCCCTCGATCGCACGGGAGCAACGCACCGTTTCACTGCAAAGAATGGAAAATACCACACTTAAGATCGGAGGGCGGCACGACCCCTGCATCCTGCCCCGCGTAGTGCCCGTGGTAGAGGCGGTAGCCGCCATTGCCGTAATGGATCTTTTACTGGATGAAATGAGGGAACAGCTATGAACGATACCGAAAAAAAGCCACTTGACCTGGGTGAGCTGCGCCGCGAGATCGACCGCATTGATACCGACCTCGTTTCACTTTTTGCGGCACGCATGAGCATAAGTGCGGGTGTTGCCGAATACAAGCGTGCCTCGGGCATGGCGGTCACAGACCCCACGCGTGAGGCGGCACTGCTTGACCGCGTGGCGGCGATCTCCCCCAAGGATTTTGCCGATTACACGCGCACGCTTTACACCAACATCCTTTCCCTTTCCCGCGCCTATCAGCACGCAAGGCTTGGCTCCGAAACATCGCTTGCGCAAGAAATTACACGTGCGACCGAAAACACGCCAAAAGCCTTTCCCTGTGCTGCCAAGGTTGCCTGTCAGGGCACGGACGGCGCTTACTCCTGCAAGGCTGCCGAGCGACTGTTTGAGCACCCTGATATTCAGCATTACACACACTTTGCCGACGTATTTACCGCCATTGAACGCGAGGAGTGCCGTTACGGCGTGCTCCCCATTGAAAACAGCACGGCGGGGTCTGTGACCGAGATCTACGATCTCATGTCAAAGCACCGCTTTTACATCGTGCGCGCGCTAAAGCTTGACATCGATCACTGCCTGCTCGCCAAGCGAGGCACTAAGCTACAGGATATTACCGAGATCGTTTCGCACAAGCAGGCACTTTTGCAATGCGCCGCATTTCTTGCAAAGCACCCGCACGTGAAGGTGACCGAAATGGAAAACACCGCGGTAGCGGCGCGCTATGTGGCAGAAAGCCATGGCTGTGTTGCCGCGATTGCGGGGCGCGACTGTGCCGCGCTCTATGACCTTGACCTCCTTGCCGAGGGCATTTGTGACAGCGCGCGCAACCGCACACGCTTTATCTGCATTTCCAAAACACCCGAGATTTATGAGGGCGCTGACAAAACCAGCCTTATTCTTACCATTCCCCATAAGCCCGGTGCTCTTTCACGCTTGCTCACGCGCTTTGATGCGTTGCGCATCAACCTCACCAAGCTCGAATCGCGCCCGATACCCGACCGCGATTTTGAGTTCCGCTTTTACTTTGATCTGGTAGCACCCGCCAACTCCCCTGCACTCTCGCATCTTTTAGCAGAGCTGTGCGGTGAGCACGAGGAGTTCCGCTATCTTGGCACATACACTGAAATACAATGAGGTTTATATGGCACTTCAAGAAAAAAAACAACTGCGGGCAGGCTTGATCGGCTCGCATTTGTCGCACAGCTTTTCCCCACAGATCCACGCGGCACTTGCCGATTACGAATACCGCTTATTTGAGCTTGAGGCAAGTGAGCTGGGCAATTTTTTGACAAAGCATGATTTTGATGCTCTTAACGTGACAGCACCCTATAAAAAGGATGTGATTCCCTACCTTGCGCGCCTTTCCGATGCTGCCGCGCGTATCGGTGCCGTCAACACCATAGTGCGCGAGCAGGACGGATCGCTGTCGGGCTACAACACCGATTACGACGGTCTTACAGACCTGATTCATGATCTTGGCGTACCCTTTGCCAATAAAAAGGTGCTTGTGCTTGGCTCGGGCGGCGCCTCACGTACCGCCGTTACCGTGGCAACCGACATGGGGGCAGGCGCGGTGGTGGTGATCTCACGCAGTGGCGAGGATCACTACGGCAATCTCGAAAAGCACAGGGATGCCGCGATCATCATCAATACAACGCCCGTTGGCATGTATCCCCATAACGGTGAAGCACCGCTATCCCTTTCGCACTTCCCCCGACTTGAAGCGGTAATTGATGTGATCTACAATCCTGCGCGCACCGCACTCCTGCAAGAAGCACAAGCGCGCGGTATTCCCTGCCAAAACGGGCTTTTGATGCTGGTTTCGCAGGCGCGGCGCGCGGCGGAGCTCTTTTTACAAACCACACTCCCTGCTACACTTTCCCAAAAAATTGCCGCCGACATGGCACGCAAGGCTGAAAACATTATCCTCATCGGCATGCCCGGCTGCGGCAAAACAACGCTTGGCAAGCTGCTTGCCAAGGAGCTTGGCCGTACGTTTGCGGATGCCGATGCCCTTCTTGAAAAGGAAGCGGGGCTCACGATCCCCGAGATCTTTCAGCGCGAGGGAGAAGCAGGCTTTCGGGCACGTGAAGCCGCCGTGCTAAAAAAGCTTGGCTGTGAAAAGGGACAGGTGATCGCTACAGGGGGCGGATGCGTGACGGTAGCAGAAAATTATCCCTCCCTGCACCAAAACGGAAGGATCCTTTTTCTTGACTGTGACCCCAAGGGCCTTCCAACCGAGGGCAGACCGCTTTCAAGCGCGCGCTCACCCGAGATATTGTACCGCGAACGCTTGCCGCTTTATCAAAAATTTGCAGACATTACCGTTGGCGTCACACGTGACGTAGAAGAAAACCTAAAACGCATTAAGGAGGCACTCAAATGAAGCTGCTTGTGATCAACGGACCCAACCTCAATATGCTCGGCATCCGCGAGCCCGAAATATACGGCGAGCGCAATTACGCCTCGCTTTGCGCCTACATTACCGATGCCGCCGCCGAGGCAGGTGTATCCTGCGAGATCTACCAATCCAATCATGAGGGTGCGATCGTAGATAAAATACAAGAAGCATACAGCAAGGTTGACGGCATTGTGATAAACCCCGCCGCCTACACACATACCAGTGTAGCGATCGCCGATGCGCTTTCTGCCGTCGCGATCCCAACGGTTGAGGTGCATTTATCCGACGTGACAAAGCGTGAGAGCTTCCGCCACCACTCCTTTGTTGCACCGATTGCTAAAAAAACCTATATGGGACTTGGCTTTGAGGGATACAAAAAAGCCATTCGCTATCTTACAAAGAATGAAGATTAAACAAAAAGAGGCTGTCGCAAATTTTTTGCAATTTGCGACAGCCCCTTTTTTCTCTTTCACTCGACATTTCCAAACATTTTGTGTTATTTTCCAATTTTGCAATATATTTTTTCTAATTTTATTTTTTGATTTTTCTTGATTTTATCAAACAGTGCCCGAGAATTTTCGCGTTTTCAAAAAACGACTTTTTTGGGCGTTGCCAAAGCCCTTGTCAACGCCCAACCTTTTTTCGCTTTAAGAATGAAAGATTTTTACGCTCAAAATGCTATCCACGCGCTCCACCTTTACCACGCGCTGACCCGTTTTATCGGTGTAAAAAATTTTGATCCACTCATCATCAACATCAAGCACCTCGCAAACGATATCCGCACTCTCTGTAAGATATTCCGCCTCATCGTTTTTGATGCTGCAGCAGCAGTTTTTCAGCCCGAGCAACATATCAGACATAACAAAAATCCCCCTTGTGCAAAAAATTGAACTAGTTTTGGAGTGGCACTCACAGGAGCGCACGCCAAACCGACAATTCCATTTTTTACACATTAGGGGGATTTTATACAGGCTATGTCAAAAATTTTCACAGATCCAAAAGGTACACCTGATCCGTATCATATACAACCGCCTTTTTTTCAAGCTCATCCTTTTTTTCGTTGTTATGGATCACCTCCGCCACGCGATTAAAGGCGATGATCACCGCCACAACAAAAATTATAACGATAAGCAAGCGTATGATCAAGGTAAGGGGCGAGGTGTTGCCACCCTTTTTTCTTTTTTTCGACATCTTTTTTTCATTCCTTTTTGAGTTACGTTTTTTTCGGTTGCACAGGGCGAAAGCCCCGCCTTGGCAGCAGTTAACTGTGCACGGCACATTGCCGCCGAACGCCGCAGGCTTAGCAGCAGAAACAAGGCTTTTGCGCCACGTGAAGCAGGCGCAACACAGAATTTTAATATCATGCGCCACAAAAATTTCGGTGGCAAAAGCAACAGCGTTCGCAAATAGAGCCAAAGTACGGCAAGACCAAAGGCGACAAGTGCAAAAATTTTTGCCATACGTGCCGAAAAAAGCACGCGCCAAGTGCCAAGCCCAAGCAAAAGAAGAACAAAAGCACTGATGCGGAGCTTGCCGCTGTTAAAACAAAACAAAATATAAAGCAAATAAAATGCGGTGCATATGGGAAAGGCAAAATCACACAAAAAGGAAACACCTGCCGCAAACGCACGGCGCGCAGGCGCAGTACGCCAGCCAACACCGCGTGAAAGCCACGGCAAGCTGCGCTCGTAAAGCGGTTTGTACGAGGGGGACGGCAGATACGCACCCAACAAAATACGCAATATCTTACCGAGCTCCGCTAAAATACCAAGTCCAATTCCGCCAAAAAACGCTGCAAAATAAAGCGACAGCTGCGCTATGGGATCAATCGTCATTTTTACCGCCTAACGCCGCCAAAAAAGCCTTTTTTTCTGGTTTGGTTGGTTTCGGCGTAGTAAAGCCCACAGATCTTGCCATCTATCACCAAGAGCCCACGCGCTATATCAAGCGTTCCCACGCGAAGCCCTACACCCTCAACCGTCAGCTCGCCGCAAACGGTTGCAAGCACCACACACTCCTCATCAAAGCTGTTTACCTCCGTCACGCCGGAAATCTCCGCGTGCTCACGCGCGAGCAGCGAAAGGGTGTGCTGCTTTGCATCTTGCCCCGCGCTCGGTTCCTTAAAGTCCACCATTGCTTACCTCCACCGATTGATATCGGTAAACTATATGTGAACCGTGACATTTTTATTCAAAATCTTCGGCAAGTTGGAAGCGTCCTTAGCCGCACAGGAGTCGAACACACAAGGTCTCGTGGGGCATCTTTTCCGCAATACTTTGCCGAATTTTTCTTAAATATCCGCATATTTCTCAAAAAATTCGACTCGTCTTGCAAAAAACCTATCCCCCCGAGACTGCAATGCACCCTGCGGCAAAAAAATTTTTGATGGATTTTACCGTGGCAAGGTGAAGATAAGTGTGGACTTTTCAAGACTTGACACGGTAAAAGACGCGAAAATTTATCGCCGCAGGGCTTATGGGTTTGACTCCCGTGCGGCTAGGCAATGCGTTCGGCTTTGGCGGTAAATTTATTCAATCACCTCATAAAGGCTTGCGGCATCAGCCTTTCCCGCAATCTCCTTTACGGTTGTAACACGAATTTTTAGCGTGCGCGCCCCAAATGCCACCTCGATGACATCATTTTCCTTTACCTCATACGATGCCTTTGCCGGGCGACCGTTTACGGTAACACGTGCAGCATCGCAAGCATCGTTTGCAACGGTGCGACGCTTAATGATGCGGGATACCTTTAAATACTTATCAAGTCTCATTTTTTCTCCAAAAAACACGCGGCGAGGAAGCCCCCGCCGCGTATTTTATCACATTTGATTACTGAACAGCTTCTTTGAGAGCCTTGCCAGCAGCAAAGGTGGGAACCTTGGCAGCTGCAACTTCGATTGTTTCGCCGGTGCGAGGATTGCGTGCAGTTCTTGCAGCGCGCGCCTTAACGGCAAAGGTGCCAAAGCCTACGAGCTGAATTTTATCGCCCGCTTTGAGTGCCTCTTTGATCGCTTCAACGGTTGCGTTGAGAGCTGCCTCTGCATCTTTCTTGGAAAGATCGCCCTTGGCTGCAATTACTTCGATCAGTTCTGCTTTGTTCATAGGTCTACACTTCCTTTCTGTTATGTTGGGAGCCGGACGATGAGCATTGCTCATCACAAAAGTAGTTTACCATAAAATAAACAAAAAAGCAATAGGAAAAACAAAAAAATTAGCGATTTTTCTCAGAAATTTTCATTTTTTTTACATTTTCCCACAATTTGTCCTTATCTTGGTCGCTCATGTCAGCCAAATCCTTTCCCAAAGATGTAGCACACGCCTCTACTGCGGAAAAGCGTGCCACAAACTTATCGGTAGCCTTAGTGAGTGCCTCCTCGGGTTCAACGCCCACCAAGCGTGCAAGATTTGCTGCCGTAAAGAGAAGATCTCCGACCTCCTCCAAAACTTGATCGGGGTCTTTTTCGGCAAGTGCTGCCTCAACCTCTAAAAGCTCCTCGCGCGCCTTGCTCAAAATCGACGCAACATCGGGAAAATCTAGCACAGCTGCCTTCTTTCCGATCTTTGCGGCGCGCATAAGTGCCGGAAGCTGGCGCGGAATGGCATTCAGCTTATCGGTGACGGTGTTGCGGCTTTTTTCCTCGCTTTTGATCTTCTCCCAGTTGGAAAGCACCTCGGCAACGCTATCTGCCTTTCCCTGCCCAAACACATGCGGATGTCGGTGAATCATTTTGCGGCAAACGTCACCTGCGATCTCGTCAAAGGTGGCGCGCCCTGCCTCCTCCTCGATGCGAGCGTGCATCACGATCTGCAAAAGTGCATCACCGAGCTCCTCGCGAAGAAGGGCGGGATCATCGTTGTCGATCGCCTCGATCACCTCATAGGTTTCCTCAATAAAATCCTTACGCAGTGACTTGTGCGTTTGCTCCATATCCCACGGACAACCACCCGGCAGGCGTAACAGCTCTACTATCCTAACCAGATCATCTGCGTTATATGCGTTTTTTTGTAAAATCTCCTGTAATTTTTCTTCTCTTGTCACGTTTTTTTACCTCACGCAATATATTGCATTTTTCAAGCACGCGGCAAATCCTATCGCCGCAGGGCAATTCCTCTATATCCTCACGCGACACTGCACCGAGGCACAGTGCCAAAAAGCCGTAAAAAGCCACTACAAAAAGGAGCACCAGCGGCATTTGCCACAGTGCCTCATCAAAATACCGCAGCATGTAAAAATATCCAACACCGCCCCCAAGCACCGCAAGCGATGCGGCAAGAAGAGGACGCAAAAGCGCGCCGATCGGCACAGTGCGAAGGCTTACGGTACGCGAAAGCACCGCCATATTGATCGCCAAGACCGTTACGTTACAGGCAAGTGTGCTGATCGGTGCTCCCATGATATTGACGGTAGGGCAAGTAAGCAACGGCGCCTGAACCAAGAGCTTTACCGCCGCACCCACAAGCATGGACCACACGGGAACGGCTGCCTTATTTGCCGCCTGCAAAGCGGCACTCGTTAGGGCGATCAAAACGGCAGGCAACAGTGCCGGTGCAAGCACCGAAAGCAGCGGTGCCGCTATCGCAATGGCACTCTCCTGCCCCGCATACAGGAGTGAGAGTATGGGCTTTGCAAAAACCGAAAGTCCAAGAGCTGCAGGCAGGGCGATCAGGGATGTCAGTCGCAACGCCTTAGAAAACGCAGCTCCCACGCCACGCGCATCCCCCCCGGCAAACGCCGCCGTCAGCGTGGGGGTAAGCGAAAGTGTGATCGGTGAGAGAAGTGCCGGCACAAGATTATAAAGCGGCACAGCAAGATTGCCGTAGCTGCTATACATGGCGTTGGCAATGCCGGGTGCAAAGCCACCCGCTTGCAGTCTGCTTGAAATAAGAACCGTATCGACCAAGCTGACAAGGCTCATGACAGAAGCACTGAGTGTAACGGGAAATGCCACGCGCAAAATCTCCCGAAGGAGGGCACGCCGTGAAGGCATTGGGCAAGCAGACGGCGAAAAAAGCGTTTTTCTTGCGACAAGCAAGGAGAGTGTAAGATAAAGGGCGGAAAGCAAAACACCCAAGGTAATGCCGAAAACAGCCGCGGCAGCCACCCCTTCCAAGCTTGCGCCGCGCGACCTTGCGAGCTGTGCCAGCGTTATGCCAAACACGAGCTTACCCACCGCCTCAATGACCTCCGACAGGGCGGTTGGCACCATGTTGTGATGCCCCTGAAAAAGGCCGCGCGCAGCACCTGTGAATGCCGACAGCATGAGCGCAGGCGCGATTGCCATGAGTGAAAAAGCCGCCTCGCGCATCGACAGGCTCAAAGCGATCTGTTTGGCAAACACAGACAGCATCACAGTTCCCACCAAGCCGATCAACCCAAACACGGCAAGTGAAACACCGAAAATGCGCCCCACTGCGCCCCTTCTTCCACTTGCCACATGGCGTGACACAAGCAACGACAGCGCACTTGGCAGCCCAGAGGCGGACAGGACAAAAAGCAAGGAGTAGACGTGATATGCCGACAAAAAATATGCCATTCCCTCCACGCCCACGATCAGCAAAAGCGGTATTTTGTAAAAAAGACCAATGAGCTTAGCCAAAAGTGTTGCGGGGGTCAGTATCATGACCCCACGCATAAATTTTTTCTCCCGCACGGGAGAGGTTTGATCTGACAAGCGTATCACCCCCGACACGGGGCGCGCCCCTTTTAAAAGCCGCGTTCCCGATAAAATGATACGATCTGATCGTGCTGCTCGCGGGAAATGCCCGCATCAAGATATTCATAGGGATATTTGGCATTGAAAAGACGGGTGATCACGGTTTTTTTGCCGCTTTCGGGTGCCGCATACTCCATAAGCTTGGTAACGGCCCCCGCGCCTGCGGCAAAAATGGAATGCACTTCTTCCATCATGTAAATATTATATAACCCCTCAAAGCCCTCTTTTGCAAAGCCGACATTTTCATAGTTGCCGACCATGTTCTTCTGTCGGTACATATAATAGGGCTTAAAGCCTGCCTCCGAAGCGCGGATCTGTGAGTAATCTACACATTTCCCCGCATCACCGCCGCGCAGATTGTACACGCGGTTGCCCTGCCGCAATATTTCTGCCGCACGCTTTACGCAAAAGGTATGTACGGTAATGTTTTCGGGATCAAGGCGCAGGATCTCATCAAAGGTTGCAGAAAAAGTGCGGAAGGTGTCTCCCGGCAAGCCGACGATCAAATCGGTATTGATACACTTTATGCCCGACCTTCTTGCAATATCATAAGCACGGTAAAAATCACCCGTGGTATGCGAGCGACCGATACCCTGAAGCACCTCATCGCACAGCGTTTGCGGATTTACACATACGCGCGTTACGCCAAACTCCTTGGCGATCTTCATTTTTTCGGCATCAATGGTATCGGGTCTGCCGCTTTCAAGCGTAAACTCAGACAGGCTCCACACATCCGTACCCGCCGCTACCGTTTCGAGCAGCTCCCGAAGCTGGGGGGCGGTCAAAATGGTGGGCGTGCCGCCGCCGATATACACCGTTCGCACGTGAAGCCCGAGCTCCTTGATAAGGCGGAACTTTTCGCTGACCTCGCGCTTGAGCTGCTCAAGATAGTCGGGAATCAGGGAAAGCAAACGCTTTGAGGTATAGGAAACAAAGGAGCAATAGGAGCAACGCGACGGGCAAAACGGAATTGAGATATAAACGCTGCAATCACGCATATCGGGCTTTCCTATGATCTGCTGCTCATAAAGAGCCACATCGGTAGCAAGTGCCGCCTTTTTCGGGATCACCAAATAATCGGATGCCAGCATCTTCTTTACACGGGTCTTGCTGTGCCCCTTCAGCAGCAGCTCAGTTGCTACCTTAGAGGGGCGTACGCCCGTGAGCATGCCCCATGAGGGGCGGTAATGCAAAAGCTCACCTGCAGCAGAAAGGATCACGTGACCGATCACGATCTTTTTTAAGCGGTCGGCACCGAGATCCTCACGTCGCTCCAAGGCCTTTTCAGCAGTTGCGCTCTTGCCGTCACAAATAATGCGCGCGGCGGCAAAAACACCGTCCTCGCTTTCGTTTATCCTAAGATACAGCTCGTGCGCATCCTCCTCGCCCTCTGCGGAGAATTTTTCGCCCGGGAAAAAGATCATGCAAAGCGTTTGCACATAATATGCGTTGATGTTTCCCTCTATATGCAATTTCATGCCTCGCAAGTCCTCCTTCCCTTATTTTTCAGTACGCCACTATCCATAACGATCGTAACGGGCCCATCACATTCCATATCAATTTTCATATCCGCGCCAAACCTTCCCATTTCCACGGGGTGGGAAAGGTGCTTTGAAAGTGCCCCACAAAAAAGCTGATAGGCATCCTGTGCCACCTCGGGTGCCGCCGCCCCAAAAAATGAGGGGCGATTGCCGTGGGTGTAATCGGCACAGAGCGTGAAATTTGACACAACCAACACCCCACCGCCAACATCCCCGACAGATCGGTTCATTTTATCGTTTTCATCGGTAAAGATGCGGCATGCGGCAATCTTTTTGGCAAGCAGCTCGCGATCCTCGGGGGCATCGTCGCCGCAAACACCGAGTAAAACCAGCAACCCCTTGCCGATCTCACCGACGATCTCTCCCTCGACGCGACATTTGGCATAGTTGACACGTTGCAATACAGCTATCATGAAAAGCCTCTTCCGATATCGATCACGTCCTTCAGGCCCTTGAGGCGAGAAACGATAGAGTGATAGTGATCGACATTCTTACAACTGATTTTTAAATTGACAACAAGGCGTCCGTCGCTCTTTTTCTGGGTATTGATCTGAAGCAGCAGCACCTTCATATCGGCAAGTGCCATGGTGATCTCCGCAAGAATGGTAAGACTGCTGTATGCATAGATCTGCACAAGCGCCTCATAGACGTCCTCTGCATTCTCGCGTCCACCGTGCTCCCAGTGTGCCTCCACCCAACGGTCGGCATCCTCGGGCTTTTTCATGCCGGTTTCCACATTGGGGCAATCGACCTTATGAATGGAGATGCCAAAGCCCTTTGTGATAAAGCCGATAACGCTGTCACCCGGCAAGGGATTGCAGCACTTGGCAAACTTCACCTGGCAACCGCGCTCACCGTCAACCACGATGCCGCTGTTATGGCGCAGGTGGCGCGGCTTCTCGGAAACGCGAATGTTTTCTACCGTTAGCGGTGCCCTCTCCCCCTGCTGCTGCGGCTCGGGGCGCACGACCTTATCAAATTCCTCACGCAAGCGCGTGGAGATCTTGGAAACGGTAATGCCACCGTATCCGATCGTATTAAACAGATCTTCAGCCGAAGCATATCCCACGCGCTGTGCGGCGGCGGCAATGATCTCCTGCCGCTGTGCCTCGTTGGTAGGTCTGCCAAACTTTTTAAGCTCCATTTCAACGGCAGCCTTGCCCACCACGATATTATCCGCGCGCTTCTCCTTTTTGAACCATTGGCGGATCTTACTGCGCGCCTGCCCCGTTTTTACAATATTGAGCCAGTCACGAGAGGGACCCTTGGAGGAGCCCGAGGTAATGATCTCCACGATCTCACCGTTTTGCGGCACGCGGTCAATGGGCACGATCATACCGTTGATCTTGGCACCCGTCATTTTGTTACCCACAGCCGAGTGAATGGCGTAAGCAAAGTCAATGACAGTAGCCCCCTTTGAAAGCGTGATCACGTCACCCTTGGGCGTAAACACAAAGGTTTCGTCTTGGAAAACGTCTGTTTTAAATACATCAATAAACTCATCGGGGTCGCGCGTTTCCTCCTCGCTTTCGAGAAGGCGCGATACCCAAGCAAGCTTTTTATCAATATCCGCACGGCTCTGCGCACCCGACTTGTATTTCCAGTGCGCGGCGATACCAAACTCAGCGATCTCATGCATCTCACGGGTGCGGATCTGCACCTCAAACGGCACGCCAAAGCGACCGATAACGGTGGTGTGCAGCGAACGGTACAAATTGGGCTTGGGCGTGGAGATATAATCCTTGAATCGCCCGGGCATAGATTTATACATTTCGTGAATGATACCGAGGGCCGTATAGCAAGCAAGCTCGGTATCCACAATGAGGCGAAGCGCATAGAAGTCATAGATCTCATCAAAGCTCTTATTTTGCGTATACATCTTTTTATATATGCTGTAAACCGATTTGATACGCCCCTCGAGGGTAAAGGAAATATTGTTCTCACGCATTTTATCACCGACCTGCTTTCTGATATGCTCTACAAAATCGGTGTGCGTGCCGTATTTCTTTTCAATATCCTGCTTAACCTCGGTATAGCCGTAGGGGTCAAGGTACATCAGACTTAAATTTTCAAGCTCCTGCTTGATACGCTGCATACCGAGGCGGTGTGCCAGAGGCGCGTAAATATGCATGGTTTCAAGCGCAGTGGTGCGCTGCTTGGCATCGGAGCGCGCGTCAAGTGTACGCATATTGTGCAAGCGGTCACAAAGCTTAATGAGGATCACACGCACATCCTTGGACATGGCAAGCAGCATCTTGCGCAAGGTTTCAATGTGCGCCTCCTCCTTATCCTCCACCTCAAGCAAAACGATCTTGGTAAGGCCGTCAACAAGCATTGCCACGTCCTTGCCAAATCGCTTTTCGATCTCCTTTAAATTGGTCTTGTCTGCGCAGTCCTCTACCGTATCATGCAAGAGTGCCGCGCAAATGGAATCGGAGTCAAGCCCAAGACCCGCCACGATCTCCGCAACGGCGATCGGGTGGGAAATATACGCATCTCCGCTCTTTCGCCATTGCCCCTCGTGTAGCATCGCCGCATACTCGTATGCAGTGGTGATCTTGGCGATATTATAGTTGTTGCCCGACGCGCCGAGTATCTCGAACAAGCGGGTAATATCGTTATAAGCGGCACTTGCCATCTATGGTTCTCCTTTCAGGCTCTGTTGCGGCACTGTGCACGCAACCGTTTGAGAATAGACGATTTTTCAATATTGCTCTTCTCGGATTTGTAATAGATATCAAAGGAATATTTGCCTGCGCTCGGCTCCTCTACACCGCAGATCTGCAATTCGCGGAAAATTTCCACAATATATTTCATGCAAGGATAGGTGATCTTGCGTGGCGCGGCAATATTAAACAGGGATAAAAGCTCACCCTCGCTGTATGCAGTCTTTCCGCGACGGAACTCGCGGCGCAGTGCCATGTAGGCATGAGCGCAAAGCTCGCGGTCGGGCAAGATGTTTTCCTCAAGCGCAAAGGACGCGCCTGCGCGCAGCTCGGCAAAGCGAAGGCGCCCCTGTTCAAGCTCGGCTTGATAACCGCACGAAAGTCTTGTATCCTGTACGATAAGCTGTACCGAGCAAAGATCGCGATACTCGTTGATATCAAGCGTACAAAGCAGATCGATACGGTCACCCTCGTCAAAATCGATCTCTGAGCGAGAGGTGGAAAAGAGCAGCGCATAAAGCGAGCGACTGCCCGACGTAACGGTAAGCTTTAAGTGCTTGCCTCCGCCAAGCTCGGTAATGCGTTCAACTGTCACATCACGCACCGCAAAGCGCGGCTGGATATTACCCACGCCAAAGGGCTCCAATGCCGCAAGCTCCTGTGCCAAAGGCATGGTAGCATCACAAAGATCAAGCTCCATATCAACATCGATCTCGGGCAAGCGATCGGCTTGCTCGGTATGCGATGCGACATACTCATTGATACGCGCACGGAACTCGGCAACGCGCGAACGGGTCACCGTAAGGCCTGCCGCAAGCTCGTGTCCGCCAAATTTTTGCAAGAGATCGGCGCTGTCGGAAAGTGCCTGTACAAGATTGATACCCTTAATGCTACGCCCCGATCCCTTGCCGGCATCAAGTCCGCTGCCCCCTGCCGTTACCGCACCGTCAAAGGTGATGAGAATGGCGGGCATGCCATAACGCTCGGTCACGCGTGAAGCAACGATACCGATAACGCCCTGACGCCAATGGTCTGCCTCCAACACCAAAACGCGCGTTTGATCAAGATCAAACTCCTCGTCAATGCGTGCAAACACCTCCTGCGCCATGCGGTTTTCCTCCTGCTGGCGCTGTTGGTTGATCTCACAAAGCTCAGCGGCAAGCCGCTTTGCCTCGCCCACCTCATCGGCAAGCAAAAGCTGCACGGCAAGCGTGGCATCACGCATGCGACCTGCGGCATTGAGGCGCGGTGCAAGTGTAAAACCGATAAAGGATGCCGTGATCCTTTTGCGGCGCGCTGCATCGCTCACACCCTTTGTGCCGGCTGTTGCCTCGTCAATCAACGCGGCAAGCCCGGCGCGCTTGGTTGCGCGCAGCTGGGCAATGCCGTACTTGACCATAACACGGTTTTCATCTACGATCGGCATAACATCGGCAACGGTGCCGATTGCCATAAGATCGGCATATTCTTCACAAATTTTGCGCACACCGTCTATTTCCCGTCCACCGCGCGCAAGCGAAAGCGTGCTCTCATACGCGGTAACAAACTTAAAGGCGACGCCAACCCCCGCAAGCTCCTTAAAGGGATAAGGACAATCGGGGCGGTGCGGATTGACAACGGCAGCCGCCTCGGGCAACGGCAAGCGGCATTCGTGGTGGTCGGTGATCACCATATCAATGCCCAGCTCCTTGGCATAGCGCACCTCCTCATTGGCGGTGATGCCTGTGTCGACCGTAATAATGCAGGTGATGCCCTCGGCGGCAAATTTATCGATCGCTGTGGCACAGAGCCCGTAGCCCTCGCCCGTGCGACTGGGGATATAATACTGCACATCGGCACCGAGATCGGTAAGATAAAGGTAAAGCAGGCTAACGGATGTTACGCCGTCTACATCATAATCGCCGTAGATCATGATCCTCTCATGCGTTTCAACGGCACGCTGCATACGCGCAACAGCCTTATCCATATCCTTCATCAAAAAGGGCTTGTGCAGCACGGCATCGGTGCAGTTGAAAAATCTTTTTGCCTCCTCGGGGGTGCGATAGCCGCGACGGCAGAGCAGCCTTGCCAAAACGCAAGAAACGCCAAGCTCGCGCGAAAGCACCGCGGCATCCGCTTCCTCAGTGGGGGTAGCGACACGAAGCTTCCAGCTTTTTTCTTTTCTCTTATGCTCTGCCATGATTGCTCCTTTCCCGAAGGCTTTTTCAACCGTTCGTTTTATGATTTTTGATAGGGCGCAAAGCGCGCTATAATAGCAAGTGCTGTTTTCAGTCCGTCCAGCGCGGCACTGGTAATACCGCCCGCATACCCTGCCCCCTCGCCCGCAGGATAAATGCGGTCGTGGCAGAGAGCCGTGCGCCCCTCACCGCGCAAAATGCGCAAGGGCGACGAGGTACGTGTTTCCACACCGGTAAGCACTGCATCGGGCGCGGCATAGCCGCGCAATTTTTTATCGAAGGAACGAAGACCCGCCGCCAGTGTCTTAGAAACAAAGGGGGGTAAAACTGTGTCAAGGTCGCACACGCGCACGCGCCCTCCGCCGTAGGTCGGCTGAATGCGAGTGGGATTGGTAGCGCGGTAGCCACCGAGGAAATCACCCACGGTAGAAATCGGTGCGACGTAATCTCCGCCGCCGGCGCGATGTGCCGCGCGCTCCAGCTCGCGCTGAAAATCAATTCCCGCAAGAACGCTGCCGCCAAAATCGGCAGGCATTACCGTTACCGCGACAGCGGCATTTGAATTTTTGCCGCTTCGCGCGTGGTAGCTCATGCCGTTTACCACAACGCCACCGGCCTCACTTGCGGCAGGTACGACCTCGCCGCCGGGGCACATGCAAAAGGTATAAACGCCGCGCTCACCCGTGGTATCGGAGAGTGCATATTCCGCAGCTCCGAGTGCGGGATGCCCCGCGTGCTCACCGTAGAGCGCACGGTCAATATCCTCACGCAAATGCTCGATACGCACCCCAACGGAAAAGGGCTTGGGGGCGGTAGCAAGACCGTGTGACAGCACGACATCAAAGGTGTCGCGCGCGCTGTGACCGATCGCAAGCACCATAGCACCTGCCACGATCTCACCCTTGCTTGTGATAGCGCACACGCAGTCACCGTGCTCGGTAAAGTCCTCAAGCCTTGTGCGATAAAGCACCCTTCCGCCAAGTGCTTGAATACGCGAGAGCACCGCATCAACAACCACGCGAAGAATATCGGTGCCAACATGCGGCTTAGCCTTTACGAGAATATCCGCGGGCGCACCGAAGGAAACCAAGCGATCAAGCACGTAATTGCAAAGTGGATCATTCACGCGTGTGACCAGCTTGCCGTCAGAAAAGGTACCTGCTCCACCGGCACCGAATTGAATGTTGCTTTCGGTATCCAAAATACCGAAATCGCGAAAGCGTGCCGTTGCGGCAGCACGTGTTTCCACGTCATCACCCCGATCGATGATGATCGGGCAATATCCCCACTCTGCAAGCAGCAGGGCGGCAAACAGCCCCGCAGGCCCCATGCCGACCACCAAGGGCGGCGCTGTCAAGTGCTCCGTTCCGCAACGGATCTCGGGTGCCATGGCGGCAAAGGGACGAACGCCTGCCGCAGCAAGCCTTTTCTCCTCAAAAAAAATCGGCTCGTCAGCAGTGGCGAGAACCGAGCATACCTGTAAAATATCCGGCTTTTTTCTGGCATCAAAAGACTTTTTATAAAGGCGAAAATGAAGCTCCGTGGCAGTTCTGCACAGGCGCTTCATTTTCGCTTTGGCTATTTCAATCACCTCTGCCTCGGCTACATCAAAGGGTGCGCGAATATCCGAAAGCAGAAAGGCCGTTGCCTTTTTTCTCTCACTCATTTTTTCGAAACCGTAAGGGTAAGATCGGTCAGCTCCGAAAGAGATACTCCCTCGGGCAGAACAAGATCCTCAAGTGCGATCACATACGTACCGGGAGCTGTTGCCTGCTCGGGCACAATGACCTCAATACGCTCTGCCATTTTTAAAAACACGACCGCGCCGCTGACTTCAAGCTCGGCATCGGAAAGCACATACGTATACTCAGCTTGTGCCCCCACCACCTCAAGCGGCAATTTCTTGGAATCTTTTACGTTCATCACCATGAGCCACACTACAACGGCAAGCAGCAGGCATACCACAGCAGCAACGATCAAAGAGAGGCGACTGCGGCGCACGGCATATTCGCCATTGTCTGTGCCGAGCTCTGTATTTTCATGTTTGCGGTTCATAACGCTCCCCTCCCCTTAATTTTCACTTTGTTCTTGACGGCGGAGCAGCTCGAAGAGCTTACGGCGCAAGGACACCGAGGTAAACTCACGGAACAGCTCGCCCCTGTAGGCAATGGAAATGGTGCCTGTTTCCTCAGAAACGACAACCACAATGGCATCACTTTGCTCTGACAAACCGATTGCCGCGCGGTGACGCGTGCCAAGGCTCTTAAAAATATCGTTTCTATCCGAAAGCGGCAAATAGCATCCTGCGGCAAACAAACGGCCGTTGCGAATGATCACTGCACCGTCGTGCAAGGGCGCCTTGTTGACGAAAAGCGCGCAAAGCAGCTCGGGTGAGAGCTCGGCATTGATCGTAGTGCCGGTGCTGATATATTCACCGATCTTGGTGGAGCGTTCGATTACAATGAGCGCGCCTGTTTTAGAAAAGGACATATTTTTTGTCGCTTCTACAATGGCATTTACCCATGCGGCGGAAGAAGAAAGCTCGCGTGTTTCCGCACCGATCGTTTTCAGACCGTTAAAGGGCACAGAGCCAATACGCTCCATGGCCGCACGAAGCTCGGGCTGGAAAATGATTGCCAGCACCACAAGCCCATAGCCAAAGAAGCTGTCGAGAATGTACCGAATGGCATACATATCGAGCAGTTCACTGACTGCAAACATCACCACGACAATGGCAACGCCCACCAGAAGCTTACCCGCGCGACGGTCGCGCACAAACAAATACAGCGCGAAAAAGAGTGCCGCAAGACAAACAATATCCAATATATCCCGCCACCCAAAGGTGCTGAACGGATCGGCAAAAAAGCCCCCCGAGAATAATTTATCAAACATTTCCTTCATAGCATACCGCCTATATGTATTCGTCGCCGCCCCTGCGGCGCGATCAAGCGAATCATTTCGCGTAAATTGCATCTCCCGCGCGACTGATGCGCGCGAGTGTATCTTTAATTTTTATTATAACACGGTATTTTAAGAATTGCAAATGTTTTTAAAAATTTTTTATGCGTTTTTTCGAAAAAATTTACAAATTGCGCTCTTTTTGCAAGGAATTTGTAAAAAAAAGAAAAACGGCAGCTTTTAAAGAATTTTTTTTGCTTTTTTAATACACTTGTGCTATACTGGACTTAAGCCATGAAAGGAGAATGCATCATGATGCATGCTGATTTTTATATACCGACTCACCTGTTTTTCGGCGAAAACGCACTTAACAAGGGGAAGGATATGCTTACCGCGGCAGGCCGACACGCCATGCTGGTAACCGGTAAGCAAAGCGCACGAAAATCGGGCGCTCTTGCCGATGTCACTGCCCTACTTAAGGATGCCGCTATCACCTATACCGTATTTGACGGCATTACGGAAAATCCGCCTCTCCTAACCTGCTTTGAGGCAGGAAGACTTGCCGCCAAGGAGGGGGCTCAATTCGTCATTGGTATTGGCGGCGGCTCGCCCCTTGATGCGGCAAAGGCCATTGCCGCATTTGCTGCCAATCCCTCCCTTTCCCCCGAGGATATTTTTGATGACAAAAAGCGTATAAATCCCGCCCTGCCCATTTTTGCCGTGCCCACCACGGCGGGCACGGGCAGCGAGGTCAACAATTACAGCGTTTTAACACTGCCCTCGGGGCTGCAAAAAAAGACCTTTAAGGCACCCGACAGCTGGCCGCGCGCCGCATTTGTAGACCCGCGCTATACCGCTACCATGTCAAATGATACCACACTTTCCACCGCGCTGGATGCCTTTGCACACGCTATGGAGAGCTATCTTTCCCCAAGATCCACCTTATTTTCCGAAAACGCTGCCCTCTTTGCGGCACGCGAGATTTTTGATGTGATCTCCGCACTCCCCACGACATATGACGCCGAAATGCGCGCACGCTTAGCACTTGCCGCAACCGCAGGCGGTATGGCGATCAGCGTTACGGGAACGGGCTTTCCGCACCCACTCGGGTACAGCCTCACGCTCCTTGACGGCATTCCGCACGGGCGTGCCTGCGCGGTGTTTGCGGGTGATTATATCACCTACAACGAAAAAAGCGAAAGCGGACGCGCACGCATAGCGAATTTTGCCGCCGCAATTGGCGCAAAGCCCGCTGTTTTGAAGGCATTTCTACCCGGCGTTGCCGGCGTGTCGCTCTCCATGACCGATGATGAAATTGCGCAGCACGTGGAGCTAATCGCAGGTGCAAAAAATTACGCCAACAGTCCCTATGTTATTTCAAAAGAGGAAATTTTTGAAATCTATCGCGCACATTTCAAAACAAAATAATTCCAAAAACGGCAATTCGCGGTACAAAGCCACGACGCGCTGATCACAAAAAGGACAGAGAACGCAACAACATTCTCTGTCCTTTTTTATCTGTAGGCAAGAGTGCATTTTACCCTTAAAGCAAAATACAGATCAGGCCGTTGCTACCCTCGTTGATGATACGCTCCAAGGTTTCGGAGAGCTTACGGCGCGCATCGTCCGGCATGTGTGCCAGCTTGCCGCAAAGGCTATCGCTAACCATTTCATAAAGGCTTTTGCCAAACATATTGGAATGCCAAAGCTTTTGGGGATCTGCCTCAAGCTCGGCGAGGATGTTGCGCAAAAACTCCTCGGATTGCTGCTCTGTGCCAACGATAGGATTGATCTCGGCGGTAATATCCGCGCGTATCATATGGATCGAGCGTGCCGCAGCGCGCAACCGCACACCAAAACCGCCCGACTGCCGCACAATGGCCGGTGTTTCAAGGCGCAGATCCTCAAGCTCGGGCATCACGATCCCATAGCCGTCGCACTCCGCCTGCTCAAGTGCCGATGCCACGCGAGCATATTTTTTGCGCACATCGGCAAGCTCTCGCAAAAGCGCGAGAAGCGCACCCTCATCACGAATATCCTCTCCTGTGATCTCGCTGATCATATCGTAATACAGCGAATGGCAAAGCTCTACATTGATCTCTGCGCGCCCCGTGCCCATATCAAGCTCCGTGACCGTAACACCCTTTACAAAATCGTTTTCTTCAAGCCCTGCAAACGCCTGTGGCACATCACCCATACGCTTTACCGCACCGCCCGCTTGGCACACTGCCTCCATAACAGACCTGCGCACAGCATTATCCGCATCAAGCGCGCGCCACCACGAGGGCAGCGTAATACCAACCGACGTCACGGGAAATTCGCCAAGCACAAGCTCCAAAATACCAACAATATCATCAGCACCCAGCGACAGGCAATTGACAAGTGCCACGGGCACACCGTATTTCTGCTCGAGCTCGGTTGCAAGAGCTCTTGCCTGCTCACTTGCAGGGTCAGCAGAATTGAGCACCACGGCAAACGGCTTGCCAAGTGCCTTCATTTCCCCCACAAGGCGCTCCTCGGCCTCAACGTAAGAGGCACGCGAGATCTCGCCTACTGTACCGTCTGAGGTGACAAGCATACCGATCGTAGCGTGCTCACTCATCACCTTACGCGTGCCAAGCTCTGCCGCTTCCCCAAAGGGCATCGGCTCCTTGGACCACGGTGTATGTACCATGCGCGCGCTGCCGTTTTCCTCGCCGCCGAGTGCTTCGGGAATCATAAAGCCTACGCAATCGATCATTTTTACGCACAGAGAAACCCCACCGCCCACCGTGAGCGAAACGCCCTCGTCGGGCACAAACTTCGGCTCTGTGGTCATTACCGTCATGCCTGCGGCACTTTGCGGCATCTCATCACGGGCACGGTCACGGCTGTACGCATCGGTTATATTTGGCAGGACGAGCTCCTGCATAAAGCGCGTGATAAAGGTGGATTTTCCGCTGCGAACGGGACCCACCACACCGATATAAATATCACCGCCCGTGCGCTCGGCGATATCCTTATAAATGGAATGCTCTGCCATGTTCTTCTCCTCCGCTTTCTTTCGCGTTCTGATATCGCTATATCGTATGCCGCGAGAAAAAAGAATATTCCACCCTGCCGCACGGGCAGGGTGGAATATATCCATATGTTAATGCTTACCGCGCACAAGGCTTTGGGTGCCCTCCCGCAGTGCCGCAAGCAAGGCTTGCACGTCCTGTTCGGTATTTTCGGGAGAAAAGCTGATGCGAACGGAGGCCGCCGCCTCATCAGGTGTAAGACCGAAGGCGAGCAAAACCTTACTGGGTCCTGCGGCGTGCGAGGAGCACGCCGAGCCTGCCGACACCGAGATCCCCTTACCGGAAAGGAAATGCAGCATGGTTTCGCTTTTGATGTGCGGCAAGGTTATATTTACAATATGGGGAGCAGCCACAGGGGGGCGGTTCACTCTAATTTCGCTTCCCTCAAGCCCTGCCACAAGCTCTGCTGCAAGGTGTGCCATATGCGGCATGGCAGTGCGCGCAGTGGCGGCACCTGCCGCGGCGGCTGCGGCAAAGCCCGCGATGCCGATCGTGTTCTCAGTGCCCGAGCGAAGCCCAAACTCCTGCCCACCGCCCAAAAGAAAGGGCGAAAGGCGGCGTTCACGCAGCATACGCTCCGACACATACAGTGCCCCCACGCCCTTGGGACCGTGTATTTTATGTGCGCTGACCGTAACGAGATCGGCTCCCATGGCACGTATGTGCAACGGCACCTTCAAAAATCCCTGCACCGCGTCGCAGTGACACACGCACGCGGGATTTGCTGCCTTGGCTGCGGCAAACACCTCCTCGACGGGATAGCGCGCACCCGTTTCGTTATTCACAAGCATCATGCTGACCATGAAAAGATCGGCATTGCAATGGGCGCGCACGGTATCCATATCAAGCACGCCGCCGCGTGTGGCAACGCGCACCACAGAAAAGCCCTCCCTTTCAAGCAAGCGAAGATTGTTTTCCACACTCGGGTGCTCGCTGTCGGTGGTTAAGACCGTGCGTGCTGTGCGACGCTCCTTGGCATGTGCTGTGCCCAAAAGAGCAAGCGCGTTTGCCTCGGTGCCGCACGAGGTAAAAATAAGCTGTCCGTCCTTTAAAAATCGCTCACCAAGTGCCTCGCCCACCGCCACACGCGATTCGCGCAAAAGCCTTGCGGCAGCGGCACCGAGCGAATGAAGCGAGGATGGATTGCCGAAGTGCTCCATAGCCTCACACATTGCCTCCCTCGCCTCACGGCAAAGACTGGTGGTGGCACTGTTATCCAAATAGATCTGTTGCATATTATTTAAAGGTGAAGCTGGAAACGATGCTATCCACCTCAGCAGCATATGTATCATACGCCGTGGAAATAGCGGTATAGGTCAAAACATAAACATTGAAATCGTATACGGCGATCACCTGCTGGCATTGATAGAGCGTATCGCCAAAGATGTAGGAAAACCTATATTTCTTTGCATCCTTACCGCCAAGGGTAGCGTCAGAGCCGTCCTCAATCAGTGTAAAGCTCGAAAACACCATTGTGTGCTCGGGCATACAATACTCGCTCCAATACGAAGCGGGGGTAACCTCGCTTTCGGGATAATGTACGGTTACGATCACGTTTGGTGCATGATCCTCGGGCGTTGCCTTTGCCCCCGAAATGTTATACGACGAGGGAACCCACGACTCAGGCACGTACAGATTATATTTGGCACTCTCAAGTGCAACATTTTGCATGCCGTCAGGCGTTGGGTCCGTGTTGGCACAGCCCACAGCCGACACAAGGCATGCGACAAGCAACAAAACAGTAAGTATTTTTTTCATGATCTTTCCCTCTCTTATTTGTTTTTTTCACGAAGCATTTCAGCAGCCGCGGATAAAATACCGATCCTGCCGCTTTCAAAGGTAAGCCCACCCTGCAAAAATGCGGTAAAGGGGGGCTTTATAGGTCCATCGGCAGACAGCTCAATAGAAGCACCCTGCACAAATGCGCCAGCCGCCATGATCACCTCATCCTGATAGCCCGGCATCGCCCACGGCTCGGGCGTGACGTAGGCATCAACGGGCGAGCCTGCCTGTATACCGCGACACAGCGCACAAAGCCCCTCACGGCTGCCCGTGATAACGGTTTGAATAATATCGGCACGGGGCTCCTGCCACGAGGGCTCGACCTCATATCCCAATGCCTCAAATATGTAGGCGGCAAAATGTGCGGTCTTCAGTGCCTCCATGACGGTGTGCGGCGCGTAAAAAAGTCCGCGGTACATATTTTTATTCTGTCCCAGCGTCGCACCCACCTCAAGCCCGATACCGGGGCAGGTGAGGCGGTAAGAGGCAAGCTCTACCGCACGGGCGGTGCCTGCAAGATAGCCGCCCGTTTCTGCCATGCCGCCGCCGGGGTTTTTGATCAGTGAGCCAACAGTCAGATCCACGCCCACAGCAGGCGGCTCTTTTTCCTCGGTAAACTCACCGTAGCAGTTATCCACCATAACGAAGATATCCTCACGCACCGCCTTGATCGCACGCACCGCCTCACCAATCTCATCCACAGTCAGCGTGCGGCGGTTAAGATACCCCTTGGAGCGCTGAATAAAGCAGACCTTCACACGTGCGCCCTCGGCCCCCCGCAGGAACGCGGTAATGGCATCAAGATCCAGCGTTTTGCTATCCTTCAATTCGATCTGCCGATAGCAGACGCCGAAATCGGCAAGCGAGCCGTTGCCGGCATCACCCTCAATACCAATGACCTCACCAAGGGTATCGTAGGGCTTACCCGCCACCGAAAGCAGGATGTCCCCGGGACGCAAAAGCCCGAAAAGACCGATTGCGAGTGCCTGTGTGCCGTTTGCAATGCTGTGGCGCACAAACGCCGCCTCAGCACCCATGACATCGGCAAAAATGCGGTCAAGCACTTCCCTGCCGCGGTCGTCATAGCCATAGCCGCTGCTGCCGTTAAAGCAGGCGGCATCGACATGGTGCGCGGCAAACGCCTCCATGACACGCGCGGTATTATGATGCGATATCCTTGAAAGTCTTAAAAATTGCGGCGCAAGAGCCGCTTCTGCCTGATCGGCAAGCTCTAACAGGAAGGGGGAAAATTTCATTTCAATTCACCTCCGAGGTAAGCAACGCCAAGCTGAACCGCCGCCTTGACATCTCCCATATCAAGCATTTCCACACCTGTATGGATATAGCGGCAGGGCAAGGAAAGCGCACCCGCACGGCAACCAAGCCCCGTCATTTGCACAGCAGAGGTATCCGTGCCCCCAAAGGTAAGGATCTCGCATTGCGCCATGATCCCCTTTTCCTTGGCAAGCGACAGCAGCTCATCAACCAGTGCCGCATCGCAAATAACCGATTTATCCTTGATCTTCACGGCAACACCGCCGCCAAGCTTTACTGCCATGGCAGGCGCAGAAAGTGCATCGCCCGTGGCGGTCACATCAAAAATAAGTGCGATATCGGGTGCAATGCCAAAGGCGGCAGGGCGTGCACCGCGACAGCCGACCTCCTCCTGCACCGAAAAGACATAATAAATATCGTCCGCGGGGGCGTTCATACGGCGTGCGATCTCGATCATGACGGCACACCCCACACGGTCATCAAGCGGACGGCCGCATACGCGGTTGTCCATGAGTCGCACAAGGCTTGCGCAAAGCGCACAGCAATCGCCGATCTTAAGCTTTTTCTCTGCCTCACGGCGGCTTTTTGCGCCAATATCCACATAGCACTTATCCCATTTGGGTGCTTCGTCCTTTTTGACGTCACCCTCGGGCACCAGCACACCGCGCATGCCGTTTTCAAACACGACCACAGATCCCGCCGCAGCCGTATAATCGATGCCGCCTATGGGTGCTACGCGCAAATAACCGTTATCCTCAATAAAATTAACGATAAAGCCGATCTCATCCATGTGTGCGGCAAGCAGTATCTTGCGAGGTGCTTGCGCGTTGCCCTTTTTAAGACAGATGAGATTTCCCATTGGGTCGGTGTGCATCTCATCGCAAAGAGAAGCCATAAGATCCTTGATGATATCCCGAATGCTCTGCTCACGTCCCGAAACCGAAGGGGTGGAGGGGAGCAGCTTTTTTAAGGTTTGATACATAAAATTCCCTTTCTTACGCATTTTCAAGCATTGCCGTAAGCAGTGCTGTCATTGCCTCAATATCACTGTATTTTGCCACCGTAACGGGTGCATGCAAATAACGTGTGGGGGCGGAGAGCGCAAGGCAACGCACGCCAACGCCCGACTGGTGAATATGCTTGGCATCGTTGCCGCCCGATACATAACGCTTTACCTGCACGGGGATATTCTTCTCCCCTGCAATATGCAGTGCTCGGTCGATAAGCGCACGGTCATAGATCGTGCCTTTATCCAGCAACGAGAGCACCCCGCCCGCACCAATATCTGCCACACGGCGTGCGGCGGGCACATCGGGCAGATCTGCCATTGCAGTGGTTTCAATGACAAATGCCACGTCGGGTGACACGCGATTTGCCACCACGGCAGCACCCGAAATACCAAGCTCCTCTCGCACGGTGAAGGCAAACCACAGATCAAGCGGCAGGTGTTTGTCCGAAACGGCGCGCAGCACTTCGATCAGCACGGCGCAGCCAACGCGGTCGTCAAGTGCCTTGCCGGAAAGGAACGCCTTGTCCTTGCCAAAGGGCAGGAAGGGTGTGTCAAAGGTGCCAAAATCGCCAAGCGACACGTAGTGCTCCGCCTCCTCGCGACTGCTAACACCGATGTCGATATACATATCCTTGAGCTGCGGCATTTTACTGCGCTCCTCAGCGGTTTGAAAATGAATACCCTTTTGCGAGATCACACCCAACGCACGCTTCGTTTCATTGCCAAGCGTGACGGGTCTGCCAACCAGCACACGGGGGTCAATGCCGCCAAGCGTGGCAAAGCGAAGAAAGCCGTTTGACTCGATCTCTGTGATCATAAAGCCGACCTCGTCCATGTGCGCCGAAAGCAGCACGCGCGGTGCCCCCACGGGGCCGGGCAAATGTGCTGTAAGATTGCCCATACGGTCCGTCATCAGCTCCGCAGGTACACCCGCAAGCTCGGCGCGGATCAGTCCTTCCACCTCGCCCTCGCACCCCGAGGGCCCAAAGGCAAGCGCAAGCTTTTCGATCAGTTTTACACCGCTTGTCATACCGCAAACACCTCCGCGATCTCTTTGTCGGTCACAAATGCCTCTACCAACCTTTTGAGCGCATCGGCGTCCCTCATATCCAAAACCTCTTGGTACGTGTGCATGGCGGTAAGGGGCAGCCCCACATCTACCACCGAAATGCCTGCCCCAACCAAATGCAGTGCCTCGGTGTTCGTGCCCGTGCTCTTTGGCTCAACAGCGATCTGCCACGGGATATTTTCCCTAGTAGCAAGTGCCTCGGTCATCGCCGTTAGGCGACGGTCAACAATAGCACTGCGTGCAACAGAGGGGCCCTTGCCCATTTCCACGCAATCGCGGCGCTCAGCACCACTCATATATCCAAGGTTGACATCGATCACCATGGCATAATCCGGCATAAGGGCAAAGCCGCCAACGGCAGTGCCACCGATGTGATCGGTTTCCTCATGTACCGAAAGTAACAAATAGACATCGCCCGCAAGCTGCGAGGCAGGGATCTCCAGCAGTGCCGCCGCGGCAATGGCAGCGCATGCCTTATTATCAAGCCCCTTACCCGTGAGTCTGCCGCCCGCAAGCGTGCGATACATGGGATAAAAACCAACGGGGGTGCCGATACGCACCAATTCGCGCAGCTCCTCGGTGGGGTAACCCGTGTCGATCAAAAGCTCCTCTGTGCGGGGCAGCTTTTTTTCATCACCCGACAAATGCGGGGGCGTTGAGGATACAACGGCATCGATCACCTCTTTGCCGTACACGCGCACGCGTGCGGAGGAAAGCGTGCGTACATCAAGGCCGCCCACCGAGGTTACCGTAAGGAATCCGCCCTCCTTTATATCGGTTACCAGCATGCCGATCTCATCAAAATGCGTATCAATGAGAATTTTCGGCGCATTTTTCTTGCCCGACCGACGGACAAACACATGATTACCGACAGTATCGGTGTAGCTCTCGTCAAAGCCCTGCATCAAAGCAAGGAGCCGATCTCTGTCATAGCTTTCGTAGCCCGTGATGCTCATCAGATCCGCAAGGGCACAAATGAATTGCTTCAGTTCCAAAATTTTATATCCTTTCTTAGCCGCACGGGAGTCGAACCCATAAGCCCTGCGGCTAGGCACAACCGACAAGTCCGAACACGATTTTGCCGGACAAATTTAGGTCGTTGCCACGTTAAAATACTCGTGAAACCCTAGGCAAGCCCCTCTACCAACCGGCAAAAGGCCTCGCCTCTTTCTTCAAAGTCACGAAATTCACCAAACGCGGTACACGCCGGTGAAAGTAAAACGGTATCACCCTCATCGGCAGCATCGGCAGCCGCAAAAAAGGCATCGGCAAAGCGAGAGAATACCCAGTGTGGAAGCTTGGGATCCAGCACCGCAGCGATCTCTGCCGCTGCCTCACCGTAAAGATAAACAGCCTTGGCGTGTGCCGCAAGTGCCGTTGCCAAGGGGGCAAACGATATCCCCTTTCCCCTACCGCCCACAATCACCAAGGGGTGCGCGTCAAGCGCGGCAAGTGCCGCGGCAGTTCTGGTGGGCGAGGTATCAATGGAGCTGTTATAATAGGTTACCCCACGCACCGTATCAACATACTGCAGGCGATGCGCGACGCCGCGAAAATCCCGCAGTGCCGCTTGCGGCGCAGCGTCGTCAAGAAACGGTGCTGTCGCACCAATGGCGGCAAGCAGGTTTTCAAGATTGTGCACGCCAGGCAAGCGAAAGGAGGAAAGACAGGAAAACGCGCGCTGCGCGCCTCTTTCCGCCACGATAATATCATTCTCGGATGTATACACCGCACCGCTGCCAGCAACAATATCGTTGGCAAATTCAGCCCCCTTTGCCAACGACGAAAAAAAGATCGCATTTCCGGCTCTTCTCTGTCCGATCTCGCGCGTGAGCGCGTTTTCGCCATTTAGCACAAGGCGCGTATCGGCGGCAAAAATGCGGCACTTCGCCGCCCTGTATTCCGTCATATCGGTATGCCAGTTGAGGTGATTGGGGGTGATATTGGTGATCACCGCCACCTCTGGCGCACGGCGCGCCGTCATAAGCTGAAAGCTGGAAAGCTCCAAGACGGCAATATCGCTTGCATGTATTTGCGATACCGCAGGTAAAAGGGGCGTGCCGTTGTTACCGCCAAGCCACACGCGGTGTCCCGCCGCACCGAGCAGGGCGGCTGTAAGATTTGCCGTGGTGGTCTTTCCGTCACTGCCCGTAATGCCAATGCACCTGCAGGGGAGCTGTGCCATCAACAGCTCAACCTCGCTCAAAAGCAGCGCACCTGCCGCAACAGAATGCAAAATCGCAGGGATATCGGGGCGAATACCGGGAGAGCGTATCAGCGCCTGCTCCCCAAACACTGTTGGGAAAGCCCCCACGTGAAAGGCAATGCCCAACCCCGCACAGCTCGCTTCCACATCAGAGGGCAAGGGTGCCTCGGTATATACCGTGGCGGTGGCACCTCTTTCCCTCAGCCACGCCAGCACCGCGCGATTGGCGCGCCCAAAGCCAAGCAGTGCCACAGAAAAATGTGAGGGGGTCTTACAAAATGCTTCAAGAGTCATCGGATCACCTCATTATAATATAAAATAGGCGTATCCATAGTATATTATACAGATTTGCCCACCCGCGTGCAAGGGGTAGCGGTGTTTTTTTGGTGAATATTTAAAAAAATCTTGGTGACACTTTACAAAATCCACAAGATATGGTACAATGTGAAAGATAAGAACACTATCCCTTGTAAAAAGCAGAGAAAAAGGAGCATGTAATGGCTGCAAAAACTTCCGCAAAAAGCTACGGCAATGACAGTATCACCGCCTTAAAGGGTGCAGACCGTGTAAGAAAACGCCCGGGCGTTATTTTCGGTTCTGACGGACTTGAGGGCTGTGAACATTCTTTTTTTGAAATTCTCTCAAACTCGGTTGACGAGGCGCGCGAGGGGCACGGCAATATCATTACCGTAACCGCCTTTAACGATCATTCGATCGAGGTGGACGACCGCGGACGCGGCGTGCCACTCGGATACAACGAAAAAGAGGGGCGTTGGAACTGGGATCTTATTTACTGTGAGCTTTATGCGGGCGGCAAATACGAAAACAACAAGGGGGATGCGGCTTACGAGTATTCTCTTGGTCTCAACGGCCTTGGCGCGTGCGCCACACAGTATTCCTCTGAATATATGCAGGTAGAGTCCTTTGACGGCAACGAGGTGCATACCATTTCCTTTGAGAAGGGCGAGCCGAAAACCGAGCTGCAAAGCCGCGCGCTTGAAAAGAAGGAGCGTCGCACGGGTACCGTGATCCGCTGGCGGCCCGATCTTGAGGTCTTTACCGATATTAAAATTCCGCACGCATTCTTTGTGGATACCATGCACCGCCAGGCGGTGGTCAACCCCGGTATCACCTTCAAGCTTCGCTTGCAGGAGCAAGACGGCAAATTTACCGAGCAAAGCTTTCTTTACAAAAACGGCATTTCCGATTATATCACCGAGCGCGTGGGTGACACCGCCAAAACCGAGCCCGTGCTGTGGCACCTTGAAACAAAGGGGCGCGACCGCGACGACAAGGCGGATTACAAGCTGAAGGCTGACATCTCCTTTTGCGTTTCCAACACGGTAACCGCGACCGAATACTACCACAACTCAAGCTTTCTTGAGCATGGCGGCTCACCCGACAAGGCAGTAAAGCTTGCCTTTGTTGCGGCAATGGATGCCTATCTCAAGGGCAACGGCAAATACAACAAGGGCGAGAAAAGCATCGCCTTTGAGGACGTGCGTGACTGCCTGTTCCTCGTAATCAACAGCTTCTCTACCCTCACCTCCTACGAAAACCAAACCAAAAAGTCGATCACGAACTCCTTTATTTACGAGGCCTTGCGTGATTTCCTGCGCCAGCAGTTGAATTTTTATTTGGTGGAGCACCCCACCGAGGCAGAGATCTTTGCCAATCAGGTGCTCATCAACAAGCGCAGCCGTGAAAATGCAGACAAGGCACGCATTGAGATCAAAAAGAAGCTGACGGGCACCATTGACATTGCCAACCGCGTAGAAAAATTTGTGGGGTGCCGTTCCAAGGACCCCGATGTGCGTGAGCTCTACATCGTGGAGGGTGATTCGGCGCTTACCTCCTGTAAGCTTGGGCGCTCCCCCGAATTTCAAGCTATTATTCCCGTGCGCGGAAAAACGCTCAACTGCGTGAAGGCAAGCTACGACCGCATTTTCAAGAACGACATCATCACAGACCTTTTGCGTGTGATCGGCTGCGGTGTGGAGATCGACGGCAAGATCAAGGGCGACCTCAATCGCTTTGATCTATCGCAGCTCCGCTGGTCAAAGATCATCATTTGTACCGATGCCGATGAGGACGGCTTCCAGATCCGCACGCTGCTCCTCACCTTGTTCTATCGCTTGCTCCCTACCCTGTTGCAGGAGAAAAAGGTCTTTATTGCAGAATCGCCCCTGTTTGAGATCACAACCAAGGATGAGATCCTGTTTGCCTACAACGAATTTGAAAAGGCAGACATTCTCAAAAGGCTGGAGGCCGAGGGTAAAAAATACACCCTGCAACGCTCCAAGGGTCTTGGTGAAAACGAGCCCGAAATGATGTGGCAGACCACTATGAACCCCGCAACAAGACGCCTGATCTCCGTAGAGCCCGCAGATGTGGCACGCACCGAATATATGTTTGACGTCCTTATGGGCGACAATCTTGCCGAGCGCAAGGTGTTTATTGCCGAGCACGGCAGTGAATATATCAAGGATGCCGACATCTAAAATATGAAAATGCCCCATTTTTCGCAAAAACCGAAGAAAAATGCATAAAAATGAACGAAAGAGTATGGTTTTATAACAGCCATACTCTTTTTTGTGCATAGATTGTATTAGATTGCCCCTCTTGTGTGTTGCATTATTTTCCAAATCGTGTTACAATTAAATCACGATAAGGGATGTGCTGCCGGTAAGGGCCCCTGCATATTGCTTTATCGATACTTTAACCCTTAGGAGGATACAATTATGCCATTTGTATTTATCGGAATTGCAGTAGGCGTACTACTTCTGCTCTTCGTCATTTTCGGCTATCTCAAAGCCCCGCCCGATACCGCTTACATCATTTCGGGTCTTGGAAAAAAACGCATTTTGATCGGTAAAGCCGGTTGGCGCGTTCCCTTTTTCGAGCGTGTAGATAAGCTCTCCTTGAGTGTTATGCAGGTAGACGTAAAAACATCTGAAGCAGTGCCCACCAACGAATTTATCAACGTTTCGGTTGACGGTGTTGCCAACATCAAAATTTCTTCTGATCCCGAGCTTTTAAAGCGCGCAGCGGAATCCCTGCTTGGCAAAAACAGACAGGAGCTGATCACACTTGTCACCCAGGTGCTTGAGGGTAACATGCGTGAGATCGTGGGCTCGGTAGGCCTGAAAGAAATGGTTCAAGACCGCCAGGGCGTTGCCAAAAAGATCACCGAAAACGTGGTTCCCGATATGGAAAAGCTGGGTATTGAGGTCGTAAACTTCAATATTCAAAACTTTAAGGACGGTGCCGGCACGATCGAAAATATGGGTATCGACAACGTGGAGCAGATCCGCAAGAACGCCCAGATCGCGAAGGCAAACGCCCAAAGAGATATTGCTATCGCCACCTCCAATGCACAGCAGGAGGCAAACGCCGTAAAGGTAGAGGCAGAAAAGAAGATCGCCGAGCAGAATGCCGAGCTTGCTGTTCAGCAGGCAGACATGCAGGTGCGCGCCGACACAAAAAAGGCGGAAGCAGATGCCGCTTACTCCATTCAGCAGGAAAATCAGCGTAAGATCATTGAGATCGCTAAGACCAACGCAGATATCGCACGCCGTGAAAAGGAAGCCGAGCTTGCCGAAAAGGAGATCGCCATTCAGGAGCGTCGTCTGGATGCGGAGATCAAAAAGCAGGCTGACGCTATGAAGTATCAATCCGAGAAAGAAGCCGAGGCTGAACTCATTAAGCGTCAAAGAGAAGCCGATGCGCGCCAGTACGAGGCTGTTAAGGCAGCCGAAGCAAAGCGTGCCGAGGCAGAAGCATTGCGCTTTGCCATGGAGCAAGAGGCAGAGGGTATCCGCGCCAAGGGTCTTGCTGAGGCTGAAGCTATCGAAAAGAAGGCCGAGGCACAGAAGAAAATGGGCGAAGCCTCCGTGCTTGAAATGTACCTCTGCGCTCTGCCCGAGGTCGTGAAAAACGCCGCTGCTCCCCTTGCTAAGACTGACAAGATCGTGATGTACGGCGACGGCAATTCCACCAAGCTGGTGCGTGACGTTATGAACAGTGCCGATCAGATCATGGCAGGCGTAAAGGAATCTACCGGTATTGATATCGGTAGCCTGCTTGCAGGCTTTGTCGGCGGCAAGGCATCCGCTACAAAGGTTGAAGAAATCCCCGAAACAGTTGCAGTTGCCGAAGCTGACGCTGAGGCTGACGCCGAGTAATCATAAAAAAGGCAAGCCGCCCACCCTCACGGGTGGGCGGTGTTTATATAAAAGCACTGCTTTCTTTGCCTTTTCTTCCAAAACTGCATCAACTTTTTCAATCACCGCAAAAATTTACAAAACAAGTTTTGCATTTTTTAAAAAAGCTATTGCTTTTTGCAATTTCATGTGCTATAATAACACATGTTTTGAGTCACAATGTAAGCAAAACATAATATTTTGGAGAAGTACTCAAGTGGGGACGTTTGCGAGCGCTGCCGGTGGCGGATGAAGGAAGGCGAACGAGTGTGCAGCCTGTCCTCGGCTATCGCCGAGCACTGCAAGTTTGCCTTTGGCAAACATTGCGCGTCAAAATTTGGCGAAGCGAACAGCGAGCAACAAATTTTGGGCACCGCAACAGGGTCGAAGAGGCGACGCCGACTCCCGAACATTCCTGCAAGATGCTTTTCTGACAATTTAATATTTTTATGGAGGAGTACTCAAGTGGTCGAAGAGGCGTGACTCGAAATCTCGTAGGCCGTTAACGCGGCGCGTGGGTTCAAATCCCACCTCCTCCGCCAAAAAAGGACTGCCCCCCCTCGTGGGCAGTCCTTTTTTGGTATCACATTTCTTTTCACGACAACTGATTCTTTTCCGGTTCATTCTTCAATTATATATTCTTTTAATATTCTCATAATGAAATCCGCACTAGCAGGAGTATCTTCTTTTCAATTTTTCCAACTTAACATGGATGCAAAATTTAGTGATTAGAGACAACGTGTCTCGAGTCTTATTTACTTGACAACAAATTGCCACTATGATATACTTGTATAAAGTTCTCAATGTTTTAAGAGGAGCCATTTATGAGTGTTAACAACTTTATCATTAAAAACTGTGAGTTAATTTCTGAAGACACCTCGATTGCATTATCTGGCGGTACAATCTCGGAATTAATAGCAACTTTAATTTGCAAGCAAGCAGAAAATGCAGACGAATCCTACGACACCATTGATCTTTACAAAAAAATTGAAAAACACATAAGTGAAGCAATTAGCCACTGCGAAACAATGTTTTAAAAAGACACTCTCTAACTATTTTGGAGGAAAACATGTCATCAAAACCTAAGGTATTTGTTATAACTCCTTTTAATGAGGATTTGCTCGCACTATACGAAAAACTCAAACGCACATTTGCAGATGAGTATGATTTTAACAACGCCGGTGATTTAGATAACCAGCAAAATATTTTACGAGATATTGTTGAAGGCATACATGCCGCGGATGTTATTATCGCTGATTTAACGGGATTAAACGCAAATGTTTTCTACGAGTTAGGATTAGCTCATGCCATGAATAAAAAAGTCATTATTATTACTCAAGACTTGAGCGAACTTCCTTTCGATATTAAAAGTTATCGCGCGAATGAATACAGTTTATTATTCTATAAGTTGCCTAACCTAATCGACAAACTAAAAGAACTATTAGCAGGTGCTATTAATGGTTCTATTCAATATGGAAATCCCGTATCTGATTTTATTCCCCACCTTCCCATTGCTAAACCCGAAAGTTCACCGCAGATATTAGACAACCCGCCATGTGAAAACATAGGTGAATCAAGCGAAGGAGAAAATGGCTTTTTAGATGATATAGCCGACATACAAGAAAATGCCGATAAATTGACAAATGAGTTAAACCACATGACCGATGAATTGCAAGATCTGAATACCGCTGTAGAAGCTGCAAATCAAGATATTAATCGTGTCAAAAGTAAAAGTGGCGTCACAGATATATCGTTTGTTAGAAGTATTTGCCGCAAATTAGCCATTCCCACCGACAAACTTGCTAACCAAATCAAGATGCACAACGCAGAAATTGCAAACTATTGGAAAATTATCGAAAATAGTTATTTGTCTTTATTAGACAATAAATATGCGAGAACGCCCGATAATCTTAAGGGCTTGAGAGATTCGGTTTCTCAATTGCGAAATATGCAGCTTAGCATCAAGGGTTCAAACGAAAAGATCGAGTCGTTCGTTGCTGTGTTAAAAACAACTATGGGGATAGAACGCAAACTTAATCAAGCCGTCACAGCCCTGATAACAGAATTTGAAGCATATCTGCGCCAAACGGATACGATGCATTCCTCGATTGATAGAATTATCAGTAAAAGCAATTTAGTAACAGGTAATTAACACCCTATCTTATTCAGTCCCGCACGCCCTTTTGGGCGTGCGGATTTTGTTTATTTCCCCTCCCCCAATGCTTCGTCAATGGTCATCGCGCACTCTGCGGTGCTGGCGGCGTCCACTGTGGCACACTTCGTATGATGTTCGCCGTTGTGGAGATGTTACTGTGACCCAGCCACTGCCCAATCAGCTTCATTTGCACGCCCTGCGCGACAAGGAGCGAAGCGCAGGAGTGGCGCAGGTCGTGGAAGCGAATGTGCTTGAGGTCGTTCTGCCGCAGGATCGTGGCAAAGCGGTTGCTCACGTAATCGGGCGTGACAGCTCGCCCAGCGCGTTCAGGCACACGTAGTCCGCATCCTTGCGACAATACGCGTTGCCAAGCACCTTGGCGCGCTCCTTTTGCTTTTCTCGCTCCTCCAGAAGCAGCGCCTTGATGGCGGGGCTTAAACCAAGCGCGCGGTGCGAGGACACGGTCTTCATCACGTCATAACCCACAGGTCCCTCGGGTGTGTGCCGCACGCTGCCGTAAGGCGCAACGTTGCCACGCTAAAGCTCCTCCAAGATGTTAGCCATTCCCCTCACCTCCCGATGCAAAAACGGCGGCCGCGCTACCGAGATCACTCTCGGCAATGCAGTCGCCGTTTTGTTTCATTTTTCTGCTGCGATCAGCGTCTGACGGACGATTTCTAGCTCCAAGCGCGTTTGCTCGTCCACCGTTTTGTCTGGTACCAACAGCATCGCCTTGAACACTTCGCCCATCACGCCGTAGCGCTCCCCGTAGTATAGTTCTTTCACTGTGATTTTTGCCATTTTTGCTACCTCCTATGTTGGTAGCACACACTATACCACAAGTTTTCGGGAAAGTCCAGAAAAGAAAGTGTTAAATTTCAAAAGTGCAATATAAAAATGGAGTCTTATTCTCACTCATTTTCCCACTCCATCTCCGCTTGTTTTAAAAAAGTTAAATTTTTATTTCTTCTTAAATCATCAAATCCCCGTTTTCCAAATATGCTCACAAGATTTTTTATATATGTTTTCACTGCATTGGATGAGTGATAAAGAATAAAAATTCTATTTGACAGATCAAACAAATCGATAATAATATCTTGATCTGTTATATCAAGCGAATGCCCTATAACATATAAAGAATAGCCGTTATCATATTTACGGGTTTGATTCAATGCTTGAATTTTGTTCAAATACGAATCATCCGTCTTAAAAAACACCCTTTGGAAATATTTTTTGAATTGAATGAAAGTAGTATCTAATTGCATTAACTCGTCTCGTTCATCTGGATTTATTCCAAGAACAATATCTTTGTCAACATTTCCATGGACATGTTCAACAGAAGCGTTGCCATACAGCAACTCAAAAGTGTTGCTGTAATTAAAAGTAAAAACATGATTGGGCATTGGATACGATGCACAACGGTGCCTAATATTTTGCTTCTCTATAAGGGAAGCTGGTTCATCCACAAAATTTTTTAAGTATA
>JAFVOQ010000043.1 GCA_017505785.1 Clostridia bacterium
AAACACACATAAAAATTGAAATTCGTAAGAATTTCTACCTAAAAACCGCTTTCCCTGCCATTTTTGTGACAGAAAAAGCGGTTTTCCTTTTATTTTCTTTTCGTGTGTTTTTGTTCGGCGCTAAATGAATCAGCCCCTTTTTACAGCTTTTTAATGTCGTCCTCGCTTACCATATGGAAGCCTGCTTCCTCAAGTACGCTTGAGGCGGCAGTGTTATCTGCCACACGCAGTACCACGTAAGCGTGGCGTTGTGTGCGTGCAAGGAAGGCGTAAAGATACTCTACGTTAATACCTGCAACGTTAAGCGCGTGCAGGGCGGCGGAAAGCTTTCCGGGTGCGTCGGAGATCTTTACGGCAATTACGTCGGTTGCCTGCACAAGATAGCCCTTGCTATGCAGGATGCGGAGTGCCTCGGCGGTATCGTTTACGATCACGCGCAAAATGCCAAAATCCTGCGTGTCGGCAATCGAGAGCGCGCGCATATCTACGCCGTAGGAGGCAAAGAGATCGGTGATCTCAACCAGCGCTCCTTGGCGGTTTTCTACAAATACGGTCAGTTGTTTGATAGCCATTTCGTTATCTCCTTTCGGTATTTCAGTCGTGCAGCTTGCGCTTGTCGATCACGCGAACAGCCTTGCCTTCGCTTCGTGCAATGGTTTTGGGGGCAACCAGATGAATAACGGCACCGATGCCAAGCATGGTACGCATTGCGCCTGCCAGTGCCTTTTCGCGTGCGGTAATACCACTCACGGTATCGGTAAATTGCTCGGGGGAGAGCTCTACGTATACGTCAAGCGTATCGTTGTTCTTTGAACGGTCCACTACGATCTGATAGTTGGGGGCATAGCCCTCATTTAAAAGAACGGTTTCAATTTGGCTGGGGAACACGTTTACGCCGCGAATGATCATCATATCGTCGCTTCTGCCCATGGGCTTTGACATGCGCACGTGCGTGCGACCGCAGGAGCAAGGCGTGTGATCCAGCACACAAATATCACGGGTGCGGTAACGAAGCAGAGGGAATGCCTCCTTGTCAAGCGAGGTAAATACCAGCTCGCCGCGGCTGCCCTCGGGCAAAACCTCGCCCGTATCGGGGTCAATGATCTCGGCGAGGAAGTGGTCCTCATTGATGTGCATGCCCTTTTGTGCTTCACATTCAAAGGCTACACCGGGGCCGGAGGTTTCCGTGAGTCCGTAAATATCGTAAGCCTTAATGCCAAGGCTTGCCTCAATATCGCGGCGCATTTCCTCGGTCCAGGGCTCGGCGCCGAAAATGCCTGCCTTTAGGGCATTATCTTCAGGAGTGTAGCCCGCTTCCTTCAATGCTTCGCCAAGGTAAGCCGCGTAGGAAGGGGTGCAACAAAGAAGCGTGGATCTCAGATCCATCATAAACTGGATCTGTCGCTCGGTGTTGCCACTCGACATGGGCAGTGTTAAGCACCCCACCTTGTGTGAGCCGCCGTGGAGTCCCGCACCGCCTGTAAACAGGCCGTAGCCGTAGGCAACCTGCACAACATCTTCCTTTGTGCCGCCGACAGCCACAATAGCGCGTGCGCAGCAATCCTCCCAAAGGTCAACATCCTTTTGGGTATAATAAGCAATTACGCGCTTGCCCGTTGTGCCCGATGTCGATTGGATACGTACACAATCGGAAAGCGGCGCGGCAAGCATACCGTAAGGGTAGGTGTCGCGCAGATCGCTCTTTGTGACAAACGGAAGCTTGTAAAGATCCTCAATGCCCTTAATATCATCGGGCGTTACACCCTTTTCTTCCATTTTTTTGCGATAGGGGGGGCAGTGCTCCCACACGTGCTTTACCTGCTTTACCAGCTTTTCGGATTGCAGGGCTTTCAGCTGCTCGCGCGGCATTGTTTCGATCTCGGGTTGATAATAACGCTTTTCCATGACTTTTTGACCCTTTCGTTCAATTTATTTGTTGTAGCTGATTGAAAAAGCCTTTTGATTGAGTTCAACAAAACGCGGCTTTACATTCTTCTCGATAGCGGCAAGCCACTTTTCGTAAGGGATATCAAGGAGTTTTGCAAGGCGTGCGAGCAGTACGATGTTAACTGCCTTCGCACTGCCTGCATCGTTTGCAATCGCAAGAGCATCAAGCGCATCCACGGAAATATCCTTAGCGGTCAGCGCATCCAGCACCCCTTCGGGGTAGGAAGCGTTGCCGATGAGAACGGGCATCGGGTCGATCTGCTGGGTGTTTACGATAATTCTGCCGCCTTCCTTGAGGCAAGATGCCCAACGTGCAGCCTCAAGCTTTTCAAAGGAGAGGATGTAGTCTGCCTCACCCTCGGTAATAATGGGGGAATAGACCTTCTCGCCGAATTTTACGTAAGTGACAACGCTACCGCCGCGCTGGCTCATGCCATGCACCTCGGAAACCTTTACGTCATAGCCCTCGTCAAGCAAAAGCGAGCCAAGGAGCTTAGAGGCAAGCAGGCTACCCTGTCCGCCCACGCCAACGATCATAATATTTGTGGTTTTCATTTGGCGTTACCTCCTTTTTCAATGGCATCGAATTTGCAAAGTCCAACGCAAACCTCGCAGCCAACGCAAAGCGTTGCATCGATCGAGGCTTTGCCGCCCTTAATGCTGATCGCGGGGCAGCCGAGCGTAGCGCATCTCTTGCACTTCTTGCACTTGTCCTCGTTTACATGAAGGGCAGGTGCGGTTTTTACCGATTTCAAAAGCACGCAGGGGCGGCGGGAAATGATCACAGAGGGCTCCGCTGCCGCCAGCTCCTCCTTGATCGCCACATCACATGCCGCAAGATCGTAAGGATCGACTACGCGCACGCGGTTGATGCCCAGTGCGCGGCACAGTGCCTCAAGATCTACCTTTGCAGCAGGATCGCCCTTAATATTGTAACCCGTTGTGGGGTTTTGCTGGTGCCCTGTCATGCCGGTGATCGAGTTGTCAAGAATGATCACCGTGGAGTTCGAGGCGTTGTAAGCGATATTAACAAGCCCCGTCATGCCCGAGTGCATAAAGGTCGAGTCGCCGATCACGGCAACGGTCTTTTTCTCGGCACTTTCACCTTGCGCGAGGTTGAAGCCGTGCACGCCCGACACCGATGCACCCATGCAAAGAGTGCTGTCCACTGCCGAGAGAGGGGGCTGTGCGCCAAGCGTGTAGCAACCAATGTCGCCGATCACGGTTACCTTGTTTTTTGCAAGCGTGTAGTATATGCCTCGGTGCGGGCAGCCTGCACACATCATCGGGGGGCGCATGGGGAGTGCCTCGTCAAGGGCGGTAGATTTCGGTGCCTCCAGCCCGAATGCCGCACGGATCGAGCTTTGCGAGTACTCACCAATGGGAGAGAAAAGCTCCTTGCCGATCACGTTAAGACCAAGCGACTGGCAGTGTGCTTCGATAATGCCGTCAAGCTCCTCAATGACGTAAAGCTTCTTGACGCTTGTCGCAAAATCACGGAAAAGCTTTTCGGGCAGAGGGTAGGGCATACCGATCTTTAGAACAGATACGCTGTTGCCAAACACCTCTTTGACGTACTGATAGCACGTGCCTGAGGTGATAATGCCGATCTCGGTCCCGCCCATTTCAACGCGGTTGAAGGGGCAATTCTCGGCGTATGCGGCAAGTGCCTTGGTGCGCTCCTCCACAAAGGGGTGGCGCTTCTTGGCGTTGCCGGGCATCATGATATATTTTGCACCGTTTTTTACGTAAGGCTTGGTTTCAACGCTCACGCGCTCGCCAAGCTCAACCACCGACTGGCTGTGTGCCACACGCGTGCACATGCGCAGGAGCACAGGGGTGTCAAACTGCTCTGAGAGGACAAAGGCATCGCGAGAGAAGGCAAGTGCTTCAGCGGAGTCCGCAGGCTCGAGCATCGGCACCTTAGCGGCAATTGCGTAGTGGCGCGAATCCTGCTCGTTTTGCGAGGAGTGCATGGCAGGGTCGTCTGCAACGCAGATCACCATACCGCCCGTTACGCCCGTATAAGAAAGGGTGAAAAGGGGGTCGGCGGCAACGTTAAGACCGACGTGCTTCATGGCGCAAGCGGTACGCATACCGCCAAGCGAGGCACCGAAGGCAACCTCGGCGGCAACCTTTTCGTTGGGTGCCCACTCACTGTGAATATCGTCGTATGTAGCCAAAAATTCAGTAATTTCGGTAGAGGGGGTGCCGGGATAGCTCGAAACAAGCCCAATGCCGCCCTCGTAAAGACCTCTGGCAACGGCTTCGTTGCCGATCATTAGTTTTTTCATAAACACAGTTCCTTTTTGTTGTGATATATTTAGCCGTTATTTTGTGCAGCAACCAAACGCTCGCCGCCGTAGATCTGGCGGAGCTTCGGCTTTTCGATCTTGCCGGTGGGGTTACGAGGTACCTTTGCAAAGATCAGCTTGCGGGGACGCTTATAGCGAGGCAGATTTTGACAAAACTCCATGATCTCCTCCTCGGTGCAGCTAACACCTTCCTTTAGCTCGATCACGGCAACCGCGATCTCACCAAGACGTGCATCGGGCAAGCCAATCACGGCAACATCCTTGATCTTGTCAAAGCCGGAAAGGAAGTCCTCGATCTGTACGGGGTAAAGGTTTTCACCGCCCGTGATGATCACGTCTTTTTTGCGGTCAACAAGGAAGATAAAGCCGTCCTCATCCTCCGTTGCCATATCGCCCGTGCAAAGCCACCCGTCACGCAGTGTCGCGGCAGTTGCCGCCTCGTCGTTGTAATAGCATTTCATCACACCGGGTCCGCGCAGACAAAGCTCGCCAACCTCGCCGCGTGCAACCGCTTGCCCCTCGGCATCGGTGATTTTGGTTTCCCAGCCAAAGCCCGCTTTGCCTATAGCGCCTACCTTGTGTACGTTTTCAACGCCAAGGTGCACGGCACCGGGACCGATCGACTCGGATAAGCCGTAGTTGGTGTCGTAATCGTGGTGCGGAAAGTATTCCTTCCAGCGGCGAATGAGGCTCTTGGGAACGGGCTGTGCGCCAATGTGCATCAGACGCCAGTTACTAAGGTCATAATCCGAAAGCTTTAGCTTGCCGCTGTCAAGTGCAGCAAGAATATCCTGAGCCCACGGCACCAGCAGCCATACGATAGAGCAATGCTCCTCAGAGGCGGCACGCAGTATCGTTTCAGGGGAAGTGCCCTTTAAAATAACCGCCTTTGAGCAGGAAAGAAGGCTGCCAAACCAGTGCATTTTTGCACCTGTGTGGTAAAGAGGGGGGATGCAAAGGAATACGTCATCACGCGTTTGGCTGTGATGATTTTGCTCCACGCGGCAGGCGTGCACGAGGGCACGGTGCGTGTGTAAGATCGCTTTGGGGAAGCCCGTTGTGCCCGAGGAAAAATAAATGGCGGCATCATCGTCCTCGGTGAGGGGAGGCGTGCGGTAAACGCCCGAGCACTCGGCAGTCATCTCGGCATAATCCTCGGCAAAAGAGGGGCAGCCCGTGCCTGCGTAGATCAGCAAGCGGTTTTGGCTGATCGCATCGGCAATCTCCTCTACACGCCCGATAAATTCAGGACCAAATACCAAAGCATCGGCTTCGGCAAGCTCAAGGCAATATGTAATTTCGCTTGCGGCGTAACGGAAGTTCAGCGGCACGGCAAGCGCACCGGTTTTAAGGATACCGAAATAGATCGGTAGCCATTCAATGCAGTTCATCAGCAAAATGGCAACCTTGTCACCCTTGCCAATACCGCGTGCGGTCAGCGCGTTTGCAAAGCGGTTCGCCTTTTCGTCGAATACACGCCAAGTGATCTCTCGACGGTAGTAGGGGGCGCGCAGGGTAGGCTCAACCAGCTCGTAATCGCGCCAGGTCATGCGTCTGGTTTCCTTTTCGGCAGGGTTGATCTCAACCAGCGCCACATCATCGGGAAACTGCCTCGCATTGCTTTCAAGAAAATCTGTAATGATCATACTATAAAACCTCAAAAACGACAATGAATATACAAAAAATAGTATAACATTTAATATAAATTATGTCAATATATAGTTTGTCACACTAAGATGAAAATTGCACAAAAAACACCGAAAAAATTTCAAAAACCTCTTGACAATCCCCGTTTTCTTTGGTATGATATATAGGTCGCACGGAGAGATGGCTGAGTTGGTCTAAGGCGCACGACTGGAAATCGTGTGAAGGCTAATACCCTTCCGAGAGTTCGAATCTCTCTCTCTCCGCCACGCAAAAAGGCACCCAATCGGGTGCCTTTTGTGCGTGGCAAAGAGGGGGAATGAGAACACGAGTGGAAGATTCAAGCAAAAGAATGACATTTGGTAGTTCTGTGGCGAATCTTCAAGGCGAAACGCGTAGCGTTTCGGTAGAGTTCAGAATCTCTCTCTCTCCGCCACGCAAAAAGGCACCCAATCGGGTGCCTTTTTTTGCGTGGCAAATAGGGGGAACGAGAACACGAGTGAAAGATGCACACCAATAAAGCGGCGCAAAATATGCCGCATTTATTATATTGTCAAAAAGGCAGGGCAAACGCCCTGCCTTTACTGTTATTTACTCGCAAAATTTCAGCACTTCCGTGCCAAACAAATGCCCGAGCTTGATTTCACTTAACGCGTCGTAATGCGCTTGGTCGGGGTTTTCTTCAGGCTCGTTTTTGGTGGTCAGCCCCTCGGCGTTTGTATCGATCAACACGTTTAAGGGTGAGTCGCCCGCCACCTGCTGCTTTGAGGCATTGACCATATCGCAAAAGACCCAATATACGGGGTTGTCAGCAATGCACGCATCAATAAATGCAATGCCGTCATCGGCGGCGTAGCGCGAAAACTCATCGCGAATATCTGCGATGAGATTACGCAGGTGCTGGGCATACCCTGTGGCATGCTCGGTTGAAAAGGAATCAGATTCGCCCTGCATCCAGCACATCGCCTCAATTTTTACATCGTAATTCTTTGACCGCAGATATTTAATGCTCGTCTTGACGTATTTCACAAACGCTTTATACAGCTCGCCCGTTTCACCGTCGCTGGAGGGAGAGAGCCACTGCCCAAAAAGGTCTGTGCCGCCCCATGCACACTTAATGATAAAGAAGGTTTCGTTAGGGCGCTCGGCGTGCAGCTTTTCGGCAAGGCCGAGCTCGGGGCCAAAGCCCTCAAAATCAATGCGCTCGCCTTGCTTTGTGGCGCATTTGACAAACGCGCGTGATTCATTTGTGCCCGTGGCGTAATAATTGATATATACGTTGTCATAGCCTGCTTCGTACTCCGCGTATTTTTCGGCGGAAACGTTTTTCTTTAAGTAGTCGTCACGGCTGCATCCCGAGGCGTTTGACTGGCCACCAAGCAGAATGACTGTGGCACTTTTGCCCTCGCCGTCGGGCAGGGTATCGGCTACTGTAAATTGCCAATCGCGGTTTTGGTATGCGCGTATACCGAAAAACGCGCCAAGCCCAAGGAGCAAGGCGCAAAACATGGCGATTGCCGATCCTGCTATTTTTTTGCGGTTCGTCATAAGAAGATCTCCTTATTTTGCTACAATCTCGTTATATCAAAAAACGGCATTTTTGTCAAGTTGCGAATTTAATAAAAAAATTCAAAAAACACTTGACATTCCTAATACTTCGTGATATGATGTATTGCGTGAGGGGAGGTATGGTATGGATATTCAACTGAAGCGGGGATTGCTTGACGTTTGCGTACTGGCTGCGATCAAAAACGAGGCGTCCTACGGCTACAAGATCATCAAGGATATGAAGCCCTATATCGAAATGTCGGAATCGACGCTTTACACGATCCTAAAGCGCCTTGAGGTTTCGGGGCTTTTGACGGTGGAGGCGGTAGAGCACGGTGGCAGGCTTCGCAAATATTACCGCATCACCGAGGGCGGCAGGGCGCGCATTTTGGAATTTAAGCGCGAGTGGCGCGAGGTGATGTCAATGTATCAATTTGTAACGAGGGGAGATGAGGCACTTTGAATAAGCAAGAATTTATCGCGAGCCTAAAGCTAAGACTTGTGGGGTTGCCCCAAAACGAGATCGATGCGCGCGCCGAATTTTACGGTGAGATGATCGATGACCGCATCGAGGAGGGGGCGAGTGAGGAGGAAGCTGTCCTTGCCGTTGGCTCGCTTGACGATGTGGTGCGCGAGATCCTGTCGCAAATACCGCTTGGCTCTTTGGTGAAGGAAAAAATAAAGCCGAAAAGGGGACTGCGCGGCTGGGAGATCCTGCTTTTGGCACTCGGTTCACCGCTTTGGCTTTCACTTTTGCTTGGCGGCTTTAGCGTGGTGCTGGGGATCTTTGCCTGCGCCGTTTCGGTGCTTGTTTCCCTATGGGCAACGGGCGCATCGCTTGCTGCTTGCGGCGTTGGCGGTGCATTGGCAGGGATTATTTTGTTCTTCTTTAGAAACGGTGTTGCAGGTGCCGGGCTGTTTGGCGCAGCTCTTGTGTGCGCCGGGCTTTCGATTTTTATGTTTTACGCGAGCAATGTGGCAACCAAGGGAACTTTTTCACTTGTCAAAAAGTGTATCGTTGGTGTGAAATGCCTGATTTTGAAGGGAGGGCGTGACGATGCGTAAGAAAACAATACTTTGGCTTTCTGTGGGCACGGCGCTCGTGCTCTTAGGATGTGCGGTGTTCTTTGGCGCACTTGCGGCAGCGGGCTTTGATTTTTCAAGGTTTTCAACCGTGAAATATGAAAAAACAACGCACGAGATCGCCGAAAGCTACAGTAATATATCTGTTTTGGCGGATACTGCCGATGTCCTGTTTGTACAAACCGAGGGTGAAATTACCAAGATAGAATGCTACGAGCAGGAAAATGTGAAGCACAAGGCTTCGGTGAAGGACGGCACGCTTGTTGTTGAGGTGTCTGATACACGCGCGTGGTATGAGCATATCGGTATAGGCTTTGGAAACCAACTGAAAATCACCGTTTTTTTGCCAAAGGGTGCGTATGGGTCGCTTACCGTAAGGGCAGATACGAGCGATGTGAAGATTGCAAAGGAGATCCTGCTTGAGAGCCTTGATGTTTCTCTTAGCACGGGCGACGTCATTTGCCAAGCCTCTCCCACGGCAAGTCTGAAAATAAAAACCACCACGGGCGACGTTTGTGTTTCCGGTGTTGCCACGGGCACGCTTGAAATTTCGACATCTACAGGCGAGATAGAGGCGCTGGGCGTCACTTGTACGGGTGATGCATCCATTGGAGTTGACACCGGTGAAGTGGAGTTGGAGCAATTTTCCTGTAAAAGCCTTTCTACCAGTGGGGACACGGGCGATATTTCTCTCAAGGGCGTGATCGTTTCAGAGCAGCTATCCATTATAAGAAGCACAGGTGATGTTGAGCTTAACGCTTGCGATGCCGCCGAGATCGTGATACAAACCTCAACAGGTGATGTGGAGGGGAGGCTCCTTACGGATAAAACCTTTGTTGTTAAAACCAATACAGGCGGAACAAAAATACCGCAAGGGACTGTGGGTGGCAAATGTGAAATCACAACAGATACAGGCGATATCCAAATAACGATCGGCTAACCAACGCGAAAATTTGAAAAAAGAAAGCAACATCGGTGCAAAAATGTAAAAATAATGTCGAATTTTGGAAAAATAAAAATAAATTTTGGAAAACAGCAAAAAGCACGGCGGAGTGAGCCTTCACTCCGCCGTGCTTTTCCTACGGATAAATTTTACCCAAAATGCTTCTTTGCACGTTCAATATCGCATCGAATTTGCGCTTCCAGCGCGGCGAGATCCTTAAATTTTTGTTCTTCGCGTAAGAAACGCAAGAAGAATACCTCAAGGCTTCTGCCGTAAAGATCGCCCTTGAAATCAAAAATAAAGGTTTCGCAGTTTACGTCCTTGCCGTCGTTCACCGTTGGGCGCACGCCAATGTTACAAATGCCCGTGTAGGTGCGCTTTCCTATTTTTACGGTTACTGCGTATACACCGTGCATCGGTACCAGTCCGCCGGCAGGGAATGTGAGGTTTGCGGTTGGCAGTCCCATGGTACGCCCCAGTCGGCGTCCGTCCTTTACAGTGCCCGAAAGTGAGTAGGGACGGCCGAGCAGACGCGCGGCATCGTCGGGGTGTCCGCCCTGTAGCATGGCGCGAATCAAGCTTGAGCTCACCGTATAGGGTCCGTCTGTAACGGGGGGCATCACTGAAAGCGAGTGGTCGCTTTTTGAACCAAAGTGCTTTAAAAGATCGGTTGGGGTGCCGGCACCGCGTGCGCCAAAGGAGTAGTTAAATCCGCATACCAGCATTTTTGCGTTACACTCACCGATCAAAATGTCATCGATAAATTGCACGGGGGGCATGTCCTTGATCGCGGGGAAGTCGTAAAGCACGGCAAAGTCAAGCCCTGCCGCCCCCATGAGTGAGAGCTTTTCCTCTAAGGTCGTCAGCTGCGGCGTGGGAGATTTGCTTAGGGTCGCCGTGGGCGGTGTGGTGAAGCAGAGCACGCCAAGCGGCAGCTTTTGCTCGCGCGCGGCATTCAGACGCCGCAATTCGTCAACGAGCGCACGGTGACCGATGTGCACGCCGTCGAAATGTCCAAGGCAAAGTCCGCAACCGTTTGCAAGCGATAGGGGCACTGTCTTGCGGTTCAATTGGATCACGCGCATCAAATCACCTCCTACACACCATGATCTATGCTATTATACCCGATTTTTTTCGTAATTGCAAGCCCCCATACAATTTTTACCAACTGAAAATCAAGGTCACAAAATGGGCAATGTATTGACATATGAAGCTCCGTATGGTAAAATAAAATATTACAGAAAAGGGGGGTGAGGATGTGAAAAACGATGCCCAAAAATGGGAGAATACAGGCGATTTTTGGGATATTTCCGCGCTTGTGCCGCCGCGTAAGGCAAGCTATCAAGCACCCCCCGGCCGAGAAATTATCTCAACTGAGATCGCGGTGCCCGATGTGTCGACAAGCACGAACGCTTTCCCAAAGCTCGGCGATATCGAAATTTTGACGGTTGATGCGCCCCAAAATAGTAGAGAAGCTGCACGCCCGATGACGGAAAAGCCGCAAGCAGCACAGCCTACCGTCACGCGCGTTTGCGAAACAAACGCCGTTATGGTGGGTGACGTGCCTCTGCCAAAGCAGTACGTATCTGCCGCTTACGAAAAAGAGGAACAGGAAAGACCCCTGCCCGAGGCGAGCTATGTACCCGAAGGCATGCTTTTGCGTGGGGTGCGAATTTATCCCCATAAAAACGAGTATAGCTACTATGCCGAGCTATGCAGACACGCGCGCAAGCTTTTTTCGCTTGAGGGGAAGGAGTGCGAGGCGGTCCCGTTCTTTTCCTATATGCCGCAGTATTCCCAGTTAAACAGAGCCCAGCTGCGGTGGTATCTTTGGTGGCGCACCTCATTTCGTTGCGGCAGAGTGCTGGCGGTAGACTATTCGTATCTTTTACTCTACCTATATGAGATCATCAACCTCGGCGATGCCATATCCCCTTCGGTGGGACAGGAAAGCATGCTGCGCCTGTGGCTTTCCTATCGCGAACGTTATCCGCGCTTGGATGCCATTGTGCGTGAATGGCTATGCGATTACTCCTTGCTCTACCGTCTGCTACCCCCAAGGCTTCCCGACCCTCTCTTGGGAGAATTGCTCTCAGGCTGTCGCTTGAAGGAATTTTATGTGTCGGCTACGGTGGGGAATGCCATGTGCGATGCCGTGCTGTATTTTTGCAGCAATTACGATTATAAAAAGAGCAAATTTTACCGCGGTGATGCCATACCGCATTTTGACCGTGTGATGCGCGGTGCTGTGCAGGAAACCCTGCAATATCTTGAGGAGCAGCGCGAAGGCAGTGCACCCCCAACGGGCGGATACAGCACGGTTTCGCGTGATGCCTTCTCCGGTGCGATCTGTGCCTACCCTTATAAAAAGCGTATTGAGGTGGATTTCGTTTCCTTTTCGAACACCTATGAGCTTCGCTATATCGTGACCGACGTGCTCAAATATACAGAAAACGCACTGCGTGCCGTGCTTGGCATCAAATCACGTCTTACGGTTTATCGCGTTTCAACCGAGCTTTCTGCTCGCATAGATCGCTACCTTGCCACAGCCCTGCCGCAAAAGGTACAGCCAAGGAAAAAGGCGCCGCAAACGCCCACATATGAGCAACGCTACGAGCTCCCGAAATGCGCTTTGTCAGTGGAGAGGGCGGCAAAGATCGAGGCGGCATCGTGGCAGACGACAAAGCGCTTGATCGAAGCATTTGAGGGTGGCGAATCGTATGAGCATGGCGGTACTGTGCCGCAAAATCCCATACCGTTACAGGGTGTTTCCATGTCGGAGCGTGAGGTGCAAGCCCCCACTCCCGTGCTTGCCTTTGCCGCGACCGCACCCATGGCGGAGTCAAACGGGCAAAAATCTCTTTTTGACATGCTTGGCGAGCTAAGAGAGTTTGTTCGCCAAGCCGACAGGGGCGATGCCTTGGCACAGCGCGCCTTTGCCGCGCAAATGAACAGCATGCCCGACGCGATTGCCGATAAAATCAATACCGTAGCGGGGGATAGCATCGGCGATATTATACTGGAGGATAGGGGCGGCTTTTATGCCGTCATTGAGGATTACCGTGAATTATTACAGGAAGAAGGTATTTTACCATGATTGATAACGCTCAGCATACAAGTGCCAATATTCGCGTGCCGCGCCGCATTTTAACCTCGCTGTTAGCCTCGCTTGCCGCGGGCGTTGTGCCGCGCACGGGCGCGCCCTATGTTGCCATTGGCAGAAAAGATGAGATCGGTGCGTTTCTCTCTGACCTTGAAAACATCAGCGAGGGGGGCGCAGCCATGCGCTTTCTCATCGGCAGATACGGCAGCGGCAAAAGCTTTTTGATGCAGCTTGTTCGCGGATATGCGATCGAGAGGGATTTTATAACCGCCGATGCCGATCTTACCCCCGAGCGCCGTCTTTACGGCACGGGCGGCACGGGTGTTGCTACCTACCGTGAGCTGATGAAAAACCTTGCCTCCAAGGCGTCGCCCGACGGCGGAGCACTCCCCAAGATCATTGCCAGGTGGATCTCTGCTTGCAGGGCGGAGATCGGCGCGGAAGATCCTGACGGCAGACTCCTGCACGCGCGCATTGCCGAAACCCTGCGTGACGTGGAATTTATGGTAGGGGGCTTTGATTTTGCCCGTGTGATCACGGCGTACTACCGCGCGTATTGTGCAGGTGACGATGATAAAATGTCGGCTTGCCTTTGCTGGCTGCGCGGCGAATTTTCCTCAAAGAGCGAGGCGAGAAGGGCACTTGGTATTGACGTATCCGAGATCGTAAATGACGAAAACTGGTATGATTTTATCAAGCTCTTTGCCGTGCTGGCAAGAAAGATCGGCTACCGCGGATTTGTGGTTTTCATCGATGAGTGCGTCAATCTTTATAAGATCGTGCATCGCGTCAGCCGCGAAAACAATTACGAAAAGATCCTTTCTATGTTCAACGATGCCCTGCAGGGCAAGGCAGAGGGGCTTTTGCTGGTTCTTGGCGGCACGCCTCAGTTTTTAGAGGATACGCGCCGCGGTCTTTTCAGCTACGAGGCACTGCGTAGCCGCCTTTGCGACAGTCGCTTTTTTGATGCGGAATTCAGAAATCTCATAGGCCCCGTTATTCGTCTGCGTCGCCTTTGTGATGACGAGCTGTATGCCCTGATCGTGCGCGTAACGGCACTTTATGCACAGTGCTACGGGCAGGAACCGCGCATCAGCGATGCCGAACGGGTTCGCTTTTTGGAGGTCTGCCTTTCCCGTGCGGGGGCAGAAAGCCTTATGACGCCGCGCGAGATCCTGCGCGACTATATGACCGTTCTTAATATCCTTATGCAAAATCCCGAGATCGATTTTGCAACGATCTTGGCGCGTGTGGCGGGCAGTGCCACACCTGAGGATACGCAAGAAAGTGCCGAAACGGAGCAAGAAAACGGCTCAAATGCCGCGCAAAGAAGCACGGTTGAGCCTACCGATATTCTTTTGTGAGAGGTGTGCTATGCCACAAGCAGATCGCATATTTGGGCGTTTTCCGCCCTTTATTCGGGAATATATATTTTCTCACTCATGGGAGAGCCTGCGTGCCGTGCAGGTGGCGGCGGCGCAAACGATCTTTGATACCGATCACCACCTTTTACTGACCTCTGCTACCGCCAGCGGCAAAACAGAGGCGGCATTCTTTCCGATCCTGTCCTTGCTTTGTGAGCAGCCCTCAAGCAGTGTTGCGGTGCTGTATATTGCACCCCTCAAAAGCCTGATCAACGATCAGTTCGGCCGTATGGAGGAGCTGCTTGCCGAAAGCGGCATTCCCGTTACGCACTGGCACGGTGACGTTTCGGCATCACGGAAAAAGCGGCTGCTTGATATGCCATCGGGCATTTTGCAGATCACACCGGAGTCACTTGAAAGCATGCTGATCAACCGTTCAAACGATATGGTACGACTGTTTGGAGATCTGCGCTTTGTGGTGATCGACGAGGTGCACACCCTAACGGGCAGTGACCGCGGAAATCAAATACAGTGTCAGCTATCGCGTATCGCGCGCCTTATCGGCAAGCAGCCGCGCCGCGTGGGGCTTTCGGCTACCATTGGTGACCCCGCCCTTGCCGCCAAGTGGCTGGTGGGGGATAGCAACGTGCCGTGTGACGTGCCACAGGCCCCTGTAACGGGGCTGCGCTGGCGTTTGGGGCTTGAGCATTTCTTTTTTGCCAATGACAATGCCGCGCAGCAGGACGACAAAGCGGCGGCAACGGGTGAGAAAAGCGGCGGTATTGACGTTGGATACGAGTATATGTACGACTCTGTGAAGGATAAAAAGGCGCTTGTCTTTTCCAATTCCCGTGAGGAAACGGAGTATCTGACCGCCACCTTCCGCCAGATCGCCGCGCGCCGCCGCGAGCCCGATATTTTTCTCATTCATCACGGTAATTTATCGGCGTCACTGCGCGAGGATGCCGAGCTGAAAATGAAAAACGACGAGGAACGTGCCGTTACGTGTGCAACCGTGACTATGGAGCTTGGTATTGATATCGGGCGGCTTGAGCGCGTGCTGCAAAGCGATGCGCCAACCTCGGTTTCAAGCTTTTTACAGCGTCTTGGGCGTTCGGGCAGGCGCGGTGCACCGCCTGAAATGATAATGGTATTTCGCGAGGAGGATCCACTGCCAAATACCCCGTTGCCACAGCTTTTGCCCTGGAGCTTGCTTCGTGCCATAGCCATTATTCAGCTTTATCTTGAGGAGCGTTTTATCGAGCCCCCACGGCAAAAGAAGATGCCTATGAGCCTGCTGTTTCACCAAACGCTGAGTATTCTCGCGGCAAGTGGGGAGCAAACACCCAAAAGACTCGCAGAGCAGATCCTGGCACTGCCCCCCTTTGCTCATGTTTCAAAGGAGGACTACCGTACGCTGCTTGTAGATATGGTCAACCGCGATTTTTTGGAGCTGACCGAGGAAAAGGGGCTTATCGTGGGGCTTGCCGGGGAAAAGCTGCTCAGAAGCTTCCAGTTTTATGCCGTGTTTAAGGACAGCGAGGATTTTACAGTTCGTGCCACAGGAGAAAACGGTACCGCCGAGGAGATCGGCACCATTACCACGCCGCCGCCCGTGGGCGATCGGTTTGCGCTGGGTGGGCGTGTGTGGGAGGTTGATGAGCTCGATATACAGCGCAAGCTCATTTACGTGCACCCCATTGCAGGTAAAATGGAGGTTTCTTGGCCCGGGGATGCGGGTGAGATACACACCAAGATCCTTAGCCGCATGCGAGAGGTTTTAAGGGAGGACACCGTGTATCCCTACTTGAAGGAAAACGCCGCACACCGCCTTGCTGTAGCGCGGCATCTTGCACGCAATACGGGGATCTGTGAGCATTCACTGGTTCATCTTGGCGGTAGCACCTGGTGTCTGTTCCCGTGGCTCGGCACACGCGGCTTTCGCACATTGCGCCGCACACTTACCGCAAACGCAAGGGCGCTTGGTGTTTCGGGCATTGAATATGACGGGTGCTGTTACCTGAAATTTCACCTTGAGGGCGACGGCGCGCGCTTTGCACAGCGGTTGGCGCGTATAGCGGAAAACGGATTGCAAGCCGAGGCACTTGTTTTCCCCTCGGAGATGCCTGTTTTGGATAAATTTGATGCGCTCCTGCCCCCCACTCTTTTGCGCCGTGCTTATGCAACGGATCGTCTTTCCACCGAGGAAGCGGAGCAGTGTATCAAGGCACTTGTGCGTGAGATCTGAGAGATAGCCGTGCGACCATGCTCGAGGATTTGGCGTAAACCCTTAAAACATAAGGCTTTTTCAAGATTTTTTTGTGTTTGCTATTTACAAATTTTGGAATTTATGATATACTGCATACAATTACCATTCAGAAAGGTGCGCATTCCCGCGCGAAATTGCAAATGAAGTGTCCCAACTGCGGTTACCAGGATAGCAAAGTAATCGATTCCCGTCCCATTGAAGAGGGCAATAGTATTCGCCGCCGCCGTGAATGTCTTGCTTGCCAAAAACGCTTTACTACCTTTGAGGTCATTGAATCCATGCAGATCCTGGTGGTGAAAAAGGATGGCAGCAAGGAGCTGTTTGACCGATCCAAGATGCTCTCCGGCATTATGAAGGCTTGCCAAAAGCGACCTGTGAAGGGTGAGGAGATCGCCGCGGAAATTGAGTCGGAGCTTCAAAATTCTCTGGTGCAGGAGATCGCATCGCACGAGCTTGGTGAGATGATCATGCATAAGCTCAAGGAGCGTGACGACGTTGCTTACGTGCGCTTTGCTTCGGTGTACCGTGAATTTAAGGATCTTGATACCTTTCTTGCGGAGCTTCGCGAGCTCAAGGAACAAAAATAACATAAAAAAGGGTTGGGTGAAATGCGATTTTCGCATTTCACCCAACCCTTTTGATTTGCCTAAGCGCCGGTGTCTTTTTTCGCTAACGACTTTTCTGATTTTCTGTGATATAATAGGGCAACCTAAATAGTATCAGGAGGGGATGTAAGAAATGAAAAAAGAAGATGTCACCCGTTTTGAAGCTTATCTTGCACAGGAGGAGAAGGCTACAGCAACCATAAAAAAATATTTGCGTGACGTAGTGGAGTTTTACCGTTTTATGGGCGACAGGACACTGACCAAAGAGCTTGTGCTCGCATACAAAGAGCACTTAACTAAGGAGTATGCGCCCACAAGTGTAAACGCCGCGCTATGCTCGCTCAATCGTTTTTTTGCTTTTTTGGGGAGAGCAGAGCTCACTGTAAAAAGCTTGAAGCTGCAACGCAGTTTGTTTGTTGGGGGTGAGAGGGAGCTGACAAAGCAAGAATACGAAAGACTGCTTGCGGCAGCAAAAGCCGCGGGCAACCAGCGTCTTTATTTGCTGATGCAGACCGTTTGCGGTACGGGTATTCGTGTATCGGAGCTGAAATATATCACAGTAGAGGCACTTGGCACAGGCAGGGCAGAAATTAACTGTAAGGGTAAACGCCGCCGCGTGCTTTTGCCGCACGAGCTTTGTAAAATTCTGAAGGCATATGCCAAAAAACAGAGAATTGTAAGCGGAGCTGTGTTCGTTACCAAAAGCGGCAAGCCGCTTGACCGTTCTAATATTTGGTCGGATATGAAAAAGCTTTGCAAGGCGGCAAAGGTATCGCAAAGCAAGGTGTTTCCGCACAATCTCCGCCACCTCTTTGCCCGCACCTATTATAGCCTGTATCAGGATATCGTGCGCCTTGCCGATCTCCTCGGGCACACCAGCATCAATACCACCCGTATCTATACTGTTGAAAGCGGCGATGTACACCGCCGTCAGGTCGAGCGCATGGGGCTTTTTTTGCGATGTTAAGCTGCATCTTTCGGGCAAGATATTAGGTAGGGGACGGCGTCCGACGTCACAAAAACAAAATACCACATAATTGACATTATGTGGTGCAATAATCTCGTTGTAATTTTTATTTTAGCAGTACATAGGTAAATTGTCAAGAAAAAATTTAAAAACAGAGGTTAAAACGAAAATGAAACATAAAAAAGGCGCAACAACCAAGACCAATGAAAAATAAATGCTACCATTGGTCTTTTCGGCACGCAATTTTTGCGTGCTTTTTTTCTTTTTTGGGGCAAGAATTTTTTGATTTCTGTTTTCAAGCAACCACATAATGTCAATTATGTGGTAAAAGAGAGGGGAGAAGTCTGTGAAAAACATAGTAATGATTTTATCGGTGTTGCTTTTCGCGGCAGTGCTGCTTACCGCCTGTGAGGAGGGCGGTCAAGAGCAGGGAGAGCAAAAAAAGCAATGCGAGGAACACGCGTGGAGTGAGTGGCAAACAGTAACGCCTGCATGGTGTGGTGCCGCAGGTACACAGAAGCGAAGCTGTGCTGTTTGTCAAGCTTTAGAAACAAAAGTGCTTGAGGCTACGGGTGCACACAATTACGTAAACGGAGTTTGTACCGTTTGCAATGCTAAGCAATCTGTTGAGTGCCTTACCTATACCGAACTTGACGACGGTACAGCTTATGCGGTAAGTGGGCTTGGCACCTTAACTGATATTCATATCGTTATCCCCGACACTCATAACGGGAAACCGGTGAGCACTATCGATCCCCAGGCGTTTTCGGGTTGCGACAGCATTGTATCGATTACAATTCCTGCGTCTGTGACAAGTATCGGCGAGCTGGCGTTCTATAATTGCACCGGGCTTGCAAGGGTAACCTTTGGCGAAAACAGTCAACTGCAAAGCATTGGTGAGAAGGCGTTCATCGGTTGCGGTAATCTTACGTCAATTACGATCCCTCCGTCAGTAACAAGTATTGGTCCTTGGGCTTTCTATGGCTGTACAGGCATCAGCCAAACAGAAAACGGTGTTTCTTATGTTGACAAGTGGATGATCGGCTGCGATACAAGTGTATCTGATGTGATATTGCGCGCGGATACGGTGGGCATCGGCGGCTGTGCGTTTTATGGCTGCAACGGTCTTACATCGGTTACACTTCCTTCATCTGTCAAAAGCATCTGTGAGGGGGCGTTTTTTGAATGTAACAACCTTGCGTCTGTCATAATTCCCACATCGGTAACCAGCATTGGTAAGTATGCATTTGATGATTGCAGCAGTCTTGCCTCAATTACAATTCCCACATCGGTGACAAGCATCGGAGAGGGAGCATTCATTGGGTGCGACAGCCTTACTTCAATTACAATTCCCACATCGGTGACAAGCATCGGGCGGTATGCGTTTTTGGGGTGCGGCAGCCTTGCAAGCATAATGCTTGAAAACTGCGAGGGCTGGCAGGCGTATTTGTCTGTTGCAACAAGCGGCACAGAGATTTCCTCCGCCGATCTCGCAAATGCCTCAACAGCTGCCGCATATTTTACGGGTACGTATAGCGGCTGTTACTGGAAACGTAATTGCTAAATAAACAGAGCCAAGGCAAACGCCTTGGCTCCATTGATTTTTTAGAGAAAATTTGCACCGTTACAGCGTTTTTTGCAGCTTTAGCCCTGCATAGCACTCACACCCAAGTGCGCTTTCAATGCGTAACAAGCGGTTGTATTTTGCCACGCGCTCCGAGCGTGCGGGTGCCCCTGATTTGATAAAGGGGGCGTTGGTCGCAACCGCAATATCCGCAATGGTGGTATCCTCGGTTTCCCCCGAGCGATGCGAGAGAATATGGCGATATCCCGCCGCACCGCCTGTGCGAATGACCCTCAGTGTTTCACTTAAGGTGCCGATTTGATTTGGCTTGATGAGAATACTGTTGCCCGCGCGCTCACCAATGCCGCGCAAGAGGCGTTTTTCATTGGTGACAAAAAGATCGTCACCCACCAGCATCACGCGCTCGCCTAAACGCCTTGTCAGCTCGGCAGTGCCCGCAAAATCCTCCTCGCCAAGCCCGTCCTCAATCGAAATAATGGGGTAACGGTCACAAAAACGGCACCATTCGTCAATCAATTCCTCGGTGCTGAGGCGACGGCCTCGCTTGGGTTGCAAATAGGTGCCGCCCTCGGCTTGCCATTCGCTTGCCGCCGCATCAAGTGCGATCTTGATTTTTTTGTCATCATATCCTGCGGCAAAAATCGATTCGCTCAAAAGCTCCAGTGCCGCCTCGTCACTTTCAAGGTTTGGTGCAAAGCCGCCCTCGTCACCAACCGTGGTGGAAAGACCTCTCTTTTTGAGAAGCTCACCGAGCTTGTGATAGACCTCACTGCCCCAACGCAGCGCCTCGGCAAAGGTCGGTGCGCCGATAGGCAGGATCATAAATTCCTGAATATCCACGTTGTTTGCGGCGTGTGCACCACCGTTTAAAATGTTCATCATTGGCACGGGTAAGGTGCGTGCGTTACTGCCGCCAAGATAGCGGTACAGCGGCATGCGGTACCAGCCTGCTGCCGCACGTGCCACGGCAAGCGATACGGCAAGCATGGCGTTAGCCCCGATCCTGTGCTTGTTTGCAGTGCCGTCAAGATCAATGAGGATACGGTCTATCTCGTTTTGCTCGGCGGCGTTTGCCCCTTGCAGTGCTGCGGCGATCTGCTTGTTTACCGTGTTCACTGCCCCTAAAACACCCTTGCCGCCGTAGCGTGCGGCATTGCCGTCACGGCGCTCGTGTGCCTCGAAGCTGCCCGTAGAAGCACCCGACGGTGCGCTTGCCATACCCACAATATCATCGGTAAGCACAACGGTTGCCTCCACGGTGGGATTGCCACGCGAATCCAGGATCTCACGAGCCGTTATTTTTTTGATCAGCGGTTTACTCATAGCTTCTCTCCTTTGGCTTTTTTGGTAGTGTGTGCAATAAGACATTTTTCCATGCATGGAGAAAGTGTGTCGGGTATCGCGAAATTTTTCAAAAATACTGTACAAATGTCTTTTTTTATGTTAAAATAAAATATCAAGTTATAATTAATGTGTGAAAGTTCACAAGGAGAAGTTATGCAACAAAGGGATTACGATCGCGAAAAAGGAAGAAACGGCAGACGCGGCAATGGGGGGCAAAAGCACGGCGTGCGTGACCGCCGCCCCGAGGCTGAGCAGATAGGCAACGGTGCCGTGATCGGCAGAAACGCCGTGCGTGAGCTGCTGAAATCGGGCAGACCCATTGATAAGCTGCTGGTGCAAAGCGGTGAGCGCGAGGGGGCGTTGGTGCCTCTTGTTGGCGAGGCGATCGCGCGCGGTATTCCTGTGGTGGAAACCGAACGCCGTAAAATGGATAGCCTTGCGGGTTACGTGCCGCACCAAGGCATTATTGCCATGGCGGCAGAAAAGGAGTACTGTACGGTTGAGGATATCCTTTCTATCGCCGCTGCACGTGGCGAAAAGCCCTTGATCGTGATTGCGGACGGCATTGCCGATCCGTATAATCTCGGTGCGGTCATTCGCTGTGCCGAGGGCTGTGGCGCACACGGTCTGATCATACCCAAGCGTCATGCCGCAGGGCTGACCCCCGTGGTAACCAAGGCATCTGCCGGGGCGATCGAGCATCTTGCTATCGCTAAGGTGACCAATATTGCCGCTACTGTGGAAGCACTCAAAAAAGCCGGCGTTTGGGTCTTTGCCGCCGAAGCGGGCGGCAGTGATTTCCGCGAAACAGATATGAACGTGCCTGCCGCCATAGTACTTGGCAGTGAGGGCGAGGGGGTTTCGGAGCTGGTGCGTAAGAGAAGCGATTTTGTGGTTTCTATCCCCATGTACGGAAAGGTCAATTCCTTTAACGTGTCTACGGCTGCTGCGGTTCTGCTTTGCGAGGCGGCGTATCAGCAGCGCAAAGCAAAGTGAACGAATTGAGCATGTTTAAATTTGAGTCAAAGGAGGTGCGACGCAATGACGGAAAATGAAAAATTTGATTGGTCGGAAACCGACCGTGTTATGGAGCAGCTGCGCGCACAGCTTGAGGCTGATAACACAGATACGGGTGTGAACCACTCGGTGGAGGAACAACAGGCGGTGGAGAGTGCACAGTCTGCCGTGGCAACGGCTCTTGCCGAGCCGATTGGGGCAAGCGAGGAGCAGACACCCCCTGCCGCGCAGGATGCATATGGTGCAGAGCAAGAGGCAGAGCTACCCGTGAAGGAGTCCGCAAGCACCGAGGGCTTGCAACGCATGCCTGCGCGCGAGCGCGTGCGCAAAAAGCGCCGCCGCGTGCCCAAGCTTGATGCAGTGCAAGCACAGGCGCAATCTCCCCTTGACCGTACCGCCCTTGAGGAAAAAAAGAAACGCGCACAGGCACTTGCAAGGGAGCAGGAAAGCGATCTTTATTGGCGCCGCACACCCACGGGCAAACACAAGGGTCAAGCCCATGCACAGGTTTTCAATGCCATTCCAAGTGTGGGGGATGAGGAAACAAAAATACCCATCTCGCAGGAAATTCCCACCACACCCGAGGAGCCGATCGAGCAGCTTTTGGCATCACGCCGCAAGGGGATACGTGATGCAGCCCTTGAACAGCAAAGCAAGCAACACGAGCTCATGGCGGATATCACCGTAGAAGGTCTTTTAAACGATATATTCGGCACTACCCAAGGGCCTGCAGGCAGGGCTTGGATCGCGCCAAAGACCGATGCTGTAGCAGAGCCGGCGATCAATGAGGAGCTTTCTCAGCCGCCTGTGCCTGAGCATGACGCAAGCAGCCATGCTGCAAATCCTTCTCCCGATAGTGATGCGGATGCGGCAACGGTAGAGCTTGACGGATACCGTGTGGTGTTGCCCCCCGAGGGTAAAGCTGTGCTCCAAGACAGTGAGAAGCCTTTGCAAGCCCCCGATGAAATGGAGCAGGCGAAGCTGTTTTCCAACTTTTTTGTCAAGCGCCAAAAGCAGGGCGCATTACCGAAGCCCTCCATTGCCAAGCTTTCCGCCGAGCAGATCGCATTTAAGCGTTCGCTTGAGGAATCGGAGGAGGAATTCAAGCTACTTGTTGACCTTGATTATGAGGATGAGCTTGGTGAGGCGATCGGCTTTGAAAAGATTCGCGAATATCACGAGCGCCAGATCAACGGCAAAAGTCGAGATCCGCAGGATCGCAGGCACGTGCGCGGTGATAAGCACAAATTTGAGTATACCTCCCATGCACAGGATATCGGAATTTCAAAATTCTATGCCAAGCAGCGTCGCCGCCATTTGATCAATCTGACGCTCAGCTGCTTGCTCATGCTCCTGCTGTTTTTCTATGAGCGCTCCGCTATCGTGCTTTCCTTCTTCGGTGAAGCACCGTCGGGCGCAAAGTATCCCACGCTTTATGTCGCGGTGGGGCTTATCATCTTTCTTTGCGGCGTGGCAATGCTGCGGCGCAATGTGATCGGAGGGCTTGTACGGCTTTTGCGGCTTTCTCCCTCGGATGATTCGATTTGCTCGGTCGGTGTGGTGGCAACACTCGCTTATCATATTGCGTTGCTCCTTGCCCCCGCAAACAGTTATCTTTCGCTGTATCTCTCGCCTGCTATGGGCAGTCTTTGTCTGCTGGCACTTTCGGGACTTTTTAACTGGTACCGTGAGTTCAGCGCGTTTCGTGTCATTTCCTCCAAGCAGCAAAAATATGCGCTCATGCCCCGTGTTTCGGTTGGCAACAGAGAGGGGAATGCCAAGCTGCGCTTGTTTGAAAGCGAGAAGAATGAAAGGGTATGGTATGCGCGCCCCGTTGGCTTTGTGCGCAATTACTTTGCCAATATCGAGAAAAAGACCGATCATCAGCACGTCTTTGGTGCAGCGCTTTTGTTTGTGCTGGCAATCTCCTGTGCATTCTCTCTTTACACATTTGTTACAGGTGGGGAATGGAGCCTTTCGCTGCACACCGCATTTGTTACATATTTGTTGACAGCACCTGTTATTTCGGTGCTTGCCACATCCTTGCCCATGTTTTGCGGTACTTGCTTGCGCCTTGGTCGGCGCGGGGCGATCGTTGGAGAGAGTGCCGTTTATGAATGCGGTGGCAATACCACGCTTGTTATGCCCGACAGCGATTGCTTTAAGCCCATGCCGCACGAGCAGTTTGAGTTGGTGAAAAACTGTGATGCCGAGCGCGCTACGGTTCTCATCCGTGCGCTTCTTGAAAAGATCGGCAGTCCGCTTTGTGATACGGTGCACGTGCCCAAGGAGCAGCGCATCTCCCCCGATACCGTTACACTGACCGATATCGACGAGTTTGGCGTGGCGGCGGTGGTTTCGGGAGAACGTAAAACCCCCATTTTGTTCGGCAGTGTTGCATATTTGCAGAAGTACGGTATTCGCGTAAGCCCGAAAAAAGACGGCAGATACGATGAGCTTTGCCGCAATATGCTTTGCGTGGCGATCAACAATCGCCTCACCGCGCTTTTCATTGCGCATTATCGCCCCGAGAGCGATATGCAATCGCTCATTGATGTGCTGGAGATAGAGAATTTGAATCTCAAGATCCGTTCCAAGGATCCCGGTATACATGACCGGCTGCTGCAGGATCTGTTTGCCGATGCGCAAACGCCCCCCCGTGTAATGAAGCCACTTGTGGCAGAAAGCGACATTGCGGCAGACCGTGTAGATGCCACCGTGGTGGCACTCGGCTCGGCACGCGAGGCGGCAAGAACACTTGCAACCTGTCGCCGCATTCGCCGCGCTGTAAAAATCGGCACGTTGTGGCAATTTGCTTCCATTTTGCTCGGTGCCTTGCTTGGTGGTGTGTGCGTGTTCTTTGATCTTGTTGCGGTGCTTCCCGCATTTGCCGTAACGCTTTATACCTTCCTGTTTAGCGGCGCGCACGCGCTTACCTCTTATTTTATCTTGCGCGACAGGGAAGAGAATGAATGATCGGTGCCTACTAAGGAGAAGTAACCAAATGAATGAAAAAATCAGTTCCATTTTAAAGACCGTGGAAAAGCCCGGGCGTTATTCGGGCGGAGAATACGGTGCTGTAATTAAGGATAAAAAAGCGATCAAGGCGCGCTTTGCCTTTTGCTTTCCCGATACCTACGAGATCGGTATGTCAAATCTCGGCATGCGTATTCTTTACGGCAGCCTTAACAGTGATCCCGATATCTGGTGCGAGCGCGTGTTTGCCCCTTGGGTGGATATGCAGGAAAAGATGCGAAGCTATGATGTGCCGCTTTGGGCGCACGAATCGGGCGATCCCGTAGCTGAATTTGATATCGTTGGCTTTACGTTGCAATATGAAATGTGCTACACGACCGTGCTGCGCGTGCTGGAGCTTTCCCGCATTCCCTTGCTTGCGGCCGAGCGCGGCGAGGAGGATCCCATTATCATCGGCGGCGGTCCCTGCGCTTATAACCCCGAGCCCATTGCCGACTTCTTCGATTGCTTTTCGATCGGCGAGGGTGAGGATAACCTTGTAGAATTTACCAAGCTGTATATCCGCATGAAGGAGGAGGGCAGATACACCCGTGCCGCCTTCCTTCATGAGGCTGCCGCTACCATTAAGGGTATCTACGTTCCTTCGCTATACGACGTGACGTATCACGAGGACGGCACCGTTGCCGCGATCACGCCGAAATTTGAGGATGTGCCAAAGCAGGTGCAAAAATGCATTATCGAGGATATGGACCGCGCATTTTTCCCCGAAAACGTTGTTATGCCCTATGTTGAGGCGGTGCACGACCGCATCATGCTGGAGGTGTACCGTGGCTGTATCAGAGGCTGTCGCTTCTGCCAGGCGGGCATGATCTACCGCCCTGTGCGTGAAAAATCACACGAGGTGCTAAATAAGCAGGCACGGTGCCTTTACGATAATACAGGGTACGAGGAGATCTCGCTCACGTCGCTTTCTATCAGCGATTATACTGAGCTTGAGCCCCTGACGCGCGAGCTGCTTGAATGGACGGATCCCAATATGGTCAGCCTATCCCTGCCCTCGCTGCGTGTAGATAGCTTTAGCCGTGAGTTAATGGAGCGCATCGCTTCGGTGCGCACCTCGTCACTGACCTTTGCGCCTGAGGCAGGCACGCAGCGTCTGCGTGACGTGATCAACAAAAACGTGCGCGAGGAGGATCTCATGCGCGCGGTAAACGTAGCGTTTTCGGGCGGAAAGACAAACGTCAAGCTTTACTTTATGAACGGCTTGCCCACCGAAACGGCAGAGGATATTGAGGGCATCGCCACCCTTGCCAAAAACGTGGTGCACGAGTTTTATCAAAATAAGGAACGCCCCAAGGGGAGATCTCCCCAGGTTACGATCAGCGTTTCCTGTTTTATTCCCAAGCCCTTTACCCCCTTCCAATGGGAGGCACAGGATACCATGGAAATGCTGCGAGAGAAGCAGGAGTATCTTGGTGAAAAGGTCACCGACCGCAAGGTAAGATACACGCATCACGATGCGCGTGTCAGCCACATTGAGGCAGTGCTTGCACGCGGCAACCGCCGCCTTGGCGCGGCACTTCTGCTTGCCGCAAAGGAGGGCTTTTGCTTTGATGCGTGGGACGAATTTTTTGACTATGATAAATGGCTTTCGGTATTTGAGCGATCGGGCATCGATCCCGCGTTTTTTGCCAATCGCCAAATGGGGCTTGACGAGGTGCTGCCCTGGGATGTAATTGACTGCGGTGTTAGCAAGGAGTTCTTTAAGCGCGAGCGCGAGCGAGCGTATGCCGCGGCTACCACGCCCAACTGCCGCGAAAAATGCTCGGGGTGCGGCGCAAATCGCTTGGGCGGTGCGCGTACCTGCTGTCCCGGAGGAGGAGCTCGAAATGAAAAATAATGATGTAAAGTTCACTTTACCTATGCTTGCCGAGCCGAGAACGCTGCGCGTGCGTTTTCGCAAGGTGGGAAATTTACAGTATATTTCGCATCTTGATCTCCAGCGCACCTTTAGCCGTGTGCTGGTGCGCGCGGGGCTTCCGCTTTGGTACACCAAGGGCTTTAACCCCCATATCAAAATGGTGTTCGGCATGCCGCTGCCCGTGGGGTCTGAAAGTGAATGTGAGCTTCTTGATATTCGCATCGAACGTGAAATGTCATGCGAGGAGGTAAAGGCGCGACTGAACAGGGAGCTGACCGATGAGCTTGCCGTACTTGAGGTCTATCCTGCCACCGAAAAATTTACCGCTATCACTTTTGCAGAGTATGAGTATACCATTGTTACCACAGGTGCCAATGCCGCGCTTGCCGCACAGATTGACGAGGTGCTGCAAGGGGGCGGTCTTACCGTTACCAAAAAGAGTAAGTCGGGCGAAAAGGAGGTTGACCTCTCGGCGCACATTTTGTCTACCGAGGTGCGCTTTCAGGAGGGCTTGATCTTTGTTTGTGCCAAGCTTTCCGCCGCGGAGGGGAAATATATTTCTCCCGAGGCACTGATCACCGCTTTGCGTGCGAAAACAGGCATTTTGTCGGGCGATCCCACAAAGGAGCACTACCGCATTCTGCGTCGCCGTGCCCTGCTTGCTGACGGCAAAACGGAATTCCGTTAAAAATCAAATCACAAAAGTCAGTAAAATCAAACAGGTGCGTGGGAGCTTGTTTTTTACATGCGCTGTCGAGAAATGACGGGAAAGGGGATTGCTATGGAAATTTTATACCGTGACAAGGAAATTGTTGTTGCAATCAAGCCAAGCGGTGTCCTTTCCGAGGATGCGGGAGAGGGCTCAATGCCCGCACTGCTCGCCCAAGAGCTCGGCAAGGTTTTTCCCGTACATCGGCTCGACCGTGTGGTGGGCGGTGTTATGGTCTATGCACGCACCAAAGCGGCAGCCGCCGCACTGTCACTGGCGGTGAGCGAGCGCAAGCTGAAAAAGGAGTATGTCGCCGTGCTTGAGGGTGCACCGCATGCGCCCGCGGGCGAGCTGCGCGATCTTCTTTTTAAGGATGCGCGCCAAAATAAAAGCTTTGTGGTGGATACGCCGCGCCGCGGCGCAAGGGAGGCTGTGCTGACCTACCGCACCGTGGATACGGTAGAAGTAGGCGGCAAGATCTTTACACGCGTAGCGGTCCTGCTCGAAACAGGGCGCAGTCACCAGATCCGCGTGCAGTTTGCCTCGCGCGCCACGCCCCTTGTGGGTGACGGCAAATACGGTTCGCGCACCAAAGCGGGTGCCCCCGCGCTTTTTGCGGCCGGGCTTAGCTTTCCGCATCCCAAAACAGGCAAAATGCTTTCCTTTTGCGCACCCACGCCAACCGATTTCCCGTGGTCAGTGTTTGCCTCGCAAAAGTACGAGATCGAGCATAAGTATCTCATTGCCATGCCCGATAGGGCATTGCTTGACAGTCTTTTGCCGTGTCGAAAACTGTCGATCACGCAAACCTATTTGCGCTGCGCCTCGGGTGACACGCACCGCGTGCGTCGCGTGTGCGAGAACGGAAACGTTACCTTTTTTGAAACACGCAAGCGGCGCGTAAGTGCGTTGCGCGCAGTAGAGGAGGAACGTACGCTCACCCTTGAAGAATATAACGGGCTACTCACGCTTCAAGATCAAACACGCGTGCCCATTGAAAAGCTGCGCTATCAGGTGCCGTATGAGGGGCGTACGGTGGAAATTGACGTGTATCCCTTTTGGCAGGATCGCGCTATTGCCGAGGTCGAGGTGGAGAGCGAGGGAGAAACTGTAGCACTCCCACCCTTTATCAAGGTCCTGGCAGAGGTGAGTGGCGATAAACGCTACAAAAACGTAAATTTGGCAAGATCCGTGCCAAACGACGATATTTCGCATTTGGTATAAGAGAGAATTTTGTCGGAAGCACGTGCTCCGACAAAATGATACAAAATGGAAAAAACAGGTCGAAAACGGAAGGAATTGGTAGTTCCGACCGCTTCCGACTTTTTCCGTTTTAGGAAAACAATCCAAAATAGGAAAAATATTTTGCAAAAGTACTTTACAAAACGGAAAATGTGTGCTAAAATGATACCAAAGACGGAAAAGTGAGGTGTTTCACATGGACTATATTAAGCGAATTAAACAGTTAAAGAGTGAAAAAAAGATGACCAACGATGAGCTTGCCGAGAAAACGGGTATTGCCGTAGGTACGCTTTCCAAAATACTTGCAGGCATTAGCGAATCTCCTAAGCTTGCCAACTTTGTTGCCATTTGCGAGGCACTCAATTGCTCGCTTGACTATATCATGTACGGCATTGAGGAAAATCGCAACAACTATACGCTTGATCAGGAGGAAATGACCCTCATCGAGCAGTACCGTGCCCTGGATACGCGTGGCAGGGAAACGGTAGGGGCGCTGATTGCCAAGGAGGCGCAATTCTCACCCACAAAAGCGGAGCAGAGCCCTGCGCGCTTTATCAGACCCGAGCCGCTTGCCGCACGTCTTAGCGCGGCGTATGCCGATAATAAAAACGGGTTTGCCCGTCGCACGTTGCCGCTTTATGATCTGCCGGTGTCGGCAGGCGTTGGTGTGATGCTTGACGGCGACAGTACGGAGGAGATAACCGTTAGTGATAATTCTCGCACGCGCGAGGCGGATTTTGCCCTTCGCATCAGTGGCAATTCTATGGAGCCGCGCTACCGTGACGGCGATATCCTTTTGGTACAGGAAACCGATACGGTGGAGTTTGGTGAGCTTGGTATTTTTATCCTTGACGGAAACGGCTTTTTCAAGGTCTTCGGCGGTGACCGCCTGTATTCCCTCAATCCGGAATACGGCGATATTCTTTTAAAGGATTTCCACGATGTGCGCGTGGCAGGGCGCGTGATCGGTAAGCTGAAAAAAAGATAATAAAAAGCACTAAAGGTGCTGAGTCATTTAGATGCGGAAGGCGTGATCTCGGCATGATATGGTGTTTGAGGCGCGTATTGTGATTGCTTATCCAAAGATATGCGGCGCCTCATGAAATACCCTTTGCGGTTTAAACAACCGCATTTTGCAAGCAA
>JAFVOQ010000044.1 GCA_017505785.1 Clostridia bacterium
CCGATAATGACGCCGCGCGCAAGCTACAGGAAACCCGAACGCGAAGCTTGCAGGAAATCCGACAGGCCGGCGAATATGCTGATTCAGAGCTGGAAACCATGAAGGCAAAAGAAGAGGAAATGAAGAGGCAAGCCGAAAGAGATAAAGAGTATAGGAAGCTGCAAAAGCAGATTGCCGACATGACAAATGATGAAATCAGAAGGGCGCAAGCGTCTATTCAAAAAGCATTGCAGGATAACCAGATGAATGAAAAGTACCGCGCGCATTTTGAGCGGATAGATACTTTATACTCTGACACTCTTCTTACACGTTCAGAGCAGGGCAAACAGGCCGCGCGAGATATACGGGAGCTTGCCGCTGAAGGCCCCCGAAATAGGGTGACGCAATGGGCCACACAAAACGCCGAAGAGTACACAAGCGGCCCGCTGAACAGGCAACAGACAGAAGAGTTGCTGAAAAGAGGCAATGAAGCAATCCTGACAAGAGGAACACAAGACGATAAAGTAATGTCTCTGATGATTGATCAAGCAAAGTTTAATGAAAGCGTGACTTACCAGCAGAGACAAAAAATCAAGAAACTGGAAAGGGAGCTAGAAAAATCAAAGAGAAAAACGGAAGCAATAATAAGAAACATGTTTTAGCAGAAAAAAACGCGACAGAAGGCCGATTCCCTGCGTTTGGTAGTGACTTCTGGTGACGTTACCTGCACGCTGTAGGAAGTGCGCTAAAATAGCCCCTCAGTGCTCAAAATTGGGCGTTGAGGGGTGCTTTTTGCCATTGTAGTAAAAATGCCCTTGAAAAATCTACTACACTTAAAGCGTAGACTGTAAAGGCTTTATAAAGTTTGTAGTAAATGTAGTAAATTGCATTTACTACATTTAAAGCGTTTACTGTTAAGCGATTAAGTGCGTTGTAGTAGAAAAAATGCGTACACACTCATACATATATATACACACACATACAGAAAAATATCCTTCCGCAGTGACTCCCCCGCCGGGGTGCGCTGATGGCTTCCCCCGATGGCCGACCGGATGCGGGCAGGGGAGAAAATGCTATCTGTGGCAAGTGTACCCCTGAATCCGAAAATAACAAAGCTTGCAATTTTCACTTGCGAACGGCTGGAACCCGCTTGCGATGCGGGATTGAGTGCTTTTTATGTGTTCCCCTTTTTGTCCCCTTTTTTGTGTCGTTTTTCTGCGGTTATTAGCCCTATTTTGGGCATTTTTAGGCATTTTTGAGGGGAAGAAAAAACGCCTTGCATTTTCATGCAAAGCGTTGATTCTTAGCTACCGCAGACGGGACTCGAACCCGTACAGACGTTACCGTCCGGGAGATTTTAAGTCTCTCGAACAAAACTGAGTATCAATAAGTCAAGATTTTGTTCCCCTTTTTGTCCCCTTTTTCATGTCTTGGCGGATTCTCGCTTGATTCCTGCGGTTATTAGCGTATAATATACCAAAAAGATGAAGAAAAAAAAAGCCAAAATTGAGGGGAAAGAGAAAAGACTCCCTGAGAATATAAGTCTTGTTTCAAAGAGGGGCAAAGAATACTTGCGCGCCCGTTGGACTGTAGGAGCGGAAGAAAAAGAAAAGCTATTTCCCGCTACTCTCGATGGCTTGCAAGCTGCGTCTGAGTTTATAGCAAACAAAAAGCAAGAGGCGCAAGTGTACGGGAAGAGATTCGGAGCCATTACCGATGACGAAAAGCGAGCCATAGACTTATGGCGGGCGTATCGTGATGAATGCTTGCGTGAGGGGAGCAAATGGGAAACGATGTCTGACGTGATGCGTGAAGCCGTGGAGAGGGTGCGCCCGCAATCTCTCACGCCCTTTTTCCCGGATGTCTCCCGCGAGTGGCTGCTGGCAAAGGGCAAGAAGAATATCAGTAGAGAACACTTGCGAAAGCGTGGCGATAAGGAGAGGATGCTTGCAACGTACTTCAGCCGGGCGAGAATAGGTGATATAAATCCCGATGCGATACAAGCATTTTTAGACACCCTAAAGGGGAGGGATGGTAATGCACCCACGCCGCGAACAATTCAGGATTATATGGTATGCTTAGGAGATATTTTTAGTTATGCGGTAAAGAGGGGAATCGTGAAAGTTAACCCGATAAAGGCAATGGACAAGCCGAGAGTTTCCCCGGATAAAGACCCTGAGACACTGAATCCTGATGAGGTGCGCCGGGTGATGGAGTATGCCGCCAAAGGTACAAGATGCAAGCCATACTTGCCGGGGCTTGTCATGGCTATGTTCTGCGGGGTGCGCCCTGCGGAGCTGGCAAGGATGCGACATGTCGACCTTTTCCCCGGTGGACGCAATGAGGCTTATTTATCCCGAACCATTACCAAGACTGATTTTGCCCGCCGTGCGAAGCTGAGAGAAAATGTGATTGCTTGGCTGCATTATGCGGGCGTGCCATCGGGAGAACCTAGCGAGTATATTCTCCCCGGAGATACAGAAGAACGCCGCCGCGATAGGTATACCGCGCTATTAAAAAGGCTTGCCAAGGGGGCAGGGGTGACTATACCCCGCGACTCGCTACGCCATACCGCCGCGACCATGATTGCTGCTCTGGAGGGTATGGGTGAGGCTGCGGAAGAATTAGGAAACGATGTCCGCACGTTGGGCAAGCATTACCGCCATTCAGTACCGAGAGAGGAAGCAGAGGCGTTTTTCTCCATACTCCCGCCGCCATCGGCTGATTGACCATCGGCAAAGAAGAATCGCCCGCGCTGGCTGTACCCGGTGCGGGCGTTTCCTCATGCGTGCGCGTGTGCGAGCGTGTACGGGAAAAGAATATTATAATTTACTACAATATATATAATAATATAATAATAAATAAGTTAAGTGTAGTAGTAAGTGTAGTAAATGTAGTAAAAAAAGCCCTTTTGTAGTAAAAATAGGGCAGTTTGTAGTAAATCTGCACCGCTTCATACCGCCGGCCGGCCTTGCCGTGATACTCTGATGGCATGCCTGATGGCAGATTCTGCCCCGCTGTGCGTCCTGTTGCCCCGTGGCGGGGTGGATAGGGTGCGGGGTGCGTACTTGCCGCGAAAAGGCACGCAAGCGCGAAATTGACGCGATTCTGTGCGATTTTGAAGAAGTGCCGTCTTGACTGTAGCTGCGGGCGTGGTAAAATTGAGGCATGCGAAAAAACGCCGTGAAGAAGTTTGACCCCGCCGCCGCTGCGAGAATCTGCCAAAGGTTGAAAGATGGCGATATGCTGGAGCTGATTCTGGAGAGCGAGAAAATCAACATGGACACCCTGAAAAGCTGGGTAAGGGAGTGCGGAGATTTTGCCTCGCAATATGTGGAAGCGGCTGAGGCGTGCGCTGAATGGACGCGCGAGAGGCTGCGAGATGTTTTTAAAGTGCTGCGAGAGCCTGTAGAATAAGGAACCCGAACCGCAAGGAGAATTGAACGATGGCTGATATTGGCTCACATGGTGAACTGGCAAGGTTGAAGAATGCGCTGCGACCTCGCTTGCGTAAGAGCAAGACACCCCGAACCGGGAAAGATAGTACTTTCTGCGTAAGATTCTGCATTCAGAGGCAGGGGCGAGAGTATAACGCCCGCCGGGTAGAGATAGGACTCGGCACCGCCGATGAAGAAAAGGCACTTCACGCCGCCGCTGTTTTGGTGCGTGTGCTGGAGGGGATGGGCATGCACATTACAAGCAAACTACCCGCCATAGCATGAGGGAATAAGATTGAAGATTGCAAACTGTGTTGAAGTTTGATAAATCTGCAAAGCGTTGATTTTGCAGTGTGATAGATAAAAGACAGGTTGAATAATGTTGAGCTTTGTTGAGCACTATGCGCGAGCGCGTGTGTATTGGACGCTTGCCGAACCCCGGAGCCGCTGCAATCGCTACGAACTACGCACACATGCGGGCGTAATGGCTTGCATGGCGAGCTGATGAGGCGTATAATGCAGCCATGAGCGCAAGCGCATATAGTGACTACCTAGCCGCTTCAATTCTGTTCGCCGTGGAGAGCGGGCAGAGCGTCCGCAAGGCATGCGAGCAAGCCGGCATTGCCAAAAGTACCTTTTTGGGATGGGTGAACGCCCGCCCGCTGTTACTTGTGGCCTACCATCTCGCCACAAAAGGCAGGAATGACCGCCGCCGGGCAGAGATTGCCGAACTTAGCAAAGAGATAGAACGGCTGGAAGCTTCAATTCCGAAAGAGCGCAAGCTGGGAGAGCCGCGATTCATATTCCGTTCCCGCCGTAGGTGCGCCCGCAAGGCTGTTATGCCAAAGATAACCGCGCTACGCTTGCAACGGGACGCGCTCAAATGGGAGCTGGGAAGAATGATAGCGCGAGAGAGCAGGAAGCAAGCATGATGGGACATGTTGCTTGACTGTAAAATTCTGGTATGGTAAAATAAAGGCATGCAAAAAGTAATGACTACCGCGAAAGCAATCACTCAGCAGGAGGCATACACGCAGGAAAAAGGCGCGCTGGTATGTGCGGACTTGGCCGACATTGGAAGCTTGCAGGGAGCCGCAGAAAAAGCCGGTGTAACGCCGGAGATTGTGCTGCAATGGGCAGATGAAGAGCCGGCATTCCGTCATGAGCTGACCGGAGCTTTTAGTGAAGCGATAAAACAGCATAGGCGCGTAATTTTTGCCCTAATGCAAATTTTGGTAGACAATAAAGAAAAGCTTTTACAGTAGACCGAAAAAAGGCAGGTAAACGGGCAATTTGTAATAATTCCAAATTAACTATTAAGGAAACTAAAGTAATTGCAAAATTACTTGCAAAAGGGGTGAAAAAACGCCTTAACTATTTGTAACTTGCTGATATTCAATAAGAAATTAGTTAAAATACCCTTTTGCCGTTATTGCATAATACACAATAATACACGCTACAAAATGCAACTATCTTCACAATGTGCTGATATTAGGGGAGTTGTGAAGAATTAACTATCGCTGACTTTTTGGCATTACCACTGTTATGCGAAGTTATCTTCTATATATGGCGCATGTCCCGCGAAGTATGCCGCCCCGGGTGAAGTCTCTTTCCCGATGACATCAGGAGCAGGGGTGTTTTCTGCCCGTCACATGATGGCACATGATGAAGCAAGCCGGCATAGCATGCTAATGAACTCGCCGCTTGCAAGAATCCGCGCATGGCGTTTGTTGATAATGGATTGCAGGCCGATTTTCCGCGCCTGAATTGCTAAAGCGTGCTAATATATGCAAGGAGATTAGCAACTAATGAGGCGCACATGAAGGCCGGCATTTATGCGGATTTATGCGCTGCCCCCTGCATAAATGGGTATATCGCGCTTGCACCTGATGGCCGGCCATGGTAGAATCTGGCAAGTTGTTTACGCCGCCGCACAAGTAGGAGCGACAAAGAGATATAACCGGGTGCGGGTGTACTCGGTGAACATGCCCCGGAGCAGGAGAAGAAGCCGCTCCGGGGTGCGTTTTTTGGTGTTAACAAAAGCCATGCCCGTAAGAATTAGCGCATTGCTTTCATAACTAAAGGATTGCATGGACTTTTTTCGCGCTTGTAAAGTTAACGTCTGTTAACATTAGAGCGACTTTTAACAAGCTTTCCGGGGTGCGTTTTTCTCTGGCTGTCCTGATTCCACCTGCATTCCGCGACATCCTGCAAGCCTGATTCCCCGCCGTAGCCTGATGGCGTACGCCATAGGCGCGACATCGAGAGCACGCAAAAAGCGGTAACTTCTCACCGCAAAAAAGCGGTAAGTTCCAACAGCAAAAAGCGGTAAGTTCTCACCGCAAGAGAATTGCAACTCGCTAGAGCAAAGCGCATAACGTAAACGCAAAAACCGCCCGCCCCGGAAGCAAGGGCGAGCGGCTGACTGGATTTCATGGACTGGAAAGTGATTTATTTGTGGCCGGCATCGCTGCCCCTGCCTAGAATCAACCCCGTGGCGATATTCTTTGCGAGCTGCTGGCAGAGCTGCTGCGTGTAGCGTTCGGGAGTCATGCCGGCCTTTTCTGCTGCTGCGTCTATGCCCTGCCATACCTCGGAGGGGAGAGAGAGAGAGACGGGAACCGGCACGCGCTCGCCGCTCGCCGCATCCGGGCTGGCCTGTAGGGCAAGCATTATATGCCGCCGGAGCTGTTCGGTCAGGGGCTTGGTGCCTGAGAGAACATGTCGCAAGGAGCCATACGCAACCCCTAGAACCTCGGCAAAAGCCTTAATGGTGTAGCCTTTTGCCTTGATGGCTGCTTTTAGTTCCTGATTCGTCATGCCGCCGATACTACACGCTATTTTGCCTGCTGTAAAGCATAAAAAGCGTACTTTTGATACGTTTTTGCTTTACAAAGGGGATAGAAAGCAATATATTTGCGGCATGCGTACAAAAAGTACGCTTTTTCTGCTATGAATACAACACTCAAACAAACGACCGCCGCACCCGCCCGCACAATCACGCTAATGTTGACCCGGGAGGAACATGATTTACTGATGCGAGCTGCTGCCCGCCTTGGTATGACCCTTTCAGAGTATTTTTGCTATGCTGTAAAGGAGCAAGTAATAAACCGCCACGCCTGAACCCTGAACCCGTAGACAAGCCATGATAGCCGCCGTTGAGATAACCGACACGCTGCCCGCCGGAGCCTCGCCCGTGAAGTCTGAATCCGTCCGCCGGCCTCGCAAGAGAATGAACCAGAGCCAAATGAAAGAGTATCTGGCAAAGAAAATGCGAGAGCTACAGATGGCGCAAGCGGCCATCACGATATATGAGCAAGCTATTGACATGTTCCATTGTGAGTATGAACGCCTGCAAGAGTATTTCCTGACGATGGCAGATAGACAGTTGCTGGAGGTGCAAGCTGACTATGGCACCAACCTGCCAAAGCTGGAAGTGCTGCGGGCGCATGCTCAAACGATAGCGAACCGGTGCTTGCCTTATGGGCTGGCTTGGGACTGGAAATGGCACCTGAGGGCGATGGTGGAGGATGGAAAACTCCCGCCGTGCTACTCCACGATTTACAAGCTGGAAGAGGTGGACAAGATAACGCGCAAATGAAAATCACACCTATGGGGCAGGGCTGAGGCTCTGCCCCTGTGCTGTGATGGCCTGCTCATATAGCAAGAACTGTAATAAGGCACCGGGAAGCGGACTTTTGCCTTTTAGCCATGAGTTGACCACGCATTTTTTCACCCCGTAGAACTCCGCAAAAGAAGCCGCATTCATGCCATACCTCGCTAGATAATTTTGTAGCCTTGACCTATCGAAAGCCGGCACCTTACCATATATTGCTTTTATTTGCAGCTCGCGTCTGCCTGATATTTTTCTTTTCCCGTTGACCCACTGATTTACCACGATGCGCCCAATACCTAAACTGTCCGCGAGTTGCTGCTGTGTAAGTCCCCGCGATTTGATGAATTGCCGAAGTTCTGTTGACGTCATGCAGCCATTGTACTCAAGCATGACTGAAGCGCAAGGAAAAAGTGTATACTAAAGTATACTCCGCGCAAGTTCCTGATTAACAAAAAAGTAATCATAAAATAAATGGGTATAAAACGCTTAAAATCAGAAAAAATAAGGTGTGACGAAGCTTTTACGCGCATGTGCGCGCGCGCGAAATCAGGTAATTAAAAAGTTGGGAAACGTGCAACTCTTACCCCCATTTGCAAAACTTGCATTTTTTGCAACTCACGCGATAAAATAATATCAGCAACCAAAAATGTAATTATGGAAGCGATAGAAAAATCAGAATTAACGCCGCGCGAACTCTGTCGCGCACTGGGGGTGAATATTGGCACGCTGGCACGCTGGAAGCGTAAGGGCTGCCCATATCGTGAAAATGCGCCCTATACCATCGGGAGGCAAGCTTCACGCCCTCGCTACAATCTGGAGCAAGTGAAAGCATGGATTCAGGAACAACAAAAGAAAGGAGATGAAGCATGACCGCGACTAAAAAGCCACGCAAGGCACCGCGAGCCGACCGCAAGGGCGCAGAGTTGAGAGAGGCTGCTACTATGGGGTTGCCGCTGAACCAAAGAGAGATTGCTGAGGCTCTATGCGTGAGTACAGATACCATCTCCCGCTATATGAAGCAAGGCATGCCGCACATGTTCGCCGGGGCTGTACAACATCAGGCGAGAGGATGCCGCCCGCGATACTTTTTCCCGGATTGCTTGGAATGGATGAAGAAAAGAAACCTTAACCCCGCTGCACACTGATGACCGCTGCCCCTGAACTGATGCCCCGGCTGATAGTGGACACACGCGAGCAGACCCCGCTCATGTTCCGACACTTGGAAGCTACCAGAGGAACGCTACAAAGCGGAGATTATAGCGTGGCCGGCCTTGAGGAAGAATTCGCCGTTGAGCGTAAGAGCGTGGCCGACCTAGTAGGCAGTGTGACCCGCGACCGCGACCGATTCACCCGCGAGCTGCACCGATTAAGAGGATTCCGCTGGAAGTACCTGCTTATAGTGGGTACTGAGATGGAGCTGGCACGCCTCGCCGCGCAAGGGCGAGTAAAGACCCCGCTGCAAGTGAAGAACTCCATTCTTGCCTTTTCGACCCGATACGGCTTGCCGACTGTCTGGGTAGATAATCCCGATGCGGCCGCCCATGTGGTAGAGTCATGGGCATTCATGGCCTATCGTGAATCCATGAGGCAGGCCGGCTGCAAGCTGGCAATCCCGCAATGGGTGAGTGCTACGCTGAGAGCCGTAAATATAGGGAACGATGCGCCGGGGCTGCACCCTGCACCCGGTGGAGAGCTTAACAAGAAGTAAGAGCGATGGACAAGACAAGCAAAGAGACAACGGAGACGCTAGAATTACCCCTAGAGGATTTTTACACTCTGCGATTGATCGCAACGAAGAACCACACTACGCCCGCCGATATTGTGCGCCGTTTCATTCTGGAGTACCTTGGCGAGCTGCCACCTGTAGCCCCTCGATGAACTACACACAATCCGACATAGCCGCCCTGAAAGCTGCGGACGTGCTGCAAGCATTTATAAGTCAGCATGAGGATTATAAAGGCATGAAGAATGGCAAGCCGTCTTTCACTTGCCGGATTCATGCTCATAAACACCCCGATAAGGCACATATTCGCCTTGAGGAACATAAGGGTAAAGCCGTGGCAATATGTGATTCGTATGGAGTCATTGGCGATATTTTCAACGTATGCCGCGAGTATACCGGGGAAAGCGATTTCCGAAAGCAAGTGGAGGCTGTAGCCGCTGCCGTTGGATACAATCTGACACCTGATGACGGCACCGCCCCGAAAAAGGTGCGCAGGAGCCGCAAGGCGGGCTTTTCGCGTCCGCTGCCTATACCTGCCCGCCCTGTACCTGATACGCCCGCCGTGGAGCCGCTGGAGTATCTTCCGTTGGACATGGAGCGCGAAGCGTTCGCAATGGTGGAGCGTCTGAGAAGTACACCGGCTGCCATTAGCCATTATTCGGATTTTCTCGGGATTCCTCGGGACGTGATAAAGAGTCACACGGATATGGAATTGGCTGGACGTGGCCTGCTGGGGCTGGATTCGTTCGGTAGATTGGTGTATATATTCACACACTGCCCCGATGATTCTACTGTGCGAGTTTTGACGTGGAAAGCAAGAAATGCACCCGGGAATGAAAAGCGATTCGATGCAGCCAAAGGACACCCGATTTCTACAATGTGGGGAGCCGATGACATAGAGGGACGCCATGAGGTGATTATTACTGAGGGCGAGAGTGATACTCTGGCCGTGCGGGCTGCAATGGATGCTTGGCATGATATAGCCGCATGGAATATCGACCAGTACGACCCGGACACATTCCCTGCCGTTGTGGCTAAATCATGTGCCGGCCATTTCAGACCGCATTGGGTACCCATGCTGAAAAACAAGAATGTAACGCTGTTAATAGACAATGATGCACCCGGCATAAACGGAGCCAAAAAGACGGCCTCAATTCTGAAGGCTGGTGGCGTGCGCCGTGTGTTTTATTGGACTTCACTACAAGGAAAGGACGCTCGTGCCGCACTGGATGCCACCATGCCTCATTTGCTGGCAACTGATATTTACGCCAACCGAAAAGAGATTTCACAAATAGAACTGGAACAAAATGGACAAACAACAAAATGATGAATTCGCCGCTGCTGTAGAGGCTGCGAACGCAAGCCATGCGGCACTGCTGGAAGCTAACGCCGCCGCTGCCCGTGAGGAAGCGGAGCGGGCAGAGCCGATAGTGTGCCTTGGTAGAAAAGGCGGGCAGAATGTATACTACTCCCGAAGCAACAGGGGGATTTTTTATCTGACCCCGGAGCGACATACTCGCTTGCCGTTGCTGCACATGGCACCATTGAAGGCTTATGCCGGATGGCTGCTGCCTGATGTTGCCCCCGAAGAACTAAGCAACAGGGAAGAAAAGAACCTTCTGGAGCTTGCTGCTCGCCGTCTGCTGGAAGCTACAGCGGATAAGCGATTCAAGGCCGATTCCGTGCGCGCTGCCGGTATATGGCGAGAGTCAGGGGAAAACGCTCTGATATACAATAATGGGAGATTCTGCTACCACTGCACCGAAGGGGCAGAGCCTCGAAAGGTGGATTCTCTGCGGATGCCGTGGGTATATGATGCCGGGGAGGAACTGCCCGAACCTGCCGCCCCGCTGACTGACGAACAGGGGCAAGCCATAATTGAGCTATTAGCCGCCCGATCTTGGGCTTTTCCTCACACTGGGGAGCTTTTAGCAGGGTGGATTGTAAACGCTCTTTTGTGTGGCGTCATGCCTTTTCGTGGCCACATTTGGATAAATGCACCTCGAAACTCTGGCAAGACCGCTCTCCGCAATGATATTCTTTCCTTTTTGGGAAGTTTCCACCAGCCCGCCGATTCTACCCGTTCTACAGCCGCCGGCATATATAGAGGTCTGAAAAATAGGTTAATCCCGGTAATTTGTGATGAACAAGAGATAGAAGCCAAGGAAAAAAGAACAGTATCGAACGTAGAGAGCAAGCTTGAAATTGCCCGCATGGCTAGCAATTCTAGCCCTATTGAGTTGACCGGCAAAAACGGAGAAACTGAAACATATTTCATGCGGCAATGTTTTTTGTTTTTCTCTGTAGATAACTCCCTTACGAGAGAGACTGACACAACCCGTTGGGGCGTGTTCCGTCTGATGAAGTGTGACAAGACTCAGCTTGACGCAATCTTGGCGAGCCAACATAACGCAAGAAAGAAGTTGCCACCGATGGCCGGCCTTGCCGGTGCTCTCGTGGGTCGTGTGCTGCGCTATGGGCTTTCCCTGCTGCGTAATATCCCGCCATTGGTGGACGCGCTGAGGGAGGCAGGGGCAGAGCCTCGCCGGGCAGAAATGTTTGCCGGATGGCTGGCCGGTGCTCACTTGCTGACGAAGGGAGGGGAAATGACCGCCGATGACATAGCACACGCCGTAGAAGTCATGCAGGCTTACGCAAAGACAGAAGAAAGCCGTAGCGATTTTCACAACTGCATTGATGAGCTAAGGGCGTACCCGATTCAGATACAGGGCATGCGTAGAAGTCTTGCAAATCTCTGTTTGGAATACGATTCCATTGGAGACGGGGAAACCAGAGATGCGATATTAAAAGCCTTGAATAGCGTGGGGGTGATGTCTTTCTCTCTAGCTGCTTACTTAAAACTGGATGCCTCGCCTGTATACCTGCGAAAGCTGTTCGCCGGCACTGAGTTTGAAAAGCGGGCAATGTCAGTGCTGACAGAAGGCTGTATAAAGGCTAAGGCGAATATATACGGATGCAAGATTTCTAGTGGCAGATACCCTCATACAGGCCCGTCAAAGGCGATTTGGATTCCTGCTCACTGGATAGAAAGCGGGGATGCTGCGAGCGAAGATGAATAAATGTGATGGCGTGCCTTGCTGGATAGGAACCCGCCCGCACAAAATAATTTAACCCACAAAAACAAACAAAATAACATGAGTAAAACAGAAGCAGAAGTAACGCTGAACATTAAAGCAGAGTACAAGCAAGCATTGATAGCGATAGCCAACATGTCGAAAGCATTAGAGGCATTGCAAAAGCAAGCTACTATAATGCTGAACATGGGAACCGGCACACCGGGAGCCAAAGACACGCCGGCCCTGAACATGAACCCCGCCGAAGTGGCAAAATTCCGGGACGTAATGACCGAAACCGGGAAGGCCGTTGCCGGAGTATCTGCTGAACTTATAAAGCTAGGTGACACTTTGGTAAAGCAGGGCATACCGCCGGAGCGCGTGAAGGAAGTTGCAGAGCTTGCCGAAAGGTACAACGCGCTTGCAACCTCAGTTGCAGCCGCAACGACTCAACTTTCTACCCTTACCGGGACAACGGAAGGAACGGCCCCGCATATCAGCGTATTGAATGAGCGCGTTAAATTATTGCAAGAGCAGGTGGAAGCCCTGCAAAAACAGCTTGTAGAGGTTAAAAACACGAAGGAGCAAGGAGAGGAAGATGACGCGCCGGGAAATGAGCAGAAAGGGACAATGGCCGGCAATGTGCGAACTATGACTTGGCTACAGCAGGCGCAAGCCGCAAGAAGGCTTGCAAGAGTTGTAGGCGAGCTTTCTGACTCTTTTTCTACCTTGGCCGAAGATGCACAAAATGGCAACCTGAATTTAACTTCAATGGTTGGCAATATGGCCATGCTTGGCTACGCAATGAAAGGCTCGCTAGGCCCTATCAGTGCAATCATTCTTGCCGTTGAAATGCTGCAAGGAGCTTGGAACGCATACGCGAGAAGTACAAAGCGAGCACTAGAAGCGGAAGAGGATATACAAGAGACTTTGAACATAAGCAAAAAGGCGTATGACGCCGCGAAGGACGCAAAGCAGGCATACCTCAAGCAAGAAGAGCGGAAAAATGAGCTGGTAATGCTGAAAGAAGAATATGCGGCTTTGAATACCGAACTAGAAAGGGGCCTTGACCTGATAAAAGAGACTATAGCCGCCGAAATAGCGCGCCTTGCGCTGACGGAAGATGAAGCGGAGCATGCGGAGACAATGAGGAAAGCCGAACTTGGCAGAAAGCTAATGGCCGGCGAAATATCGCAAGCGGAGTATCAGCAAGAAATCATAGCCATGAACCGGCAAAGCAAAATCCGCAAGGCAGAAGCCGCTGTGACGCGCGCCGAAGCCACTAAAAGAGGAACGGCCGATAGTTTGTCCGCTAGACGTGCAGACTTTACGGAAAAGCAACGCGAAGCCAACGAGCTAGAGCAGGCGTATATTCAATTTTTGCCGGAAGAAGAGCTGGAAGCCATGAAGCAGGGCCTCGATGAGCTTAGAGCACGAAGGGAAGAGCGATACAAAAGATTCAGAGAGGCCGAAAGGGAAGAAAACAATGAGCTTTGGGGCGGGTGGTTCGGATTAGGAGCTGCAGAAAGAAAGAGCATGCTAAACTCAATGAAAGCGGAGTTGCATACAGCAGACCGCGCTTTGCTGGATTATGAGACATGGCTAGAAGAAAAGCTAGGCGGAGAGAGCATAGAGAGCTATGAAGCCCGCAAGGAACAAGCAAAAGCCCGTCTGGACATAGTAAAGGGCGAAAGGGATAAAGCGGGGCAATCTGTAGAAGCCGCATGGAACGCCGATAATGACGCCGCGCGCAAGCTACAGGAAACCCGAACGCGAAGCTTGCAGGAAATCCGACAGGCCGGCGAATATGCTGATTCAGAGCTGGAAACCATGAAGGCAAAAGAAGAGGAAATGAAGAGGCAAGCCGAAAGAG
>JAFVOQ010000045.1 GCA_017505785.1 Clostridia bacterium
CCTTGGAGTTTTGAGAAAGCAAATATTTGTAGATGCGAGGGGAATTTTCGCAGTAATATGGGGATATTACAAGGAAATTTCCTGATGCAGATGCAGATATTTGCTTCTCAAAACCGAGTTCGGATTATTCCCTCTTGCCTAAGGAGTCTTTCGCTTGAAAACCGAATTACTTATCATCAAGGATCTAAAATCACAAGAAAAAGATATATTACGCGCGGCAGAGATCATTCGCCGCGGTGGGCTTGTGGTGTTCCCCACCGAAACCGTTTACGGCATAGGGGGAAACGGCACCGATGCCGCGGCAGCCAATGCCATTTACCGCGCCAAGGGGCGTCCCTCGGACAACCCTCTTATTTTGCACTTGGAAACGCCCGAGCAAGCAGAAGAATATGCGGTTACAAGCGAAACCTATTATAAGCTTGCCGCACAGTTTATGCCGGGTCCCCTCACAGTTATTTTGCCTAAAAAGGATACTGTACCGCCAGCCGTTACGGGCGGACTTGATACCGTAGCACTTCGCTGCCCGGCACACCCTGTGGCAAATGCGCTAATTCGTGCGGCAGAGGTACCGATCGCTGCCCCTTCGGCAAATCTTTCGGGCAAGCCCTCTCCTACAATTGCCGCACACGTCATAGACGATCTTTCGGGTAAGGTAGATATGATCATTGACGGTGGCGCATCGGAGGTGGGGCTTGAATCAACCATTGTGGCTCTCGACGGCGAGGTGGGCACGCTTTTACGCCCCGGTGCCGTTACATACGATGCACTTTGTTGCATTTGCAAGGAGGTACGCGTTGCCCCCGCTGTGCTGGCAGGGCTTGCCAAAAATGAGCGTCCTCTCTCACCCGGTATGAAATATCGGCATTACGCACCGCGCGCTACTCTTACATTGCTTGAAGGCGAAGATAGCAACGTAAATGCCTTTATGAGATCCGTTGCCACTGTGAAAGGTGTGGGGCTGCTTTGCTATGACGAGGAGATCCCCCTGCTCCCTGCACACGCTACGCTGTTTCCTGTTGGCGCACGGCGTGATCTTGCCACGCAAGCGCACCGCTTATTTGCCGTGCTAAGAGAAGCCGACGATCACCCCGATATTACAACCCTTTATGCACACCTGCCGCCCAAGGACGGCTTGGGGCTTGCCCTGTATAACCGTCTGATTCGCGCCGCGGCTCATACGATAAAGAAAGTCTAAAACAAAGGAAAGGTCAGATACGAGATGGCAAAGAAAAAATCCTCCCCCGTAACCGAACTCTCTCAGATTATTCCGGCACCCGCCACCCCCCAGCCGATTACCGAAACGATTGAAAAAAACTACATGCCTTACGTCATGAGTGTAATTGTTTCGCGCGCCATTCCCGAGATCGACGGCTTTAAGCCAGCACATCGAAAACTTTTGTACACCATGTATAAAATGGGACTTTTGACAGGCAACAGAACCAAAAGTGCCAATATCGTGGGACAGACCATGAAGCTGAACCCTCACGGTGATGCCGCCATTTATGAAACCATGGTGCGTCTTACGCGAGGCAATGCAACACTCCTGCACCCGTTTGTAGATTCAAAGGGTAGCTTTGGCAAGCAATACTCAAGTGATATGAAATACGCAGCATCGCGTTATACCGAGGCAAAGCTTGACAGCATTTGTCAAGAGCTGTTTGAGGGCATTGACAAGGATGCAGTTGATCTGGTGGACAACTATGACGGTACCATGAAGGAGCCCGTGCTGCTTCCCACCACCTTCCCCAACGTCCTGGTTACGCCGAACGTCGGCATTGCGGTTGGTATGGCATCAAACATCTGCTCGTTTAACCTCGGCGAGGTTTGCGACGGTGCGATAGCACTTCTAAAAAACCCCAAGGCCTCGACCGACCGTATCCTTGACCTTATTAAGGCTCCCGATTTTTCGGGCGGCGGTCTTATTATCTACGACCGTGATCAAATGCGCCGCATTTACGAAACCGGCCAGGGATCCTTCCGCATTCGCTCCCGTTACAGCTATGATAAATCCGCAAACTGCATTGATATTTTACAAATCCCCTACTCCACCACCATTGAGGCGATCCGCGACAGTATTGCGGCACTGGTAAAGGAGGGCAAAGTAAAAGAAATTACCGATTTCCGTGACGAGATCGGCATCAACGGATTTAGGCTTACCCTTGATTTGCGCCGCGGGACCGATCCCGACAAGCTCATGAATCAGCTCTTTAAGTTAACCCCCCTTGAGGATAGCTTTAAATGCAACTTTAACGTGCTGATCAACTCGGTGCCACGTCAGCTTGGTGTAGTGGATATTCTGAAGGAATGGATCACCTTCCGCGTGGAATGTGTACGCCGCGAGCTGCGCTTTGATTTGAAAAAGAAACAGGATAGGCTACATCTTGTAACCGGTCTTGGTAAGATCCTTTTGGATATTGACAAGGCAGTACGCATCATCCGCCATGCAGAAAGCGATGATCAGGTTGTGCCCGAGCTCATGCGCGGCTTCGGGATCGACCGTGTACAGGCAGATTATATTGCCAACATCAAGCTCCGCAATCTTAACAAAAAATACATCGTCAACTGTATTCAAGAGATGGAATCTCTTAAGCAAGATATTGCCGAAATTGAGGATATTCTTGCCGATGATCTCAAGCTCCGTGCAAAAATTGCATCCCAACTTGCCGAGATCAAGAAAAAGCATGGGCAGCCCCGTCGCTCACAGCTCATCTTTGCCTCTGATATCCCTGAGGTTGAGGAAATACAAGCCGTGGAAAACTATCCCGTTCGCTTGGTGCTGACCAAGGAGGGGTACTTTAAAAAGATCACCTTCCAATCGTTGCGCGGCAACGACGAGCAAAAGCTAAAGGAGGGTGATAGCATCAACCAGCTATTTGATGCCGAAAACAGAGATAACCTTTTGATCTTTACTGACAAAGCACAGGTTTATCGCGTTGCGGTAAATGACTTTGATACCACCAAGGCATCTGCCATGGGCGACTTTTTAAACGCCAAGCTGGGCATGGAAAAGGAAGAACGCCCGATCTTTATGCGCGTGCAAAACACGTATCCCGAGGGCGAAAATATGCTCTTTGTATTTGAAAACGGAAAGGGCGTGCGTGTTCCCATTACCGCTTACGTGGCAAAGGGCAACCGCCGAAAGCTGACGGGCGCATTTTCCGATGCTTCGCCCATTGTGGGTATATTCTATGAGGTAGAAAAGACCCCATTTGAGCTGATGCTCCTCACCGATGCCGACCGTGCAATCGTTATCAAATCCTCCCTGATTCCCATTATGACAACGCGCTCCTCTAAGGGAAATACCCTTATCAGCCTTGGAAAAAAGGAAAAGCGTGTTGCTGAGGTGCTAACTGATTTTGCACAGCGGTACGGTGATGCAAAGGGATATCGCAAGTATAAGATCCCCGCAGCAGGTGTTTTATTAAACGAAAAAAATATTGATGCCATGCAGTTGAGCATGGACGACACTTTATAACGAAGGAAGGTAAAAAGAAATGAGCAACAAAAAAACCAAATTTTACGCACGCCTGTTGGCGATCGTGCTTTCTGTGTTAATGGTAGTAAGCATGGCATTTTACACCGTTTACATGATCGTGGAAAACATCAGAGAAGCAAAGGAAGAGGAAGAAAAGGCAGAAAGTACGGCTGCAATTCCCTCCTACACCTTTACGGTCTAAAACACGCAAGAGTCGAAAAGAACCGCTTATGCTACTGCTGAAGCAATGGCATAAGCGGTTCTTTTTAGATTCTTTTGTAACAAATTTCAATTCTTACACATGCGTTTGAGGCGTCCCCAAATGCGGCGTGGCAGAAAGCGAAGACGGCGCAAGGGCATCATAGAATGAAGAAAAACATAGAAGCGGTATTTACGTGAGGATACCGAGATGCGGCGATCCCCCCGATACACAGCACATGCACGCGCAATGATCTGCTCACGCGACACGCCGTATTCGAGTGCGGTTTGATTGTCACCGCAAAAAATGGGATCCCCGTTTTTCTCAAATTTCATCAATCGATGTAAAACAAATGCACCGTCGGCACGGCGATACAGGCAAATATCGTGCTTTTGGCAATGAAGTGGCATCACCAGCAACACGCTATCCTTGCCCTCACGAAGCAACGGCAGCATACTGGTGCCACGCGGCCAAAGGCGAAATTCTCCACCGCTTTCGATCACCTCAAGGAGCAAGGGATAGAGCTCCTCCATGGTATATTGCTTATTCTGCAATCGCGCCTACTCCCTTCAGCGTATTGACAAACTGGGTAGCATGTGCGGTTGCAGTTTCCCTATCGATCTCATAATTCTCGGTAATGGCGGTTACCAGCTCATCCATAGTCATGCTTTGCTCAAGCTGATCCCAAATAAAGCTACCGGTGGAGTTTACGGAGATCATTCCGTTAAATTTTTTGGTTGCCGCACCAACGGCAACGATCACATACTGTGTGCCAATTTTGCGCTTAATAAAATCCTTACTGCGTTTCATTGTTATTCTCCTTTTTTCCACACATACCTTGATAGGAAACGATTGCCGCCTCAGGCAGCATGTTACAATGCAACAGGTATGTGGGTGTGCTTGTAATAAGGGCATCGAGCAAGGCGAGGTGTCGGTCTGCCATAACGGGATCCCTCGGTATGATCACCTGTGAAAACAGGCGTGTTACCGCCTCAGCATCCCCTATTAGTGCTATGATGTTCTCCTTGCCGCGCTCCAAAAAGCAAATGCTCTTTAAGGGTGCCTTTGTATTACCTCCAAGCCCTTCCTTGCCGCGCCAAGGCGTGCCAAACACATACCACTTGCCGTTGATCAGACGAAAAATAGGCTTATCACCGTTCACGATAGAGGCGCGGTCACCAAAAACTCGCAGCCAAAGATCGGTATGCGTGGATTTGCCCGTTCCGCTATGTGCGGCAAAGGCATACCCTTCACCGTCACAGGACACAACGGAGGCATGAAAGACCATAGCATCAAATCTCGCGAGCTCAAAGGCGATCTTGCGATAAATACAAAGACATTCAAGATATCCGTCACTCGAATTGTAAATATCCTGCTCTCGCTCCGCCTCGATCTCCTCAGGGGTAACAAAAACGGTAATATCGGGCTTAGAAAATTCCGCTGCAAATTCACGGCAAAATTTTTCTGAGAAAGGATATTTATTTTGTACCTCAATATTTAATTCCGCAATGCGTATTCCAAACAAAGCTAAACATCCTTTCTTCTTTATTTATTTTTAATCAAAAAGCAATGTGCTTTTCGATATACGCCTTCAACTCACTGATCGGCACGCGCACCTGCTCCATGGTGTCACGGTCACGTACAGTAACGCAATTATCAGCAGGCTTGGTATCATCACCAACCGTTTCAAAATCAACAGTTACGCACAAGGGAGTACCGATCTCATCCTCACGGCGGTAACGTTTACCGATAGAGCCTGCTTCGTCGTAATCCACGGCAAAATATTTTGCAAGCTCATCACGCACCTCAAGTGCCTTTTCAGAAAGCTTTTTGGAAAGAGGCAGCACAGCAACCTTATAGGGTGCAAGTGCGGGATGCAGATGCAGAACCACACGTACATCATTCTTCGCAGCGTCAATAACCTCCTCATCGTAAGCGTCTACAAGGAAGGCAAGTGCCACGCGGTCAGCACCCAGAGAGGGCTCAACCACATAAGGCACGTAGTGCTCGTTTGTTTCGGGATCAAAATAGGTAAGATCCTTGCCGCTGTGCTTTGCGTGCTGAGAAAGGTCGTAATCGGTACGGTCAGCAATGCCCCACAGCTCTCCCCAACCAAACGGGAACAGGAACTCAAAGTCAGTGGTGCCCTTAGAATAGAAGGCAAGCTCCTCGGGATCGTGATCGCGCAAACGGAGATTTTCCTCTCTCATGCCGAGATCCAAAAGCCACTTTTTGCAGTAATCCTTCCAGTAAGCAAACCATTCAAGGTCGGTGCCGGGCTTGCAGAAGAACTCAAGCTCCATTTGCTCAAATTCACGGGTGCGGAAAACAAAGTTACCGGGCGTGATCTCGTTACGGAAGGACTTACCGATCTGGCAAACGCCAAAGGGAAGCTTGCGGCGCGTAGAGCGTGCGATCGCAGGGAAATTCACGAAAATACCCTGTGCCGTTTCGGGGCGCAGATATACGGTATTTGCGGTATCCTCATTTACGCCAACAAAGGTCTTAAACATCAGATTGAATTTCTTAATAGCGGTAAACTCGCGCTTGCCGCAAACGGGACAAACGATCCCCTTCTCCTCGATGTATTGGGACATCTGCTCAAAGCTCCAGCCTGCGGGATTGTCATCAAGACCGTTCTCAAAGGCATATTCCTCAATAAGCTTGTCCGCACGGTGACGTGCCTTGCAGGATTTGCAATCCATCAAAGGATCGGAAAAGCCGCCCACGTGTCCCGATGCCACCCAAGCCTCGGGGTTCATGATAATGGCACTGTCAAGGCCCACGTTATAGCGGTTTTCTTGTACAAACTTTTTCCACCAAGCGCGCTTTACGTTATTTTTAAACTCTACGCCAAGGGGGCCGTAGTCCCAAGAGTTGGCAAGACCGCCGTAGATTTCCGAGCCGGGAAAAATAAAACCGCGGTTTTTGCAAAGGGCTACGATTTTTTCCATTGTTTTTTCACTGTTGTTCATGATCTGCTCCTAAAAAAATAAATAATTGATATTATTGTAATACTATTATGAAATATTGTCAAGTATTTTGACGTTTAAACGGTAATATCCTCACATTTTGCGTCTACAAAAGCGATAAGATCTTTCGTATTCAAAAGCAGCTGTGCGCCGCGCACGCCTGCGCTTACCGTAATTTCGGGCTGATTGCTTGCATGATGACTGATAAAGGTGGGAAACTTCTTTTTCATGCCGATCGGCGAGCACCCGCCCCGAATATAGCCTGTAAGTGCAAGCAGATCCTTGACGTGTATCATTTCAATGCGCTTATTCCCTGTTACTCGAGCTGCCTTTTTGAGGTCGATCTCAAGATCGGCAGGAATACAAAAAACCACAGGACCCGTTTTGTCGCCACGTGCCACAAGCGTTTTGAACACCTTCTCATAAGCAAGACCGATCTCATCGGCAATATGCGTGCCGGCAAGATTGTTCTCATCCACCTCGTATTCACAAACCCGATAAGCGATCCCGGCGGCATCAAGCATACGCATGACATTGGTTTTACCCTTCATCGGTAAGCTTCCCCCTCTCCTATCATTTCGGCAGCCGCACGGCGTTGCGTATCGGTTACCGAAATACCGCCGAGAATACGTGCCACCTCGGCAACACGTCCTTCATCGTCAAGCAAGGATACCGTGGAAACCGTTCTTTCCTCCTGCTCCGCTTTGGCGATCTTGTAATGCGCCGTGGCAAGAGAGGCGATCTGTGCCGAGTGTGTAACACAAAGCACCTGTGTTTTTTTGCCGATCTCGGAGAGCTTCATGCCGATCTTGCGTGCAGTCTTGCCCGAAATGCCGGTATCTACCTCATCAAACACAGCCGTACCAACCCCATCGCGATCGTTGAGCACACTGCGAAGTGCCAGCGTAACACGCGCCAGCTCGCCGCCCGATGCCACGCGAGAAAGGGGCATCATTGCTTCACCCTTATTGGTGGCGATCATAAAGCACACATCATCGTTTCCGTCAGGCAAAAAGCTTTCCTTTTGCGTTACAGCTATTTCAAAGCGAACAGACGGCATATCAAGAAAGGCAAGCTCCGCGGCAATTCTGCCGTTTAGCTCCTTTGCTGCCGCCACACGCGCCGCATGGCATTGCGCTGCAAGCGTTTGCATTTGTGCCTCAAGTGCCTTGATTTCGGCGGTAAGGCGCGCACTCTCCTCATCGGAATGATCAATCAAGCAAAGCCTTTCTGCCGCCTTGGCACGAAATGCCAAAATTTCGGAAATATCCTTGCCGTATTTACGTTCAAGCTTACTAATGAGGTCAAGTCGCGCCTCCACGCGGTTAAGCACCTCGGTGGGATCTCCTTCCACCTCTTCACCGTAATCGCGTGCCGTATTGGCGATATCCTCGATCTCATAACGCATTGCGGTCAGCCGTTCGGCAAGCGATTCTGCCTCGGGTATCACACCGGAAATCCCGGCTAAAGCCGATGCCGCACGCTCAAAAATCAAAAATGCTGAGGCCTTTTCACTCCCATAAAGCACATGGTAGGCAAAGGCGGTCTGTTTGGCGATCTTTTCTGCATATTGCAGCTTTGTGCGCTGTGCAAGCAGCTCTTCCTCCTCGCGGGGCTTTAGATGCGCTTCGTCGATCTCGGTGATCTGAAAACGCAGCATATCAGCAAGACGTGCCGTTTCCGCCGCATCACGCGCGGTTTCGGAGAGCCGATGCTCAAGCTCTGCTCTTTTTTGGTAGCAGCCGCGGTAACGCGCAAGTGCCTCGCCGAAATCGGCAACACCGTCGAGCATTTGTTTTTGCACCGCTTGCTGCAACAGCAGCTGATTATCGGCTTGACCGTGTACGCTAACAAGATATCTTGAAAGCTCTCGCAATATCGTTTGCGGGATCATGCGGCCGTTTAGGCGCGCCGCGGTCTTACCGTTTTGATCAAGCGAGCGTTGGAGCAGCAATTCTGTATCATCTGTCAGATCCTGCCCACAAAAACCCATTTCGGTAAGATAGGAAGCGCACGCCGCACCCACGTCGGAAAATACCGCGCTGACCATTCCCCTCTCAGCCCCACGCCGCAGTATATCGCGCGGCGGCTTTCCGCCAAGCAAAAACAAGATCGCATCGATCATAACCGATTTACCTGCGCCCGTTTCGCCCGTGATCGCACAAAGCCCGTTGCTAAAATCAACATCGAGCGAGGAGATGATCGCCATATTTTCAATATGGAGAGATTGTAGCATAGATCAGCTATCTTTCATTATGACATGAATGCGCTCGCTGATGCTTTTGGCGGCGCTTTCATTTTTGGTAACAACCATGATCGTATCATCCCCCGCAACGCAGCCAAGCACCTCGGCAAGCGAAAGATTATCCACACCTGCCGCAACCGCCTGTGCAAGACCCGGATAGGTTTTGATCACAATCATATTGAGTGCATACTCCACGCTGATAATAGAATCCACCAACGCAGCATTAAACTTAAGTCCGGATACCATGTCCTCACGCTTGGGAGCTATGTAGCGATAGGTTCCGCGCGTGGTAAGCACCTTGGTCAGCTGCAGCTCGCGAATATCACGGGAAATGGTTGCCTGCGTTACAGAAAATCCCTCTGTTTCAAGATAAGCGATCAGGTCATCCTGCGTTTCTACATGAAAACGATTGACGATCTCCAAAATCTTCTTTTGTCTGTTGGTTTTCATTCGTCTTGCTCCTTTTAATCTTGTGCGTTCATTTTGTTTTGCAATCTGTTATAAAATCCACTCTTTTTGAAGCGAATCAGCGAGGTTTCCATAGGGGATTTTGTAACCGTGACAAAATCGCCCCGATAAATTTCAAAATTGATCTTACCGTCAACGGTCAGATATAGCATTTTTTCACGCTGACAGGTGTTTTTGATCTCCAGAACAGCATCATCGCGAAAAACGATCGGTCTTGCGTTTAAGGAGTGAGAGCAGATCGGCGTAACGCAAAGACACCCCAAATGAGGATCGGTAATAGGCCCTCCTGCCGACATCGAATAGGCGGTAGAGCCCGTTGGGGTGGACACGATCACGCCATCGGCGCGATAGGAGGTCACCAGCTCTCCTGCCTCATACAGCTCAAGGTCAACAATACGCGCAACTGAGCCGTTTGAGATCACGGCATCGTTTAACGCAAAGGATTCGGCTCTCGTGCCGCCATTTTGCGTTTTAACGGCAATATGAAGCATTGCGCGGCGATCAAGCTCGTAATCCCCCGAAAAAAGCTTTTCGAGCAAGTGAAGATCGGTCATTTCAAGCTCTGTCATATAGCCGAGCCGCCCCATGTTAATGCCGAGCAACGGCTTTGCGTGAGGGGCCGCGCGTCGTGCGGCATCCAGTAAGGAGCCGTCGCCGCCAAGCACAATAATGGCATCTGCCTCACGGTAGATCTCCTCTAAGGATAAGTACACATATTCCTTTTTGTTTCTGTGCAAACGGAAAATGCGGTCCTTGTTGATCGAGGCGAGCAGCACGCGTGCACCGTATTTGATCAGTTCCTCGGCAACCGTAAGCGCCGCGTTTGCCTTATCGTAAATATTAAAATTGGTGATAAGTGCTATGTTTTTCATTTGAAATTGATCACCACCTTGTCCTTCACTGTTTTTTCAATGTCAATGTTGGGCTTTTCCGCTGTTTGGCAAAACAAGGCAAGAAACTCTTCGTTGCCATCGCCCCCCGGTATCGGCGAGGGGGCAAGCCCCATAGGAGTAAGCCCTACGGCATCAGCCGCCTCAAGCACGCGCGCCACGGCAAATATACGGTCCTTTAGGTTGCGCACCACGCCCTGCTTATTCAGCGCCCCACGTCCTGCCTCGAATTGCGGCTTGATCAGCGAAACAAGCATGCCGCCCGGTGCTAAAACTCCGGGAATACGAGGCAAAATATAGGTTTGCGAAATAAAGGAAACATCCATAACAACAAGATCTGCCACACCTGTATCGGTAACACTTAAATTGCGTGCGTTATACTTCTCGATATTGCGTACACGCTTGTCACATCTTAGCTTGGGGTGTAGCTGCCCAACGCCCGCATCAACCGTCACGGCAAAGCTCGCACCGCGTTGCAGAAGGCAATCGGTAAAGCCGCCCGTTGAAGCACCGATATCAAGCACCCGAAGACCCGTTGGGTCAATATTGAAGGCACTGAGCGCAGCTTCCATCTTTTCTCCCCCGCGCCCCACATATTTTTTGGGGGTTACCGTGATCTCGGGCTCACCCTGTACTTCGCTTGAGGGCTTCTTTATCACTTTTCCGTTCAGTGTTACAAGCCCCTCCTCGATCAAACGCTTGGCGCCCTCTCGACTGGGTGCCAAGCCCGCACTCACCAAATAAACGTCAAATCTCATAATTTTAATTTGGGTTACATAGGGGGGAAAATTAGAGGAAAGAGCCAAAGCTGGCAAAGATACGCCATGATAACGCCAAGCACACCGCCGAAAAACACCTGAAGCGGCGTGTGACCCAACAGCTCTGTTAAAAGATCAAAATCCACCATCTTTTTCTTTTTGTTTAACTCGCGTGACATCTGATTGATCGCCGCAGCCTGCTTACCCGATTCACGGCGCACACCGGCGGCATCACGCATAACCACAACGGCAATCACTGCGGAAATGGCAAACAGCGGTGAGCCAAAGCCGTAAAGAATACCACAGGAAAAGCATGCTGCCATGACCACCGCAGAGTGTGAGCTTGGCATACCGCCACTCCCCGCAACGATCCGAAAGAAGGAAATATCCTCGCGATGCTGCGGTGAGGTAAAGATTTTCAAAAGCTGTGCCATTATCCAAGAGAAAACAGCACACATCAACACGCGATTGGTAAAAAAATCAACCAAATGCTCTTTTAATTCAACCATAGCAATCTCCGTATAACTTTTATATCGTTAAAATTTGCGCTTGATCAAACGATCCGCAAGCGCAAGCAAAAACTCACTTCCCTTGTAAAATGCGATCTCCGCTTTGGCGACTTCGGTTACACGGTCAGCATAAGCGAGTGCTTCCTCTGGCGTGTAATAGCAAAGAAAGGTTGTTTTGTGCTGCTTTTTATCGGAGCCAACGCTTTTTCCCGCTGTTTCGGCATCGGCGGTGGCATCGATCACATCATCCACGATCTGAAATGCAAGTCCGATCCCTTTGGCATAACGCCTTGCCGCAACGGTGCGAGGATCGTGAAGCGTAAGCCCTGCTGCAAGACACCCAAGTGTGGCAGCAGCCACTATCAGTGCGCCCGTTTTATTATCATGCAGCTTTAAGAGCAATTCTTCAGGCAATTTCTTTTTTTCGCCCGCAAGATCGATGATTTGACCGCCGATCATACCAAACGCACCCGAAAGCGAGGAGAGCGTGAGCACAGCATCGCGCACCGCGCGATCGTCCATTGCTTCATTTTTGGCAAGGACTTCAAACGCATAGGTGAGCAACGCATCCCCCGCCAACAACGCAGTCGCCTCACCGTGTGCCACGTGACAGGTGGGACGTCCACGGCGCAGATCGTCATTGTCCATGCAAGGAAGATCATCGTGTATAAGAGAATAGGTGTGCACCATTTCCACTGCCGCCGCGGCGGGAAGCGCAGCGCGCTCCTGTCCCCCAAACAAGCGGCAAAATTCAAGCGTGAGCATCGGGCGTATCCTTTTGGCACGCGGCGCGATCAGGCTATACCGCAACGCCTCAAGAACAGGCGCGAAATCCACATCGCTCGCCTCGGTTAAGCGTAGTAGCTCTTGCTCTATTTTCTCTGCATTTTCAATAAGCTGTTTTTCTATATTCATGCCTTTTCTCCGCCAAACGGCTCTACGGCAAAGCCCTTCTCAGTCTTTCGTATTGCCTCCACGCGCTGTTGCGCGGCATCTATTTTTTCATTACAAAGGCGAATGAGTGAAACGCCCTCCTCATAATAGGAAAGTGCTGCATCAAGCGGTACGTTTCCCGCCTCCAGCTTTTCCACCACTGCTTCAAGCCTTTGAAGCGCTTCTTCAAATTGTAATTCCTTTTCTGCCATACTTATATCATGACTTTCGCGTCAGCGAAAGATTCCTTTCTTTGTGGAATTGTGGGTGTTTTGCGAAGCAAATCGCACCTGTTCAAGGTGCGAAAGCCACAAAACACAAGTTTGAAAATTTATTTTCAAACTTTTTCACCTTTCCGCACATCTGTTACCGTGGCATCAAACGTGCCATCAGCCATGCGAACCGAAATTTCTTTTAGAGGAGCAAGCTCTCCCACCCTTGATACGGCATTTCCTTCCCGATCAAAAACGGCGGCATAGCCACGTACGAGCACCCTTAAGGGGTTGAGCGAGTCTATTTTTCCGCACAGCGCGGCAAAACGGTTCTTGTTCTGCAGCAGGCAACGCTCAACGGGTCGCTCCAGCTTTTCAGTAAGATAAAAGAGCGCCATGCGCTTATCGTCAAGATAGGCAAGCGGCGATCGCATGGATCGCGCACCCGACAGCGCATTGACAGCACTGCGTGCCGCTGTGAACCTATGAAGCAGCGTATTGTACAAGTGTAATTCCTTGGCGGCAAGTGCATTCTTCAGCTCGGTACCCTCAGGCACCGCCAGCTCCGCGGCAGCGGATGGAGTGGGTGCACGCAGATCTGCCACAAAATCACACAGCGTAACATCGGTTTCGTGCCCCACGGCAGAGATCACGGGTACGCGAGATGCAGCAACCGTGCGCGCAAGCATTTCATCGTTAAACGCCCAAAGATCCTCAGCCGAGCCGCCGCCACGTCCTACGATCATAACGTCAACGGGTAGCCGGTCGTTGAAAAATTGTACTCCCGCAGCTATGCTTTCTGCCGCCCCCTGCCCCTGTACCAACGCAGGATACAGTATCACGCGCGCGCACGGAAAGCGTCTGCCGAGAACATCGATCATGTCACGCACCGCAGCACCTGTCGGTGACGTTACGAGTCCTATGACGGTGGGGATCTTAGGCAAGGGCTTTTTGCGGGATGCCTCAAACAGCCCTTCAGCCTCAAGCTTGCGGCGCAACTGCTCATACGCAATATAAAGCGCACCGATGCCGTCCGGCTGCATTTCGTTTACATAAATTTGATACTGACCGTCGCGTGGGAAAACAGATACGCGCCCACGCAATATCACCTTCATGCCGTTTTCGGGCTTGAAGGTCACATACTGGGCGGCAGAACGGAACATCACAGCTCGCACCGTTCCCGTTTCATCCTTGAGGGAAAAATAAAAATGTCCCGTTTTATAGTGGTTGGTGAAATTGGAGATCTCGCCGCGCACAAACACATCTGCAAGCAAGGGATTGCTATCCATCATCAATTTCAAGTATTCATTCAGCTGTGTTACCGTTAAAAGACGATCGGACATGTTCTCCCCCCTTTTTTTATATTATTGCAAGGACTTTTCGCGACACAAAAGTGCTACGCCTGCCGCATTATCCGCGGAAAAAGCAGGGGCTGCAAAATACACGTCCTGCCCAAGCTTGCCCGTCAGCTCTGCAGCGATCATGCGGTTGCTCATCACGCCGCCGCTAAACACCAACGGCAAAGCAGGATATAGCCCACGCACATGCTTTGCCATAGAAAACAGTGTTTCGGAAATAAATCGGAGCACATACGCTGCCGTAAGGGCCTTATCACTCTGCTCTTGATAAAGCTTAAGGGCAAGATTTTCAAGCCCTGAGAGATGACAGGTGGCACCCGACACAGAAATGCGCGGTCGGGGCACCTTTTGGGTGTTTTCCCCTGCCAGCGCCTCAAGCTGCGGGCCGCACGGAAAGGAGAGCCCCATGGCGACCCCAATGCGATCTATCGCCTGTCCTGCATGAAGATCCGCACTGCCGCCAAGCAAGCGGGTGTGAAGCGCGGCCTCACACTTGGTGACATAGAGCACCTCGGTAGTACCGCCCGAAACATGGAAGGCACCAAATTCCCGATTCAAAAGAACCTTTGCGGCCCCCGAGGAATAGAGTGCCGCCATTACATGCCCCTCTTGGTGTGAGCAGGTATAAATGGGAATATCCAATGCCGCGGCAATGGCATGCGCCGCAACAGCCCCCGAAAGGAAGCACGGCATATAAGAGTCCGCAGCATTACGCGGCTTTTCCGAATAGCAAACAGCCACAGGGCGCAATGCCTTAATGCTATCACGCAAGCGATCCAGCAGCAGGGGTAAATTTTTGGTGTGTGCAAACACCGCGTCGCTTTGCCTAAGACCGCGCGCTCCCTCTTTTACGGGCAGCGGTGCCTTGAGATTTGCAACGATCTCCCCTCTCTCATTTGCAACTGCCACCGATGTGGTGTAGTTGCTGGTATCAATGCCAATATAGCATGCCTCACGCATTATCGGCACCAAAAAGCTCTTCCTTTACGCTGTTGAGGATGCCGTTGACAAACCCACGGGCACTTTCCTCATCAAATTTTTTGCACAGCTCTATGGCCTCGTTGATCGAAACGCTCGCGGGAATATCACGCAAATACAGCATTTCATAAATAGAAAGGCGCAAGATCGAGCGAGAAACGCGGGAAATACGCGCTGTTTTCCAGCCCCTTGCGTATTTACCGATCAGTGCATCAATCTCCTCTTGGTGCTCATACACACCGAAATAAGCGTTTTTGATATAAGCATCTGCTTCAATCTCACGGTTTTCACAGGAAAGGGCAAAAATATCCTCCCTTGCCTCTGCGGTTTTGAATTCGGTTTCAAACAACAATTCAAATGCGGCTTTGCGTGCTTCTCTTCTGTTGATCGCCATAATGCTTTCCTTTGTCCTTATGTTACTTTTAAGATTTTAAAGTTTATTTTATATTATTATATCCGTTAAACATATAAATGTCAATAGAAAAAATACATGCCGAAATGAATTTATGCATATTTCTAATACGCGTTATAAACAAAAAATCGGAAGCGCCAAAGCACCTCCGATTTTTAATTTTCATAATTTTGTTTGAGATAAACCGAGTGTATTACTCCTCGTCATCGCCCTTTACAGGCTCAAAATCTTCTTTTGAAGCTCCGCAAAGCGGGCAAACATAATCCGCGGGCAGATCCTCAAACTCAGTTCCTTCCGCAATACCGTTTTCGGGTTCACCGTTTTGCGGATCGTACTCATAACCGCAAAGTGCACAAATATAAGCTGTCATATAAAACCTCCTCTATGACTGACATTTGCACTATATATCATAATCAGCGGTAACCGAGTTGTCAAGTGTATTTCATTTGATTTGTAATTTTTGGCATTATGCCCAAAAATTAAGCAATTTATTGCTCATCTTGCCCCTGTGATTTTGTCATATAAAGCCTTGCAATGTTCGCTATCATTTGCGCCGAGCCCTCAATGCCAAGCAAGGAGCTATCAACGCAAAAATGATAGTTGTCAAGCTTGCCCCACTTTTTCCCTGTATAAAAGCCGTAGTAATTGATGCGGCGCTTATCGGTTTTGTTGATCAAGGAGAGTGCCTCCTCGCGATCTACTCCGAGCTCCTCCCTGACACGAGCGATCCTCGTTTCCTTGTCGGCATAGACAAAAATACTGATGCGATCGGGGTGATTGCGCAGCACATAATCGGCACACCGCCCCACAAAAACGCAATTCTCCTCCTCAGAGGCTTTCTTAATAATTTCGGTTTGCGTGATGAAAAGCTGGTCGTTGATCGGTACATCTATACCAAAATTCCGTGCGCCGTAAAGCGAGGAGCCGATTGCAAGCGTATAAAGCAAGCTATTGTTTGCCTTTTCATCCACGCGCCGCAGCGCATCGGGACTGATGCCGTTTTTTTGCGCCGCTATGAAAAGCAGATCCTTATCATAAACACGAAATCCGAGCAGTTCGCCAACGCGCATGCCGATTTCCTTACCGCCACTGCCGTACTGTCTGCCAATTGTAATGGACAATTTTCCCGCCATATTCGCACCTCCAAAGAAAAGTATTATACGCTGTTACGCTTCACTACATACTGTCACAACTTCATCATAGCACATTTTTTTAGGTTTGTAAAGACGATATGTGTGTTAAGCACCGAAAATTCTGAATAGAGTTTTTTGAGGTGAAATTTATGAAGACGAAGCAACAGTATTTTTATAACGCCCTACTTTTAACGGTGGTAACGCTTTTAATGCGAACCGTAAGTGTTGGGTTTAACGTATATGTGTCGGGAAAGGTAGGCGCAGAGGCCATGGGGTTACTATCTTTGGTTTCGGGCGTTTATAATTTTGCGGTCACACTCGCCACTTCCGGCATTCATCTTGCCACAGTGCGCACCTTTGCAGAACGATTAAAGCTGTCAGGCGGTGCCGAAAACAAAAAATGCCTTCGCGCGTGCTTATCGTATGCGGCATTCTTCGGTTCGGTTGCGAGCATTCTGCTTTTTGCACTCGCCCGCCCGATCGGCATATATGCTCTTAAGGATGCCCGTACCGTGCGCGCACTCACCATGCTTGCGTTCACCTTATTCCCCATTGCGGTAAGTGCAGTGTTTAACGGATACTTCACGGCAGTTCGGCGCGCTTACAAAAACGCGCTTGCACAGGTAACGGAGCAGGCTGTTAAAATCACCTTTACAGGCTATCTGCTTGTCCTGGTTGCACCCAAGACAACCGAGGGCAGTATCCTTGCGATCTTAATGGGCGGCGCCGTTTCCGAAACACTTACCTTTGTCTTAAACTTGGTGCTATACATGCTTGACAAGCGTCATTTTAAGGGCATCAAGCAACGAAAAAACACTTCTAAAATCAACGTGGCAGCCATTGCTTTGCCGGTTGCGATCAGTGCATATATGCGGTCGGGTTTACTAACAATAGAACATATTTTAATCCCTCGAGGTCTTCAAACCTATGGAACAGGAAATTCTGCGGCGCTTGCCGCTTATGGGGCACTGCAAGGTATGGCTCTGCCCGTAATCCTTTATCCGGCAGCAATACTCTCCTCCTTTTCCGCGCTGCTCATCCCCGAGATCACCGAGCAAAATGCCATTGGAAACAAGCGCGAGATCCGTTACGTTGCAGGGCGCGCCTACCAAGCCGCGCTGCTCTTTTCCATTGGAGCAGCGGCGGTCATGCTCTTCCTTTCCGGGGAGCTTGGCGAGGTGCTTTACAACAGCAGCGAGGTAGCACATTTTATTAAGCTTCTTGCGCCACTGATCCCCATTATGTATATCGACACCGCAACCGATGCATTGCTCAAGGGCCTCGGCGAGCAGGTTTATTCCATGAACATTAATATTATTGATGCACTGATCTCGGTCATATTGGTGTGGATCTTAGTGCCTCACATGGGCATAAACGGCTACTTGGTTACCATTTACGTCACCGAAATTTTCAATGCCGCCTTTAGCATTTGCCGTTTGTTAAAGGTAAGCGGATACCGTCCCAAGATCGTTTCCCTGTTTGTACGCCCTCTCTTTGCCGCAATTGGTTCCACAGCAATCGCAAATTTACTGTTGCGTTTCACCTTCACTCATGCAAGCTACACCGCTGCCACTCTCGTTTTACACATTGTGCTTGTGACGGTGCTGTATCTTGCACTGCTTTTGCTGACCCACACGCTACCCGCAAGCGATGTAAAATGGCTTTGTGCCACACTTTTTGGCACGCGCAAAAAACAGCATCTGCGCCCGAACGGGCAAGCGAAACCTTATGATGACGTTTTTGCAAGTTCTTGACACGAAACTTGCAAAAATTCACACAGTATAATATCTGCATATATAAATAAAAAAGCTTAAAATGTTAATATTTTGTAACCATTGAAAGTTTTAGTTGAAAATTGTGCAAAAATATAGTAAAATTTATAATGTAGATTTGACTGCTCTACACAGTTAAAAATTTAGGAGGAAATGTAAACAATGGCTAATTTGACCAACAACAAGTTCGTTTTGTCTTGGATCGACGAAATGGCTGCCATGACTCAGCCCGACAAGATCGTTTGGATCGACGGCAGCGAGGAACAGGCTGAGGCACTTCGCGCTGAAGCTTGCTCTACCGGCGAGATCATTAAGCTCAACCAAGAGCTTCTGCCCAACTGCTACCTGCACCGCACCGCTGTAAATGACGTTGCACGTGTAGAGGACAGAACCTTTATCTGCACCGAGAAAAAGGAGGATGCAGGTAATATCAACAACTGGATGGCTCCCGCAGAGATGAAGGAAAAGCTCTTCAAGCTTTACCGTGGCTCCATGAAGGGTCGCACCATGTACGTGATCCCCTATTCCATGGGTGTTGTAGGCTCCGATTTTGCTAAATACGGCATCGAGCTGACCGACTCTATTTACGTCGTGCTTAACATGCTCATCATGACCCGCGTTGGCACCAATGTTCTTGAGGCACTTGGCGACAGCGCAGACTATATCAAGGGTCTGCACGCACGCGCTGATATCGACGAGGCAAACCGTTATATCACCCACTTCCCCGAAACCAACGAGATCATGTCCGTTAACTCCGGTTACGGCGGAAACGTTCTGCTTGGCAAGAAGTGCTTTGCACTTCGTATCGCTTCCTATCTTGGCCGTAAGGAGGGCTGGATGGCAGAGCACATGCTCATCCTCGGCGTGAAGTACCCCAATGGCGAGAAGAAATACCTCACCGCTGCATTCCCCTCTGCTTGCGGTAAGACCAACCTTGCAATGCTCATTCCCCCCAAGGCTCTCAAGGCTGAGGGTTATGAGGTTGAGTGCGTAGGTGACGACATTGCTTGGCTGCGTGTCAACAAGGAAGACGGCAAGCTTTATGCTGTTAACCCTGAGAACGGCTTCTTTGGCGTTGCCCCCGGCACCAACGAGAAATCCAATCCCAACGCGCTTCACACCTGCCTGCGCGACACGATCTTTACCAACGTTGTACACGACACCAAGAACAACACCGTTTGGTGGGAAGGCCTTAACGACAATCCTCCCCAGCCCGGCGATGCAATCGACTGGAAGGGCAATCCTTGGGACTGCACCAAGTACAACAAAAAGGATAAGTCCACCTGCGGCGCACATCCCAACTCCCGTTTCACGGCTCTTGCGAAGAACTGCCCCTGCATTTCTCCCGAGTTTAACAGCCTGAAGGGTGTTCCGGTATCCGCTATCGTATTCGGCGGCCGTCGCGCAAAGACTGCTCCCCTGGTTTACCAATCCTTCAACTGGCAGCATGGCTCCTTTGTTGGCTCTATCATGGCTTCCGAGACCACTGCAGCAGCAGCCGGTGCGGTTGGCGTGGTTCGCCGCGACCCCATGGCTATGCGTCCCTTCGTTGGCTACAACATGGGTGACTACTGGCAGCACTGGCTCGACATGGGCAAGGTTATTCCCAATGCTCCCAAGATCTTCCACGTAAACTGGTTCCGCACCGATGACGAAGGTCACTTCATTTGGCCCGGCTTCGGCGATAACCTCCGCGTGCTTCTCTGGATCCTTGCTCGCTGCGAGGATAAGGTTGATGCCGTTGAAACTGCAATCGGCTACGTTCCGAAGGCTGAGGACATCAACATTGAGGGTCTTGAGGACGTTACCATTGACACGATCCGCGATCTCCTTTCTGTTGACGTTGAGTCCTGGAAGGCTGATATCGCAAACATCAAGGAGTTCTACGCACAGGTTGGCGAGGCTGTTCCCGCAACCATGTACGAGGAGCTTGCAGCACTTGAGGCTCGCCTTGGCTAATTAACACCATAAAAAAACAGCGTGATGCCAAAGCATCACGCTGTTTTTGCTTTTTCTGCTTTTTTAAAATCGTAGTTTCCGTGAATACCATAAGCACTTGTATAATAAACAAAAACGTTTTCATACCTTGCAACGATCTTAAAAAAATTAGGGATCTGCCGATAATTTACCACACAAAATATGACCTGCTTGTTTTCGGCGCTATACAGCCCTTTGGCTTCTATTATCGTTGCGCCATGCTGTAATTCCTCTAAAATATCGCGCTTCAAACATTCCGCATTATCGGTTATCAGTTCAAATTTCACGGCACTGCGACTGCTTCTGAGGATCTTTGATGTCACACGCTCGCAAACGAAAATTTCAACCACAGAAAGAAGAACACTGCCAAGATTGCCGTAAACAAAGAAGGATACGGCAACAATTCCAGCACTGACAAGCGAAATGATCCTTTCTACATCGCAGTGCGGCATTCTTTTTTGAATGATACTGCCAACGATATCAACTCCGCCCGAAGAAGCCCCCATGCGGAGCATCACACCCGTTGCACCCTGGGCGATACCGCCAAACACCGCGGCAAGAAGCTGTTCACCTTCTGCATGATACCGGTATAGCCCCATTCGTGCCCAAAGCAAAATAAAAAGTGACACAAAAACCGTATAAAAAACAGTATAGATCACATATCTGCGCTTCAATACAAACCACGCAGCGGTAAGCAACGGCAGATTGATCAAAAAGATAAACACACCTGCATTTACCCCCGTGAGGCTTTGCAGCATAGCGGCAAGCCCGTCTACACCGCTGGGAGCAAAGCTTGAGGGATATACAAATACGTGCATACCGATCGATACAACAAACGCAACTGTTATAGTAACAAATACGGAAGAAAAAAATTCTTTGGTGCTTTTCTTCATGCGCATCTCCATTTCAAAAAACATCTCACTATTTTTATTGGCACACCCTCTAAAATTATACATCAAAGCACAGTTTTAATTAAAGAAAAGAAAATGGGCGGTTGCCAAAGCAACCGCCCATTTTCTTTGAGAATTTAGATCTTTTCTTTAACCTTAGAAGCTTTGCCCATACGGTCACGCAGATAGTAAAGCTTTGCGCGGCGAACCTTACCCACGCGAATAACCTCTACCTTTGCAACGTTGGGGGAATGAAGCGGGAAGGTCTTCTCAACACCAACACCGTAAGAAACACGTCTTACCGTGAAGGTCTCGGAAATGCCGCCACCGTGCTTAGCGATAACGGTACCCTCGAAAAGCTGGATTCTCTCCTTGGTACCCTCAACGATTTTGTTGTGAATGCGAATGGTGTCACCAATGCGGATCACGGGTACCTCTGTCTTCAACTGCTCGTTTGTAAAAGCCTGAATCAAGTTCATTTTATGGCCTCCTTTAAAATCCGGATGTTCATGCAGAGCTGCGCAGCGGACCACCCTTAAATTCCGTGTAAACACACGCGAAATATTATATCACAAAATTTTCTAAAATGCAAGACGTTTTTTGATATTTTTTGGTTTTTTTAAATTTCTGCTTTTGTTTTGCGATTTTGATAGAATTTGATGCCAAAAATCGTGCCGATCATCAGCGCAATGCCAATGGGCAAAGATACCCACCAGTAAAGCCCCACACTCTGCAAAAGGCCTGCGATCACATAAGACACGAAAGAAACGGCAGCAACTGTGATAGCATACGGCAGCTGCGTGGAAACGTGCTCCACGTGATTGCACTGTGCACCTGCCGATGCCATAATGGTAGTATCGGAAATGGGCGAGCAGTGGTCACCGCAAACAGCACCTGCAAGGCATGCAGACATACCGATCACGGCAATCTCGGAGCCAAGACCGCCAAACGCGGCAGAAACAATGGGAATAAGGATACCAAACGTACCCCAAGAAGTACCGGTAGCAAATGCAAGGAAGCAAGCAATTACAAAGATAATGGCGGGAAGGAAAAGCTTGAGCGCACCGGCATTCTTCAAAAGATTATCAACAAACACGTCAGAGCCAAGCAGACCTGTGGTATTCTTGAGTGCGGTAGCAAGCGTAAGAATGAGGATCGCGGGCACCATGGCGGTAAATCCCTTCGGAATGGCCTCCATTGACTCCTTAAAGGAGATCAGGCCGCGAGCCATAAGATACACAATAGTAATAATAAGCGCCACAAGAGAGCCAAACGGCAAGCCAACGGTTGCATCGGTATTTCCAAAGGCATCGATCAGCTTCCACTGATATTCACCTGCAGTGAAGAATCCACCCACATACATGAGTGCCACGATGCAGGAAACGATCAGGACCGCGATCGGTACAACGAGGTCATATACACGGGCGCAAGCAGAGCCCTCGGGCAGGCTCTCGGCTTCCCCGTCGGGATCAATGGCACCAAGATCACCCTCGTGCAGTGCCTTAAACTCCACACCGGACATTTTTCCGTAATCCAGCCCCAGCAATGTGATCGTGATAACAAAGACAATGGTGAGCAAGGAATAAAAGTTATAAGGGATCGCCTTGATAAAATACTTAAGACCCTCACCGTTTGCCACGTGTTCGGAAACAGCAGCCGCCCAAGAGGAAACGGGTGCGATCATACAAATGGGAGCCGCGGTTGCATCAATAACGTACGCAAGCTTTGCACGGGATACCTTATGTGTATCGGAAACGGGACGCATTACGCTACCGACCGTCAGGCAGTTAAAATAGTCATCAACAAAAATGAGCACGCCAAGTGCAAAGGTGGCAAGCAAAGCGCCTACGCGCGTTTTTACATGGGTTTGTGCCCATTTACCAAACGCCTGTGAACCGCCCGCCTTGTTAAGCAAAATCACGATAGCACCGAGGATTACGAGGAAGGCGAAAATGCCGGCGGTCCCTGCAACAGCATCGACAATGCCGTTGTTAACAACGGTATCGAATGCTTTTACAGGCGAAAAATCGGCATAAAACAAGCCGCCCGCCAAAACGCCAACGAACAAGGAGCTAAAAACCTCTTTGGTAAAAAGCGCAAGCCCAATGGCAATAATGGGCGGCACAAGTGACATAAAAGTGGCGTAGTAAGGTGTTTGTGCATCCTCACCTGCTGTGCGCATCGTAATGGCAAGCACCACAACGGCAATGACAGCTACCACTAAGACAATAAGACTTACAAGCTGTTTCTTTTTCATACTGACTCCTTTAAAATGTATTTTGAGACACTAAAAAAGCCGTGGCAAGCTGCCACGGCACAAAAACTTGCACACGATAGCACTCCACATAATGTGACAGTACAGCGCATATTTTGCGCTATCCCAACAAGCGGCATCGGAAAATACAGCTCATTTCGGCAACCTTCCCTTTCACGCGCGGCATTTCCGTGCCGTTGTGTTTCCCGCGCTACTGATGAAGCTTGCTCCTCTATCGTTAACAATTATAAATCAATATGAAGGAAATGTCAATATCCCCTTGTCCTTTTTTGTCGCTTTTTTCGTATGTCTGTCAATTTTTCAAGCAATAGGGATATTCCCTCCCATATTTCAAGGGAAAACGGCAAGGGGGAAAAAATTGCCGGGAGAAGCGCGATCAAATACCCCTCGCGCATGACGGCAAATGCTGCAAGCCATAAAAACAGCACCGAAACTGTAAATTTCACAATGTGATGTGAGAAGCGCAGATGCCGCCGACTGTGCAAAATCCTTACGCAAAATACAGTAAAATAAGCGATAAGCGTAGCAAATGCTGCTCCGATGCCGCCAAAACGAGGGATAAGCAGAATATTAAATGCAACGTTCAGCAAAGCACCGCACAGCGCGGTAAGAAGCGACGCCACGGTCTTTAATTTTACAACATATATGCTACCGAGAAAGGAGGAAAGTGCCGAAAATAATGCGGCTAACGTCAAAAACGGGATAAATGCCACAGCACCGCTGTATTCGGGGGCATAAATCAGCAAGACAAGCGGATAAGCGATCGACAGCACACTCGCCGCCCCCATAATTGCCACAGGCAAAAGCAAGCTGTAAATATGCCCGTAACGGGGGGCACGCGCCTGCTCTCTTGTGCCGATCGCGGCATATTGCCACGCCTCCAAAAAAACACCAATCAGAAAGGTCAGAACTGTTGGGATACGAGAGGCTGCCGCATAAAGCCCCGTGACCTGTGTCCCGTGATAATGAAGCAAAATATACCGTTCTGAAACAGCGGTGACCCACCACAAAACAGCCGTGGGCATCAGCGGCAAGGAATAGCGCAATATTTTCTTTATAATTGCCCACCTTATATCAAAAACAGAAAAATAACGCCAAGGGCGCAAAAAAAGCAAAAGGCAAAAAAACACGGTTGCATCGGCAAGAATAACGCCAAGCAAGTAACCGCTTGCATCCTTGCGCAGTACCGCTAAAAGGAAAATTTGCAGTAAAACGGTCAGCAGTGTGCAAAGCACCTGCTGTGCTGCATAAAGCATATAATTCCCCTCTGCACGCAAAATGTGCGCGAGAAAACTGCGAGAGAGTGACGCGATCACATAGAAAAACAAATACCCACGGTAAGCAAAAAGCAATGAGGAGTATGCTGTTAGCGGAATGAGTATGAAAAACGCAGAAATACCGACTGTTAAAAGAAAAACACCTGATGAAAAAAATTCTTTTTTACCGCACCCACCACCTGCAAGAAAGCGAAAAATTGCCTCGGGTACATTAAGCGACACAAATGGCAACAGCAACAGTGCCGTGCCCACAAGAACATCTGCCGTGCCAAAATCCGCGGGCGTCAGATACGCCGTATAAAACGGCATCAAGAAAAATACAGTTGCCTTCGAGAGCACTGCCGCCGCGCCAAGTATTACCGTGTTTGAAAATAAGGTATCCTGCTTTTTCATATCGTTATCACCGCCCTAACTACACTTAATATGTCTAAAAAAATGGCACTTGAAGCAGGCAGAATTTGCAAAAAAGCAAGCCGACTTGGCTTTCTTGATCCAAGTCGGCACCCTATATTTTTGGATTGTTTTTATTTATCAATAGAACATATTTTTCTTTAATATTTGTTTCAACACCAAAAGCAGCTATGGCAAAGCATTAAATTTCTTTCCGCATGCGCTCAAGCGCGCCCTTTTCAAGGCGAGATACCTGCGCTTGGGAAATACCGATGCTTTCCGCGATCTCCATTTGCGTTTTGTTTTTATAAAAGCGTAATTCAATGATCTTTCTTTCCCTGTCAGAAAGCTTGTTCATGGCATCACGCAATGCTATATGCTCAAGCCAATGCTCGTCAGCAGCAGAGGTATCACTGATTTGATCCATAATATAAATGGCATCTCCACTCTCGTTGTAGACAGGCTCGTAAAGAGAGATCGGCTGGGCAATCGCCTCCATGGCACGTAAAATCGGCTCGCGTTCCACGCCAAGCTTTTTTGCGATTTCGTCAACGCTTGGCTCATATTCTCGCTCGCGCATGAGCTCTTCTCTTGCCTGCAAAGCACGGTAAGCAAGATCTCGGACCGATCGGCTGATACGAATGGAATTGTTATCGCGCAAATAGCGTCTGATCTCACCAATGATCATAGGCACGGCATAAGTGGAAAACTTAACGTCAAGTGCGAGATTGAAATTATCGACAGCCTTTACAAGACCGATACATCCCACCTGAAAGAGATCGTCTACGTTTTCCTTTCTTCCCGAAAAGCGTTGAATGATCGAAAGGACCAGACGCAAATTTCCAAGTATCAGCTCATCGCGCGCGGTACTGTCCCCTGCCTGTGCCTTTTTTAGCAGCTCTCGCTTTTCTTCATCGGTCAGCGTCTTTAATTCTGAGGTGTTGATCCCACATATTTCAACTTTGTTTTTATACATTTCACTCTCCTTTTGTGGAGTAATGAAAGTATTGCCGCACGGGATTTTGGTTATACAAAAAAAGGATATGTAAAAACTTCCTAAGCAAAGCAAAAGGGAGATAGTATCTCCTATCTCCCACTTGTTTTTATTGCTCTATCAGCTTTTTTACATACGCTGTCGCCTGGTTGTATTTCATCTGATCACTGTTATTGCCAAGAAGCCCCGGCATCATCAGGCAAATGACGGTATCCTCGGGCAACGTGTTTCTCACAGCACTGTTTTCACGCCAAAGCTTGGTTTCGCAAAGCTGAATACCGTAACAAATCTTATTGCCGTTCTCAAGCGTTATAAACACGCCATTTTCGGGTTCTTGGCCAAGCAATTCCGTAAAGTTGACCAGCACACCGTTTTTGGTGGAATATTCCGAAGCAAGCCACGGTGACAAAAACAAAACTGCCGCATCACCGGTTTGAAGATACTGTGTAAAGTTTGAATATTCCTGCGTGTTTTGATAGCGATCTATCGCAACACCTGCAGGATCGCCGTTTTCATCCACACGGTTTTCAAGCTCCAACGCCTCCTGTTCCGAAAAAATGCTATAGGAATACACGGTAATATCTTTTATACCGTTGCCGTTATAATCATCGGGTAAATATGTAGAAAGGCAATTTTTGAGGCCCAAAAGCCCCGCTTCATTGGTAACAAAGCCGTAAGGTCCTGCCGTTACAACAGTAATGTCTCCTTCCTCCTCGCGCGAGCACATTTGCAAGGCACAAACGGTGATAACGATCACCAAAAAAAGTGCAGCAAGGGTTGCCCATTTGTGATGATACCAAAAATTATCCAGCCAACGGTAAAGCTTTCCATGCTCCTTTTCGGTGCGTCTTTTTTCGCTGCCAAATTTGATCTCACGCGCCTCACGCTTTTCTTCTCTGTTTTCTTTCATTTACTTCTCCTTATTCACTCTTGCCTAAAAAAGGGACTGCCACACAAGAAATACATGTAACAGTCCCATATTTTTAATCAAGCGGTCGCATTGTGGGGAACAAAAGCACGTCACGGATTGATGCACTGTCGGTCAGAAGCATAACAAGACGGTCAACGCCAAAGCCAAGACCGCCTGTGGGCGGCAGACCGTACTCAAGTGCGGTAATATAATCATAATCGACCTGTGCGCGGCAGTTGGGATCAAGTGCCTTGCGCTCCGATACCTGACGCTCAAAGCGCTCCTTTTGGTCAATGGGATCGTTAAGCTCGGAAAATGCATTGCCAAACTCGGTTGCATTAATAAAATACTCAAAGCGTTCGGTATAGGCCGGATTTTCGGGCTTACGCTTAGCAAGCGGGCTGATCTCAACGGGATAATCGTAAATAAAGGTGGGCTGGATCAGCTTGTCTTCAACAAAGGCATCAAAGAATTCAGCAAGAATTGCACCCTTGGTGGGCACCTCGGGAAGCTCAACATGATGCTTTTTCGCCATAGCAATGGCTTCTTCATCACTTGTGATCTCGTTAAAGTCCACACCGCTGTATTTCTTCACTGCCTCAAGCATGGTCATGCGCTCCCAGTGACCAAGGTCGATTTGATGACCGCAGTAAGGAATAACAAGACTGCCGCAAACCTTTTCGGCAACGGTGCGCATCATTTCCTCTACCAGATCCATTAGGGCGTGATAGTCGGTATATGCCTGATACAGCTCAATGCTGGTAAATTCGGGATTGTGCTTGGGATCCATGCCCTCGTTACGGAAGATACGTCCCACCTCGTAAACACGGTCCATACCGCCAACGATCAGGCGCTTTAAGTAAAGCTCGGTTTCAATACGCAGCACCATATCCATATCAAGGGTATTGTGGTGCGTGAGGAAGGGACGGGCGGATGCACCGATCTCAAAGGGCGTAAGGATAGGGGTATCCACCTCAAGAAATCCCTTGCTGTCAAGGAATGCACGAAGCTCGCGCAAAATAAGGCTGCGCTTCACAAAGGTATCCTTAACCTCGGGATTGACAATAAGATCGACGTAACGCTGGCGGTAACGTGTTTCTTGATCCTTCAGGCCGTGGAATTTTTCGGGCAGGGGCAACAGGCTCTTGGCAAGCAGCACAAGCTCGGTGCAACGCACACTGATCTCGCCCATTTTGGTGCGGAATACAATACCCTTTACACCAATGATATCGCCGATATCCATTTTCTTAAAGCCTGCATAGGCTTCCTCACCGATCACGTCGCGGCGCACGTAAATTTGAATATCGCCCTTATCGTCACGCAAATGTGCAAAGCTTGCCTTGCCCATTACGCGTTTTGTCATCATACGGCCGGCAAGGCAAACCGTTACGTCGGTTTCCGCTTCAGCCTCAAGATCAGCAAAGCGCTCCTTGATCTCAGCAGAATAGGCATCCTGCGGGTATTTTGTCACCTGAAAGGGATCTGCACCCGCCTCGCGCAGTGCCGCCAGCTTTTCGCGACGCACGCGAAACACATCGGCAATATTAACCTCTTCGACGGCTTGTGCCGCTTCGTTTCTCTTTTCTTCAGCCATGGTCAAATCCCCTTTTTTAGTCGCGTCCTACTTCCAAAATACGGTAGGTAAAGTTATAGCCGGAAGCCTCAACAACACCGGTCACAACGTCGCCTGCGCGATGTCCGATGAGTGCCTTGCCAACAGGCGACTGATCGGAGATCTTACCGCTGACAACGTCCGCCTCGTTGGAGCCTACAATGCGCCAATTGCACTCCTCTTTATAATCCTCATCATAAACCTTGATCACAGAACCGATATCGATCACGCCGCGCACAGCCCTGGAAGCATCGTACACCTCGGCATTTTCAATATCGTACTTCAGCTTGAGGATGCGTGCCTCGTTTTCTGCCTGTGCATTGCGTGCGGCATCATACTCAGCGTTCTCGGAAAGGTCGCCAAAGCCGCGCGCTGTTACGATATCATTTTTAATGCGCTCGCGCTCCTCGCCCTCTCTCCATTGAAGCTCTTTTACCAGTTCGTTATAACCCTCTTGGGTCATTGTGATCTTCTTCGTGTTTGCCATGATGGTAACTCCTCTATTATTGAAAATATTTTTTACTGTATTGCCGTAATTGCGGCGCGTAGCTGATTATCCTCTGCCTCGGTGAGAAGATATAGATTTTTGTTCTTCACGGCATCGTCAAGCTGTGTTTCACCGCCCTTTGGTGTGATACCCTTGCCGTCATAATTCTCGCCCGAGGGCGGATTATAGTAGCCTGTGGTCAGCTTAATGCCACCCGTATATCCCCAAGGGGAAAGATCGAAAATATTTTGCAGCACGCCTTTGCCATAGGTTGTAGTGCCTATCAGCGTTGCAAGCTCATAATCGGCAAGCACCGCCGTAAACAGCTCTGCCGCACTGGCTGTATTGCCGTTTATCAAAACAGCTTTTTTATAATTGCGATATTTGCCAATATCCTCTTTGGCAATACTGCATGCTGCATAATCGCCCTCGTAGCTTATAGGTTTGGCATACTCGCTTTCGGTTGTGCCGTCCTTATAGACCGTAGTCACAATGAGATCGTCCTCATTTAAAAAATAGGAAAGCACCGCAACAATGGATCTCAGATCCCCGCCGGGATTGTTGCGCACATCAAACACAAAGCGTGTGCACCCTTGCGCGATCAGCTTTTCCATCTCGGTCTCAAATTGTACGGGCGTGTTGATGATGAACTGCGAAATACTCACAATACCAACGGTTGCATCGGCTTCACTTACGCGGCCGGTAACCGATACGTTTTCCACCAACGCACGCGCAATGGAAAAGCTTTTTTGCTCTCCTGCGCGCTGTACGGTAATGTTAGCAATGCTCCCAACCTCGCCACGCAGTGCCGTGAGCGATGAGTCATAGCCGCGCTCTGCCACAGAAAAGGCATTTTCACCGCTGCCGATCGTCACAATAACATCACCCGGTAATACGCCTGCCGCCTCGGCAGGAGATCCCGGCATAACGCCAATAATGGCAATTCCAACGGGATCAAAGCTCTCCACTACCGTAATGCCGATCCCCACCAACGCACCGCTGTTTTGGGAAATGATCTCGGCAAATTCCTCGGCAGTATAGTAAGCGGCGTATTGGTCACCCGTTGCCGCAACGTACGCCTTAAGCATACTGTCAAGCAAAAGATCGCCGTTTGTATCGTATAATGCATATTCTGAAAAAATAGAATCTACAACGCCGATCTTACCGCTGTAATCCTCTGTGCCGTCAACACCGAGCGTACCGCCGTCGCCCCAAATGCCCATGAATACTGCACCAAGCGCAAAGCCGAGGATTGAAACCGCAAGTGCCACTGCAAGCAGCGAAATGATGAACACAGACAGGCGCACGGTGCGGGGCTTGCGTTGCATGTGATATAGCGGAACATTGGTAATGGGTGGTGCTTGGGGCGGCGTGTAAGCAAGTTCTTTCGCATCAAACCCAAGCCCCAGCAAGCGAAAGGTAATCGCATCCAGTGCCGAAAGTCTGTCAGCCCCGGCGGGAAGTCTTACGCGAATCTTGGCACCGTCTATGCTAAATTCCGCAGTGGCTCCCGGTACGGTTGCCGCAATTGCCCCTAAAATTTCATCACGCCGCGCGGGGTCCGGGACGGGTGATATAGAAAAATACAGTTCCATTTATTCCCTCTTTTCTTTGTGGGAAGCCTATCAAACGACCAAAAGTAAGCGGATAGCAACTGCCCATTCCGCTTACTTTTGATATGTATCATTAAAATTTACCGGGCTTAGAATCCAAATACTTCTTAACCATTAAGGCAACCTTAAAGGTAATGGCATGCTCAAACTCACGAAGATCCAGACCCGTCAGCTTACGGATCTTTTCCAAACGGTAAACCAGCGTGTTGCGATGTACGAAAAGCTTACGCGAGGTTTCGGAAACGTTAAGATTATTCTCAAAGAAGCTCTGAATGGTCATGAGCGTTTCACGGTCAAGGGATTCAAGGCTCTCCTTTTTGAACACCTCTTGCATAAACATCTCACAAAGCGTGGTGGGCAGCTGGTAGATCAAACGGCCGATACCGAGGTTTTCATAGTTGATGATATTTTTCTCGGTTTCAAACACCTTGCCAACCTCAAGCGCAACCTGCGCCTCCTTGTATGCACGGGCAAGGTCCTTAATGTTGTCAACCACGGTGGAAATACCAATTGCCACCTTGGTATAAAACTCGGTAGAGAGGGTATCTGCAATGTTGGTAGCGATCTTTTCAATTTCCTTTGACTCGGTGCCGTGCTTGATGTCCTTCACAAGCACGATATCATGCTCGCCTACGCTGATCACATAATCTCTTGATTTATCGGGGAACATATTTTGCAGCATTTCAAAGGGAAGCATGTCAGTCTTGCCAAAGAACTTAATGAGGAAAACGATGCGTGCCTCGTCGGTATTGAAATGCAGCTCCTTGCTCTTGATATAAATATCACTGGGCAGAATGTTATCAAGGATAATATTTTTAATAAAGGAACCCTTGTCGTATTTCTCGTCGTAAAGGTTTTTGATATTGCCGAGAGCAATGGTAAGCATTTTACACATTTTCTCAGCCATTTTATCCTCGCCCTCAACGAATACGATATGGTCGGCTCTGGCATTGCTTACAATAGGACGATAGGTATAGCCGCCGGTTACGACCTCCTCCGATGCATAGGCAAGCTCATCGCGAATGCCCTGCTTGATCTCGCCGATCTTTACCAGCTCGGAGCAGGCAATAATGACCCCGTTTTCGTCTATGACGCCGATCACACGGTCAATTGCATCCTTCATTTGATGGATCACGCCTTGAAACAATCTGTTAGACATACTACTACCTCATCCTTCTTTGTATATAAAATATGCAGAATAGATATATTCTACACGATTTTTTGTGATTTTGCAATAGGAAATTACCATTTTTCACAAAAAAAACACGTTTCTTTTGTGAATTTTTTTGTGTTTATTGTAGTTCAAGCGCAGCACTTATACATGCAAGTGCAAAAATAGGGGCGGTTTCGGTTCTCAAAATGCGCTTGCCAAGCCCCGTCATACGAAAGCCTGCCGCAAGAGCCTGCTCCGCTTCCGCAAGAGAAAAGCCCCCTTCACTACCGACGATCAGTGCGATATCCTGCCCTGCTTGCGGCTTGTTTTGGGCAAGAATACGTGAAATTGGCTCTGTGCCTTCACCCTCGAAGCAAAACAGTACCAGATCGGCTTTTTTTGCCAAAGACAGCATCTCGGAAAATCCAACCGTCGCCTCAACCCGTGGCAGCACGCCCCTGCCGCATTGCTTCGCCGCCTCCCCTGCAATACGCAGGCGTCGCTCGCGTTTTTTTTGCTCCGCCTCGGGCTTGGCACGCACGATACAGCGCGCACTTTCAAACGGAACGATCACCGAAGCACCGCACTCCACCGATTTTTGTATCACCGTATCAAGCTTATCCCCCTTCGGAAGTGCCTGGTATAGCGTAATACGGCAGGGTGGCTCGGTTTCCTGCTTTTTGACCGTTAAAATCTTACAACGCACACAATCGGGTAAAAACTCGGCGAGGGCGCACTCATATTCGTTCGCGGCACTGTCACAAACGGTAATATGCTCGCCCGCTGCCATACGCAACGAGCGCGAGATGTGATGTGCATCATCGCCCCTTACGGTGACGAGCCCGTTATCGATCTGATCACTTGTAACAAAGAAACGCGGCACTTCGTCAACCTCCCCAATGGTGTTTTTATTATTATAACGCAAATTGAACAATTTGTCAATGACTGTTTTGTGATTATTTACTACTTTTCGCACAAAAATGACAAAACGGACACCAAAAGATGTCCGTTTTGTAAATAAATTAACGATTTCCGTGTTATGCTTTTTGAACGACCAAGGCACACCAGCCGTTATCATCCAAACGATCGGTCACACAAAGACCTTGTGCGAGCAAGGCATCTACGACCTCCTCAGCACGCTCTGTGATGATTCCCGACGCAAGCAAAACCGCATCATCCTTCATGTATCTTCCCACATCCGGCGCCATGCGAATGATAATATCCGCCACAATATTGGCGCATACAAGATCATATTTGCCACCGGCAAGATCCACCTGCTTTAACAGATCGGAAACGTCACATGTAACATTCGCCTCACCGCTATCCTTGATATTTTCGCGCGCAACACGCACCGCAACAGGATCGATATCGTATGCCTTACATTCTGCAGCCCCGAGCTTTGCGGCGCAAATGGCAAGAATACCGCTACCGCACCCCACATCAAGCACGCGAGCTCCCTTCTTCGTATAGGTTTCCAGCAGCTCAATGACAAGACGTGTGGTTTCATGTGTGCCGGTGCCAAAGGCCATGCCGGGATCCATACGCACGATGATCTCACCCGGCTGCTCCTCATATTTTTCCCACGCGGGCACGATCACCATTTTTTTGCCGATGTGAAGGGGCTTATAGTATGCCTTCCAGGAGTTTGCCCAATCCTCCTCCGAAACGCCGATGATCTCGATCTTACCCTCAAAGCCGCTTTCTTCCATACGCTCGCGCACAAAGGCTACGGCATCGGTAAAGGGCCTGTCCACAGGCAAGAAAACCGAAACCGCGGCAACGGTCTTATCGGCATTCAGAATACTTTCGTCGATAAGATCGCCGTAGCAGGTTTTAAGATCGATATCACTGAAATCCTCGATCATCAGATTGTTGTTGAGCATACTCATGATCGCAACAAGCGTATCAAGATGCTCCAATTTTACGGTCACCTTAAGTTGCGACCAATCCTTACAATATTCCATAGCTTTTTCCTCAGGAACGGTTCAGTTTTTCAAAAATACGCTTGAAAAATCCCGATTTTTTGCCGTAGTTGCTTTCATTGCAGCCCCTCGCGAAAACACGCACCTGTTCCTTTTGCTTTTCATTTAAGCCGCGCGGGATCTCCACGTTAACTTGGAATATCAGATCGCCGCGACGCTGCTTGTTATTGATAAAGGGAATGCCCTGCCCCTTTACGGTAAAGGCAGTGCCGGGCTGCGTGCCCTCGGGAATGGTGTATTTGGTGTTTCCCTCAAGCGTGGGGATCTCGATCTCGGCACCGAGAATTGCATCGGTAACAGGTAACGGAACCTCGCAGTAAATGTTGTAGCCGTCACGCTCAAAAATGGGATGCGGCTTGACAGTCACTTGCAAAATGAGATCGCCTGCGCTACCGCCGTTTCTGCCATCGTTGCCCTGACCGCGCAGTGCAATACGCTCGCCGTCGTCAATACCCGCAGGGATCGAAACCTCAAGCTTTTTACTAACGCGAATAAAGCCCGTGCCACGGCAATTGTTACAGGGATTTTTAATGATCTTACCCTTGCCGCGACAGCTATCGCACGTGGTCGTGCTTTGGAACTGCATACCGCCAAGGCGTTGCATGACACGCATCTGACCCGAGCCGCGGCATTTGCCGCAGGTTTCTGCCGACGTGCCCTTTGCGGCACCGCTGCCTGCACAATCGGGGCAGCGGCACACGCGGTTATAATTGATGTCCTTTTTGACACCGAAGGCGGCTTCCTCAAAGGTAACCGAAATGCGCGCGCCGATATCGTCACCGCGCATGGGGCCGTTTCGCTGCTGCGAACCGCCGCCGAAGCCACCGAATCCCCCGCCAAAAAAGCTGCTGAAGATATCGCCGAAGTCACCAAAGCCACCAAAGCCGCCACCGGCTCCACCGGCGGCGGGATCGAATGCCGCGTGTCCAAACTGATCGTACTTGGCACGCTTATCGGCATCAGACAATACATCGTATGCTTCGTTTACTTCCTTGAATTTGACCTCCGCTTCCTTGTCACCGGGGTTCATATCAGGGTGATATTTTTTCGCAAGGGAGCGATACGCCTTTTTAATAGCGGTTTCATCCGCCCCCTTGTCTACACCCAAAACCTCATAATAGTCGCGTTTATCTGCCATAATTCTCTCACACACTCAAATAAGACTGATCAATTACCACTCTTATCCTCAAAATCAGCGTTATAGAAGCCGCCCTCAGTGCCTGCAGCACCTGCATCGGCACCGCCCATGTCGGCACCTGCCGCACCCTGCTGCTTGTAGAGCTTTTCGGAAAGCGCATAGAACGCCTTTTCCAGTGCCTCGGTATCTGCCTTGATCGCAGCGGTATCACCGCCTGCCACTGTGGTGCGCAGCTTTTCGATCGCGCTCTTGACCTCTGCCTTTTCCTCCTCGGAGATCTTATCACCGATCTCGTTTAAGGTCTTTTCGCTTTGGAAGATCAGCGTTTCGGCATGGTTTTTGGTATCCACTGCCTCCTTTTGCTTCTTATCCTCCTCAGCAAAGCGTTCTGCATCCTTTACGGCACGGTCGATATCCTCTTGGGACATATTGGTAGAGGAGGTGATCGTAATATTGGTTTCCTTTCCTGTGCCCTTATCCATTGCGGATACGTTTACAATGCCGTTTGCATCGATATCAAAGGTTACCTCGATCTGCGGCACGCCGCGAGGAGCCGCGGGGATACCGTCAAGCGTAAAGCGACCGAGCGTGGTGTTGCCGGCAGCCATTTCACGCTCGCCCTGCAGCACGTGGATCTCAACCGAGGTCTGGCCGTCTGCGGCAGTAGAATAGATCTGGCTCTTCTTTACGGGAATGGTGGTGTTGCGGTCGATAATACGGTTAAATACACCGCCAAGCGTTTCAATGCCGAGCGAGAGGGGCGTAACGTCAAGCAGGAGAAGATCCTTTACGTCGCCGCCAAGCACGCCACCCTGAATGGCTGCACCAACTGCTACACACTCATCGGGGTTGATGCCCTTGAAGGGCTCCTTGCCCGTAAATTTCTTAACTGCCTCCTGTACGGCGGGAATACGGGTAGAGCCGCCAACCAAAAGCACCTTGTGGATATCGGAAACGTTTTTGCCCGCATCCTCAAGTGCCTTGCGTGTGGGCACCATGCAGCGGTCAACGAGATCAGCCGTAAGACGGTCAAACTCAGCACGAGAGAGCGTCGCCTCAAAGTGAAGCGGGCCTGCCGCAGTTGCGGTGATGAAGGGCAGATTGATATTGGAGGAAGTCATGCCCGAAAGCTCGATCTTTGCCTTCTCTGCCGCATCCTTGAGGCGCTGAAGCACCATTTTATCCTGACGCAGATCTACGCCGTTCTCGCGCAGGAACTGCTCTGCCATCCAGTCGATCACGCGCTGATCAAAGTCGTCACCACCAAGGCGGTTATCGCCTGCGGTTGCAAGCACCTCAAACACACCGTCAGAAATTTCAAGAATGGAAACGTCAAACGTACCGCCACCAAGGTCAAACACCATAATGGTTTGGTCGTTCTCCTTATCCATGTCGTATGCAAGTGCTGCCGCGGTGGGCTCGTTGATGATACGCTTTACGTCAAGGCCTGCGATCTTGCCCGCATCCTTAGTTGCCTGGCGCTGTGCATCCTTAAAGTAGGCAGGAACGGTGATAACCGCCTCGGTTACGGGCTCGCCGAGAAATGCCTCAGCATCCGCCTTCAGCTTTTGCAGCACCATTGCGGAGATCTCCTGCGGTGTATACTGCTTACCTTCAATGCTAACCTTATAGTTAGAGCCCATTTCACGCTTGATAGAGCTTACTGTACGGTCGGGGTTGGTAATGCTTTGACGCTTTGCCACCTGGCCTACCATGCGCTCACCCGATTTTGAAAACGCCACAACAGAGGGCGTGGTTCTTGCTCCCTCGGGATTGGGGATCACTTTGGGCTCGCCGCCCTCAAAAACTGCTACACAAGAATTTGTCGTACCGAGGTCGATACCGATAATTTTTCCCATAATTCTATTCCTCCAAGAAAAAAATAATTTAATTTATAGATTTTGTATTTTTGTTTTCAGATCAGTTTGCCACCTTTACCATCGCGTAACGAAGCACGCGATCGCCGCGGCAATAGCCCTTTTGCAGGACCTCTACTACAACACTCTCCCCTACCGTGTCGTCCTCTGTGTGCATCACGGCGTTGTGGAGATTCGGATCAAAGACCTCGCCCACGGGATTCACCTCTGTGACACCGAGCTTGGCAAAGGTATCACGCACACTCTTTAACGTAAGCTCAACACCCTTAGCAACGTTTTCACCGTCGCTGTACTGTACGGCACGCTCAAGATTATCCACCACGGGGAAAAGCGCATTCAGCGCCTCGCCAAAGGCATCAGTATAAATGCCCTCGCGCTCCTTGGCGGTACGGCGGCGGAAATTATCATACTCTGCCGCAAGGCGAAGATACGTGTCATTGAGAGAGGCAAGCTCATCAGAAAGCTTTTTTAGCTCCTTTTCCTTTTCAAGAAGCGTCGCCTCTAATGTACGCAGCTTTTTCTTTGCACTCTTTTCGGAGATCGCCTCCTCGGCTGCCTCTCCCTCTACCACCGCATCCTCAATGGGATCGATGATCTCTTCATTTTTCATTTCTTCTGTCATGTTTATCTCCTCTAAATTATTGACTCTTTCCACCCAATTGCTTTGGCTCGTTTAGCAAATGCGAGATGTTGCCGCCAAGATTATCCAGTGTGGCAAGCACGCGAGCATAATCCATGCGCAAGGGACCGATCACGCCGATCGCCCCCACCGTTCTGCCATTGCTGCGGATCGGCTTAAAGACGAGGGTGGAGTTGTTGATCACCTTCACCGAGCTTTCCTTTCCGATCACCACATTGACATCCTCGCCGTCGATCTCGGAAATGAGATCCAAAATGTCGTCCTTTCGCTCAAAGGCACCCAGCAGCTCACCGAGATTTTGTGCATCGGTAAATTCGGGATACTGCAAGAGCCTGTCAAGGCCGCTGACCTTCAACTCGCCGCTGTCAAGCTCGCTTAACATTTCATAAATACTTTTCATGACGGCATTCACCAGCACGCTGTCGCCCGAAAGACGGTTTTCAAGCGAGATCATGACAGAAAGCGAGATCTGCTCGGCATCAAGCCCCACAACAAGCTCATTGAGAGCAGCTGTAAGGCGTGCAAGAACATACTCATCGATCTCGGTATCAAGCAGCACGTTTCTGGTCTTGACCGCGCCGTTTGAAGCCACCACAATGAGAATAAAGCTGTGCGCATCAATCAGTGCCGTTTCGTATTTGGTAACGGTCACGGCGTGTGCACGCGGCTTTATGGCAAAGCCCGTATAATTGGTCAGCACCGATGCCACCTTGGATGCCTTATCAAGAATTTGATCGAGCTCAGACATTTTGATCTTCATGAGCTGATTGATCTGTGCGATCTCCTTGGCAGTCATCGCGTATTCCTCAAGCAAGGTATCTACATATAATCTATAGCCCTGCTTGCTTGGCACACGACCTGCTGAGGTGTGCGGCTGCTCGAGATAACCAAGGCTCTCAAGCTCCGCCATTTCATTGCGTATGGTTGCAGAGGAACAGGACAGCTGCTTGCTTTCGGTGATATATTTCGAGCCAACAGGCTCTCCGCCCCGAATGTGTGCTTCCACAATAGCTTTCAAAATCAACTTTTTTCGATCGCTTAGCTCATTGCTGTTTGCAGACATGTCATACCCCCTTTTTTAGGTTTTAGCACTCTCGATTGTTTAGTGCTAACTCACAATTAAAAATATACCATTATTTTTACCTTTTGTCAAGGATTTTAACAAATATTTTTGCATTTTTTCACGCTGAGTGCAAATGCTTTCTTTTTCATCACAAAATCATAAAAAGCAAGACGGAGTGTGTGAAATGCGCTTGCACATTTCACACACTCCATTGATAATTCATATTATAATCCTCTCACCATTCGGTTTTCCGGTACAATGCCTCTACCTCCCCGCCTCATCGGCTTTTTCACGTGTCAACAAGACCTTTGCCGCAAGAGCAAGGGCCGGACCTGCAAACACGCCGATAATTCCAAAGATCTTAAGCCCGGCATAAAGGGCAACCAGCATCAGGATCGGGTGCAAGCCAAGGCTTTTTCCAACGATATGCGGCTCAATCACCTGCCTGATAACCGTAATGATCGCATAAAGCACAACAAGGCCTATACCAAGAAAGGTGTTGCCCGTGAGAATAGAAAAAATTCCCCAAGGCAAAAGCACGGTGCCAACGCCAAAAATCGGCAAAAAATCAAGAAGCGCAATCAGCATGGCAAGCAAAAACACATAGTTTACGCGCAGAATAAGAAACCCGAGAAAAAGCTCACCGAAGGTAATCAGAAACAGTAAACAATAGGCACGCAGATATTGCCCTGCCGCCGCGCGTGCCTTCGCCGAAAGCTGCGGCACACGCTCCTGCCATTTTTGCGGTAAAAGGGCTTTGAGGCTTACCGTAACCGTTTCATATTCTACAGAAAAGTAAAAGCATGCAATCACTGTGACAAGTAGAAACAAAACGGCTGCGGGAAGCGCCCCAACAAAACGCATAACTATCACGGGGATCCCCTCCGAAACACGGGACAGCCAGCCTCGCATTTGCTCGGCAAAAAACACTTGCGGATCGTCAATAAAATACTCAATCCAAGCAAATACACCCGAAAGCTCGATAGGCAAGCGCGAAAAAAAGGAGCGAAACAGATCAAAAACCCGTGAAATCTTTTCTTGCAGCGCTCCCTGCTCCTCTATAAGATGCCCGATAAAGTTTTGAAGCTCCAGCAAAGCACGGCTGAACAATAAATAAAGCAATGTAGCAAACAAACCAAGCGCACAAAGCGTAAACGCCGCGGCAACTGCCTTTTGCGGTGCCCCTGTGCGCGCAGAAAAGCGCTTTGCTGCGGGGTGCGTGATCGCCGCCAGTAAAAAAGCGATCAAAAATGGCAAAAGTATCCCAAGCAAAAAATCGAAAAATAAATATAGCGCAAGAAGTACACCCGCAACCGTTACGGTAATTGCGGCATATTTTACCCATTTTTTCTCTGACATATCGCACTCCTTTTATTCCTTAACTTATAGTATGTGCCGGCTTTTCCGAAAAATGCAAAAGGCGGTGTTTAGCTGCCAAACAAAAACCACAGGGCTGTCGACCAAATGTGCAACCACATTGGAACAGCCCTTTGTATGGAAAGATCACACGGTCATTTCACCGCGTAAAAAGGTTAATATTTTTTTCTCCTCTCGCGATACCTTCACCTGCGTGAGCCCTAAAACCTCAGCGGTTTCCTGCTGTGTGCGATTTCTGAAATAGCGTATGAGCAATATCTTTCGCCAAAGCGGCGGCATGCGAGAGATCGCCTCGCTGAGTGCAATGCGGTCTGTAAGAATGGCGGGTTCATGCTCGCTTTCATCATCTGTGATGCGGTCACCCAGCTCCCCCTTCTCATCCTCAAACAGCTTTTCCGACAGTGATGCCACGGGCGACGTTGCAGAAAGCGCGATTGCAGCCTCCTCCCCCGTTACGCCAACCGCAGCCGCAAGCTCGCCAAGGCTTGGCTCTCTACCCTGCTTTGAAACAAACTCCTGCTTTTGCCGTGCCAGCTCCGCTGCGAGCTGCTTATAGCTGCGACTGACGTGAATGATCCCATCGTCACGCAAATTTCGCCTGATCTCGCCAACGATAAGAGGTACGGCAAAGGTGGAAAACGCCGTACCGCGCGAAATATCAAAGGTACGTATCGCACGCAGCATACCAATGGTTCCGATTTGCAAAAGATCCTCATATTCAATGCCGCGATCGCGAAAACGCATGGCTGCGGCGCGCACAAGCCCCATATTTTCAGTTATCAGCACCTCGGTTGCCGCCTGTGCTTCCTTGGTATCTGAGGACTGTGCCGCACGCAGTAGAAGATAGTGCCGTTCTTTTCCGCTTTTCTCCTCTGTTACAAGGCTCACCTTATTCCTCCGTCGCCAACCGCCCCAGCCGCTTGGTCAAAACCACCAAGGTTCCTTTTCCCGCACGTGACGTTACAGTTAGCCGATCCATAAAATTTTCCATAACAGTAAATCCCATACCGCTACGCTCACCCGCCCCGTCGGTGGTAAAAAGCGGCTCTCGTGCGCGGCGCACATCGGGAATACCGCAACCCTTATCAAGAACCGCAATACGCACCGTCTTATCAGAGTATAAGTTTACAGTTATGTAAAAATTTCCTTTTTTATGCTTATATGCATGCACGATGCAGTTGGTAACCGCCTCGGATACTGCACATTTGATATCGGCGAGTTCCGTGGTATCAGGCGAAAGCTGTGCACAAAATGCCGCAACAGCCGCGCGTGCCATTCCCTCGTTTACCGAAATGGCGGGTAGCTCCAGCTCCATGCGATTGATCTCATCTCTAAACCTTTTTTCTGCTTTCATATCCATTTTATCTATCTCCTTTCGCGCCTTCGCCATCGATTTCCATAAAGCGCTCCATGCCTGCAAGCCGTAAAATCTTCATTATTCTCTCATTGGGACGCGTAAGTGCCATAACACCTCCGATATCGTGCATCAGTCGCAGCCGCCCCATTAAAAGTCCCAAGCCTGCACTATCCATAAATTCAATGCAGGAAAGATCAAGCACCAAGCGGCGCGGACGCTCCTTTAAGATCAGCTTGTCCAGCTCCTCTCGCATATACACTGCACTATGATGATCGATCTCTCCAAAAAGCCGCACCACCAATAACCAATCGCGTTTTTTTATCTCCAAACGATAGTCCGTTCGAAACATTTTTTCACATCCTTTCAAAGCAATATCTTCCATATGATTGTAACAAAACATCGGCAAAAAAAAGGTCGCAGTCTGTCGCACGCAAAAAAAAGCGTGCGACAGACTGCGACAAAACGCGAATGTTCAGCTATCAACCCCAAAATAAAGGGGATGCCTTAAGTGCAAAACACTCAAGACAACCCCTTTAAGATAACAATTTTCTTCTTAGAACGGATCCGCAACTACATCGTCCTTAGGAGCAGTTTCGGGATTCAGAGGGCTTTCAGGCTCCCCAGATGCAGCAATGATATCTTTGCTCAAGAGGAAACGAATTTCAGCGCTGGGCTCAAGATAATGCAGTTTCATTTTATGCCTCCTTATTTCGGAAAATAATTCATGTCTTAATTATAATGTATAAAATCAGGATTGTCAAGGGTTTTTCCAAAATTTTTATGTTTTATTATGTTTATTCTTTGTTTGCGGTAATTTTTGCTGTCAGATTCCCGGGAACCACCTCGTAATCCGTAACAGTATACTCAAAGCTACCAAAGCCCTTGGTCATCGCGCGCAGAGCAATGGGATAATCCATGATCTCTGCTTTCGGCACGATCGCATGCACTACGGTGTAGCCCTTGCGGCAATCGGAGTGATCCATACCCATTACACTGCCGCGGCGCTTATTGAGATCGCCCATTACAGTGCCGACAAGAGATTCGGGCACGGTAATATCAAGGTTGCCGATCGGCTCAAGCAAAACGGGCGCCGCCTGTTCAAGGCACTTTTTATATGCCAGCTGTGCGGCGAGGCGGAAGGAAAGCTCATCGGAGTCAACGGCATGGTAAGAGCCGTCGTAAAGATCGGCTGCAAGCTGTACCAAGGGATAACCGTAAGCACCCTTTACCATTGCATCCTGCAAGCCCTTTTCCACGGCAGGGTTAAAGTTTTTCGGCACAGCGCCGCCAACAACCGAAACGGTAAAGGTAAGCCCCTGCTCCTCTGCGGGTGCAAAACGGATCTTTACGTGGCCGTACTGACCCGAGCCACCGGTTTGCTTCTTGTGCTTGCCTTCAACGTCCACGCGCTTGGTAATACGCTCGCGGTAAGCGATCTTGGGCTCCTCCAGCTTTACCTTTACGCCAAAGCGACTTTCAAGGCGTGCCACCAGCACCGAGAGGTGCGTGTCACCTAAGCCGGAAATGAGAACCTGCGCGGTCTCCTTATTATTTTCGTAACGAAGCGTCTGATCCTCCTCCAGCATCTTTGCAATGCTTTGGGACATCTTGCTCTCATCCTTTGCAGTAAGGGGAAGGATCGCCTTGGTCATATAAGGCGTGGGATAGCTCATCTGGCTATATACCACCGTGCCGCCAAGCGAGAGCGTATCGCCCGTCTTGGTGTCGGAGAGCTTTGCAATCATACCGATATCGCCGCAGTAAAGCTCCTCAACCTCGGTTTGGGCCTTGCCGTTCATCACGTAGAAGTGAGCAAGCTTCTCGGTAGTGCCCGTGCGTGCGTTCTTCAAAACCATATCACGCTTGAGGGTACCACTCATGACCTTAAAGAAGGACATCTGACCAACAAACGGATCGGCAACGGTCTTATATACGAAAATAGCAGGATCGCCGTTAACGTCGATATCAAGCGTCTTGCCACCTGCAAGTGTTTCCACCTTCTTGGCGGTAAAGCGCGGGAAGGACTCAGCAATGGCATCCATCATGGCGATCACGCCCCACATCTTGGTAGCGGATCCACAGTAAACGGGCGTAATGGTGCCGGCAATAATGCCCTCGTGGAGCGCCAGAGCCGCCTCTTCACGGGTGATCTCCTCACCGGCAAAGTATTTTTCCATCAACTCGTCGCTGGTGGAGGCAATTGCCTCATTCAAAGCATCCTTATAGCGGTTCACCATTTCCTTCATGCTGTCGGACATGGGAATCTCAAAGCGCTTGCCGGCATTGTTGTAGGTGTAAGCCGTGTTGGAAATGAGGTCGATCATTGCCATTTCGTTGCCGATATTGCAGGGCACGAACACGGGGCACACGGTGGTGCCAAATTTATCGTGCAGCTCATAGAAGGACTTTTCAAGGCTGTACTCGGAATCGTCGCACTTGTTTACAAAGAACACGCGCGGCACGCCGGCTGCCTCTGCCGCATTCCAAGCAAGCTCTGTGCCTACCTCAATGCCACTCTTGCCGTCCACTACGATCACGGCGGAGCCGGCAACGCGCAGTGCCTGCCCTACCTCGCCCGCAAAGTCGGGATCACCGGGGGTGTCAATAAGATTGATCTTTATATTTTTCCATTCTACGTGCGCCAACGTTGAGGAAATAGAAATACCGCGCTTTTGCTCCTCGGGATCAAAGTCACAAACGGTATTGCCGTCAGCAATTTTTCCAAGACGGTCAGTCTTGCCGGAAAGATAAAGCATTGCTTCGGCAAGAGATGTTTTACCGCATTCGCCGTGACCGAGCAACGCGAGATTACGAATTGATTTTGTGTCAAAGGTTGCCATAGTGAGTTTCCTCCTTGAAACGCCAGTCTTGTGCGTTAATAAATATGTATGTGCGTTATTTTATACGCCATTAAATTCATTATATCTAAAAAATATCCATTTTTCAAGAGAATTTTGCTGTATTTTTCACATCGAATGTAGAAATTTTCATTCATTCTTTGTGCAAAAGCAACAAAATTTTAGCAGTTTAAAGCAAAAAAGCAGCCAAATGGAGGTTTTGGCTGCTTTTATAGCTTTATATCAAACAGCCTTTCGGCGTTCTCACGGGTGATGCGAATGAGGTCGTCGGTGGAAATCCCCTTCACGGCGGCGACGGCTTCTGCTGTGTAGCGCATGAAGCCCGAATGGTTCATTTTGCCGCGGTGCGGAACGGGTGCAAGATAAGGTGCATCGGTTTCAATAAGGATGCGGTCAAGCGGCACTGCTGCCACAGCCTCGCGTACCTTAGGCGCGTTCTTAAACGTCACCACGCCCGAAAAGGAGATATACCAGCCGCGGCGCACAAGATCCTTTGCCATTTCAGCCGATCCGCTATAGCTGTGAAACACACCTGTGAGCCCCGGGTGGCGGCACACAGCATCAAAGCAGTCGCCATGGGCTTCCCTGTCGTGGATCACAACAGGCATGCCGTATTTTTCCGCAAGCGAAAGCTGCTTCTCAAAAAAATATGCCTGCTTTTCCCTATCGGTGTCCTCATAATGATAGTCAAGACCGATCTCACCGAGCGCGACGATCTTTTTTTCCTTTGCGTTTTGTAGCAGCTCCTCTATTTCGGTGAGTGCCGTGTCAATATCCGCAATACACTGTCCGTCGCCCGGGTGGATCCCAACGGTTGCGTACATGCCCTGCCATTTCGCCGCTTCACGAACAACAAGGCGGGAATTTTCAGGATCCGTGCCGATATTTACAATGCCGCACACGTCAGCGGCAAACAGGCTTTGCAGTAAAGCATCTGCGCCGCCCATTTCTCGCGCAAAGCGATCATCGTAATAATGCGCGTGTGAATCAAACATTTTTTCCATTGCTTTGTTTTCTCCGTTTTATATAAAGCTCTAACAGTCTTCTTGCAAAAAGAACGCCAAAGCACACGCCCCACCACTTAAAAAACCAGTCAAGGGCGATGATGCCGTTCCAGTTTATTCTACCGTAATGCCAAAAGCGATGATTGAAGCAAAAAAGAGCAACAGAGCCCACTATCAGCTCAAGTAACGTGGTAAGCGCAGCACCAATAAATGCATTGAATATAATAGGTACTTTTTTATCATACAGTGCCATAACGGTAACACAAACGATTCCCGCCATGGGTGCCATTAAAAAAGACGCTTCGCCATGCTTCATAAAAATGCGCCAAACGACCTCCACAAAAAAGTAGAAAATGCCACCGCAAGCAAAGCGCAAAATATGCTTTTTCATATCAGCTCCTAAAAATGACGGGGGAGAGTGCTCTCCCCCGTATTATTTTACCGAACACGCTCGCCAAGAGGCGTTTCGGGATCAAGGAACACCACACGAACCTGCTCCTCGCCGCTGGCAAGGATCATGCCCTGCGATTCAATGCCGCAAAGCGTTGCGGGCTTCAGATTTGCCACCACGATGATCTTCTTACCGATCAGTGCCTCAGGCTCATAGAATTTGGCAATCCCGGACACTACCTGACGCTTTTCATAGCCAAGGTCAAGCTGTAATTTCAGCAGCTTTTTCGCCTTCGGCACCTTTTCGCACGCTACAATCTTAGCGGTACGCAGCTCCACACCCATAAAGTCCTCGATACCAATCGGAGCGACAGGCTCGGGCTTCTCCACGGGTGCCGCCGCCTTTTCAGCGGCGAGTGCTGCCGCCTCGCGCTTTTTGATGATCTCATCGATCACCTTTTCATCAATACGGGCAAACAGCGGATATGCCGTGCCAAGCGGTCTTTCGGCAACAAGTGCGCCAAACTGTGAAACGCTCTCAAACGCCTTTACCTCACTGCCGATCTGCGAGAAGATCGCATCTGCCGTGGAGGGGATAAAGGGCGTGAGCAATACGGCAGCTACACGAATGCACTCAAGAAGATTATAAAGAACCATACCAAGGCGCGCTTTCTTGCTCTCGTCCTTGGCAAGTGCCCAGGGCATGGTTTCATCAATATACTTATTGGCACGACGCAGCATATTGAACACCGCTTCAGCGGCATCGGCGATATGATAATCGTCCATGAGTGCCTTATACTTTGCCGTTGCTTCGGCAACGGTTGCCTTCAGCTCGGTGTCCGTCCCCTCCTCACCTGCAGGAGCAGGCACAACACCGCCAAAGTATTTCACCGTCATCGCGTGCGTACGGCTTACAAGATTGCCAAGATTATTGGCAAGGTCGGTATTATAGCGCGTCAGCACATTTGTGTAGCAAATTCTGCCGTCCTGATCGTAGGGCATTTCGGAAAGGGCAAAATAGCGCACGCCGTCAACGCCAAAGGTTTCGGCAAGCTCGTCCGCATAGATTACATTGCCACGGGATTTCGACATCTTGATCTCCGCACCCTCGTTCCCCTTCTTCTCCTCTGCGGCGTTAAACCACGGGTGACCAAACACCTTTTTGGGCAGCGGAAGCCCCAAAGCCATGAGGAAAATGGGCCAATAGATCGTGTGGAAGCGCAAGATATCCTTGCCGATCACGTGCACGTCGCAGGGCCAGTACTTTTTAAAGTGCTCCGATTGCTCCTCAAAGCTCTTGTCGGGATCGTAGCCGAGTGCCGTAATATAGTTGGTCAGCGCATCAAACCACACGTAGATCACGTGGCGCGTATCAAAGGTCACAGGGATGCCCCATTTAAACGAGGTGCGGGATAAGCAAAGATCCTGCAATCCACCCTCAACGCGCAGGAAATTATTTACCATTTCCTTTTTACGAGATTCGGGCTGAATAAAAGAAGGATTGCTATCGATATGTGCAAGCAGACGGTCGACATACTTGCTCATCTTAAAGAAATAGGCTTCTTCCCTTGCCTGCTCAACGGGGCGACCGCAATCGGGACACTTACCGTCAACAACCTGCGTTTCGGTAAAGAAGGATTCGCAGGGCGTGCAGTACCAGCCCTCGTAATGTCCCTTGTAAATATCGCCCTGCTCGTAGAATTTCTTGAATATTTTTTGTACCGCCGCGCAGTGTGTGTCGTCAGTGGTACGAATGAAATAATCGTAGCTTGTGTTCATCTTATCCCAGATACCGCGAATTTCGCCCGCTACGTTATCTACGTATTTTTGCGGAGTGATGCCTGCTTCATTCGCAAGATTTTCAATTTTCTGACCGTGCTCGTCAGTACCCGTGCAGAAAAACACGTCAAAGCCCTGTTGGCGCTTATAACGCGCATATGCATCTGCCATAATGACCTCATAGGTGTTGCCGAAATGTGGCTTGCGAGATGCATAAGCAATGGCTGTTGTGAGATAAAATTTTTCCTTCATACCGTTTCCTCCTTCATCCCGCAAGAGCCGAAGCCTGAGCCATTCCCCTCACAGGAGCAAAGCGCCATGGAAAGGCGCATATAAGATAAATTATAAAAATGTGAGAACCACAAAACAAACAAAACGCCGACCGTAAGGAGCGAGAGCAAAAGCCAAAGCAAGGATTTCAGCGAAAAAACAAATACTTGCATCAAATGATGCTTCCCCGCCCTGATAGCCAATGCAAAAGCCGCGCGCAATCGCAACTGCTCATTGCCGACCGCCACAGCCGCAAAGGCAAGATACGTGCCCCCAGCAAAAAGCACCGCAACCGATAGCACAAGCGCAATTAAAATCAGAATTATAAACAGCAGAACTGCAACAGGAGCACTGAAATAAACCCAAAGCACTGCATCGTATAAATTGACCGCACCCGCAAACAAGCCGATCACCGCCGCCACGGGCAGTGCCAAAAGCAGAGTTGCGACCGTCCCTATGCGCCAAGCGCGTGCGTAGCGAGAAAATGACGTAAAATAGTAAAAAACATCTTTGGAGCTCGGTTCAATTCCCTGCCATAACAGCCCTGCCATACGAAGCTTGGCAAGCCATAAAGGCATAAAGGCGGAAAGGAACAGTATAAGACCAACTACGATCAATATGATCTTGGCGATCGTCGCAGCAAGCACCGTGGTAACAAGCGATCCGCAAACGTATGCCGCAAATTCGATCAAACAATAAGTGGCGGCGGCAATCAGCAAACAAAACAAAAATGCAAAAGTAAGGCTCGGCAGAGTACTTCTTTTTTGCATAAGCAAGGAGGTATCTTTCCAAATGGCCTTTGTGCACGGTGTTTTCTCTTTTTGCACGTGCATGATCTCCACCACACCCCCAATTTTAAAAGTATAAAAGTATTTTACCATATTTTTGTTTTGTTTACAAGTGTCATAACACAAAAAAGAGAATTTTTTAGCAAAGTCTGCAAGCAGCAACATTTTATTATGACTTTAACTACTGTGCATTTTATAGACAAGAATCAAAACACAATGCTTATAATTGATCCTCGCCGAACTTTTCTATCATTAGATTGTATGAAAAACACAAAAATGCATCTTTTTAGCATTATTTTACCTTTACATCTCGCATTGACAGTGCTATAATGACGCTACATTATAATAAGAGCAAGGAGTGCTACGAATGAAATTTTTATTGTTTGCAGATCTACATTACGCGCCCAAACAATTTTTGAGTGGCTCTTTTGAGATCTTAAAAGAAATGCAGGAAGCCGCAGAGCGTGAGAACTGCGATTTTATCATTCACGCAGGCGACTTTTGTCACGGTCCATCAAAAGTGATGGATTTTGTAGAAGAATATAACAATTTTCATATCCCCTCTTACCACTGTCTTGGCAACCACGATTCGGATAATACCCCGTTTGAAGAAACGGTAGCACTTTATAAAATGCCCAACGAGTATTATTACTTTGACTGCAAGGGCTACCGTATGATCGTCCTCAACCCCAACTATTATAACGTTGACGGCGAATACATCAATTTTTCAATGCGTAATTATTTCAAGAACGGCCCCGCGCGCGACTGGATCCCCCCGCAGCAGCTGGCATGGCTGAAGGAAACCATTGAAACCTCCCCCTACCCTTGCCTTATTATCAGCCACGAAAGCTTCGAGCGAGCAAACGGCGTACAAAACCGCGCTGACGTACTCAAGATCATCAACGATGCAAATGCAAAAAAGCCGCACAGCGTCCTTATGTGTATGAACGGGCACTACCACCGCGACTATATCCGTATTCTTGACAGTGTGTGCTACTTTGATGTCAACTCGGTTTTAATGGATTGGGTACAAGGCGTTACACACGATAAATATCCTGTCGAACTTTGTGAGGAATACAAATCTCTCAATCACACCGTGATCTACAACGACCCGCTTTACTGCATCGTTGAGCTTGACGGCTCCACCATTAATATTAAAGGTAAGGAAAGCTCGATGTACCTGGGGATTACCCGTGAGGATGTAGGCGGCACTCCCTTTGACAAAGCAGGACGCCCCGTTGTGCCGAAGATCCAGAGTGGTAAGATCACACTTGGCTAATGGAAAAGGAGAACAAGAGATGAAATTTTTACTGTTTGCAGACTTTCACTACGCGCCGCACAAATTTCTCAGCGGCGAATTTGCGGAGCTGAAGGAAATTCAAGAAACTGCTGAGCGCGAGAACTGCGACTTTATCATTCACGCGGGCGATTTTTGCAACAATCCCAAGCATTATAAAGAATTTGTAGATGCATACAACGACTTCCACATTCCCTCTTACCATTGTATCGGCAACCACGAGTCGGGTAGCAACACGTTTGCAGAAACTCTTGCGGTATACAAAATGGACTCCCCTTACTATTATTTTGATTGCAAGGGTTACCGTATGATCGTTCTTGACCCGAACTATTATAGGGACGGCGAGAATTTCATCCACTATGAATTCACCAATTACCACGCGCCCGGTGTATCTCGCGATTGGGTGCCGCAGGATCAGCTTGATTGGCTAAAGGAAACCATTGACAGTTCTCCCTACCCTTGTCTTATCATCAGTCACGAGAGCTTTGAGCGCCCCGACGGCGTGAAAAACCGCGCGGATGTGTTAAAGATCATCAATGATGCCAATGCCAAAACACCGCACAAGGTTCTTATGTGCATCAACGGTCATCATCACCGCGATCATATCCGCATCCTTGACGGCGTATGCTACTTTGATGTAAACTCCACCAAGATCGACTGGGTACAGGGTGTAACGCACCACGACTGTTACCCTGCTGACCTGCTCGCTAAGTACAGAGCCCTTGGACACACCGTAGTATATACCGATCCCCTTTACTGCGTGGTAGAGCTTACCGGCACCACCATTGAAATTAAGGGGCGCGAAAGCAGCATGTTTATGGGCGTCACCCGCGAGGATGTAGGCGGCACACCCTTTGATAAAGCAGGCCGCCCCGTAGTACCGAAAATTCAGAGTGCGAAAATCACGCTCGGCTAAAATTACAGAGGGTGAACAAATGCAAATGCATTTGTTCACCCTCTGATTTTATTTGATTTGCGTAATATCGTAAGGTGTGGTCTGGTAAACAAAATAGTTGAGCCAGTTGGAATAAAAGAGATTGGCACAGCTGCGCCAACGCACCGGCGGCTCTTTTGTTTCATCGTCATTCGGGAAATAGTTTTTCGGAATAGCAATGGGGAGCCCCTTTTCCTTGTCACGCAAATACTCTTTTTTCAGCGTATCAGCATCGTATTCCGAGTGGCCCGTCACAAAGATCTGCCTGCCGCGCTCAGTCGCTACGGCAAAAACACCTGCCTCGTCGGAGCTGCAAAGCACCTTAAGATCCTTAACTGCTTCAATATCCTCACGCAAAACCGTTGTGTGGCGAGAATGCGGCACCAAAAAGGTATCGTCAAAGCCGCGGAATAAAATAGAACGCTTGTGATCGAGCTTGTGCTCAAACACGCCAAAAAGCTTTTCTGAGAGGGTGTGCTTTTTGATACCGTAGTGATAATAAAGTCCTGCCTGCGCGCCCCAACAAATATAAAGCGTGCTTGTAACGTGCGTTTTGCTCCACTCCATGATCTCGCAAAGCTCCTGCCAGTACTCAACCTCTTCAAACTCCATATGCTCAACGGGCGCACCCGTGATGATCATACCGTCAAAGTTTTGATCCTTGATATCATCAAAAACCTTGTAAAAGGAGAGCATATGCTCGGCGGCTGTATGTGTGGATCGATGCGTTGCCGTTTGTAAAAGCTCGAGCTCTACTTGCAAGGGCGTGTTACCGATCAGACGTGCGATCTGCGTTTCGGTTTCGATCTTTTTCGGCATCAAATTGAGCATCACGATCCGCAAGGGACGAATATCCTGCGTGATCGCGCGATTTTCGGTAATGACAAAGATATTTTCCTCATGCAACGTTTTGGTTGCGGGCAAGGAATTGGGAATTTTGATCGGCATTTCTTTCACCTCCCTTTTGGAACTATTACATCAATTTTTACATGCATGCATCAAGTGCCTGCTTGATATCGGCAATCAGATCTTCGCTGTTTTCGATACCGCAGGAGAAGCGTACCAGATCAGGCGAAACGCCTGCAGCTCTCAGCTCATCGTCATTCATCTGTCTGTGTGTAGCGGATGCGGGGTGCAGGCAGCAGCTTCTTGCATCTGCCACGTGCGTTTCGATCGCCGCGATCTTCAAATGCTTCATAAACTGCTCAGCAACCTTTCTGCCGCCCTTCACGCCAAAGCTAACAACGCCACACGTACCGTTTGGCATATACTTCTTTGCGCGATCATAATATTTGTCCCCCTCAAGAGAAGGATATGTGACCCACGCAATACGGTCGTCAGATTGCAAATATTTTGCTACGGCAAGGCCGTTTTCGCAATGACGTGCCATGCGCACGTGCAGGCTCTCAAGACCAAGGTTTAAAATAAAAGCGTTTTGCGGTGCTTGGATCGCGCCGAAATCGCGCATCAGCTGCGCGGTTGCCTTTGTAATATAAGCACCCTCAAGCCCAAATCGCTCGGTATAGGTCACACCGTGATAGCTCTCGTCGGGTGTGCACAGGCAAGCAAATTTTTCAGGATACTTTGTCCAGTCAAATTTACCGCTATCTACAATACATCCGCCAACAGCCGCGCCGTGCCCGTCCATATATTTGGTGGTGGAATGGGTCACGATATCACAGCCCCACTCAAAGGGACGGCAATTTACGGGCGTGGCAAACGTGTTGTCAATGATCAGCGGCACGCCATGCGCGTGTGCCACCTTGGCAAACAGCTCGATATCAAGAACCGTCAGCGCGGGATTTGCAATGGTTTCACCAAACATTGCCTTGGTGTTGGGGCGAAAAGCAGCGTTCAATTCCTCCTCTGTCGCATCCGGAGATACAAAAGTAAAATCAATGCCCATGCGGCGCATCGTCACAGAGAAAAGGTTAAACGTTCCGCCATAGATCGAGGAGGATGCTACGACGTGATCACCTGCGGAGGCAATATTAAAAACAGCAAAAAAGTTTGCTGCCTGCCCCGAGGAGGTAAGCATTGCAGCAGTTCCCCCTTCCATTTCGCAAATTTTTGCAGCTACACTGTCGTTCGTGGGATTTTGTAGGCGCGTGTAAAAATAGCCCGATGCCTCAAGGTCAAAGAGCTTGCCCATATCCTCACTGGTGGAATATTTAAAGGTCGTGCTTTGAATGATCGGAATTTGGCGCGGCTCACCGTTACCCGGCGTGTAACCGCCCTGTACGCATTTTGTTTCAATTTTATAATTTGACATGATAACACCTCTTTGTGTTAAAATTTTAATCACATATTAGTATAACATATGTTTATATATTTTGCAAGGGAAAAAATAAATATCTACTTGCGCGCAAAAATTTTCAAAAACATACTTCGAGGCAAAAACCAAAGTGGCTGACTCAAATGCCAAGGCATTTGAGTCAGCCACCTTTTTTATAGGCCTGCAATAGCAAATATCAACGGGATACTTGCAAGCGCCAGCAGGTGCGAAATCACCGCCATGCCTGCCGCCACGGTGGTATCCTTACCGTAAGCACTCGGAATCACGATCGTATTCAGTCCCAAGGGCATTGCAAGCGAGCAAAGCGCACAGGTTAAAATTGTTTTATCCCTAAACACGGGCACGAGTAAAGAAATACCAATAAAAGCAAGCGGCAGACCCACCAGTCGCACAATGGAAATGATATATGTTTTTACGTCTGTAAAGGTCTTTTTAAAGCTAATGGTTGAAACTGTAATACCCGTCAGAAGCATGGCAACGGGTGACATGCAGGCACTGCTGCTATCAAGCACCGACATAAAGAACGAGGGCATCGGTATTTTAAGAAGCCCTATTACAATACCGATAATCATTGAAATAAACATAGGGTTGATGAACGGCTTTACACGGTCTTTGAGGGTCTGCTGCTTTTCGGTATCCCCCATCAGCAAAACAGGCACGCCCCAAACGTATATTTCTACCCAAAGCGGCAAGGTAAACAAAAGATATTCAAAGAATATGTCTGGAAACATTGCGCTAACAACCGCATTTCCCATAAAGCCAAAGTTCGAGAACGCAAGGCCGTAGGTATAAATATTTTGAATATACTTGTCACGCGTCACAGCCTTTGACACCAAAATAGAAACCGGAATCATGACAATCGCAATAACGGTGCTCACAGCCAACAGCTTCCACGCCGAGGCAAGGCGCTCCACGGTAAAGTTTTCAATAAAGGTGCCAAGGACGAGCGCGGGAATAAAGATCGTATTTTCAAGCTTTGCAAGCACCTTTGCAGAGCCCTCCGGCAAGATGCCGAGCTTGGCAAGAATATATCCGGCCGCAATCAGCGTAAACAAAAATGCAATTTGATTTAATGTAGAAAAAAAGACTCCCATATTTGCTCCTTTGGTCAAAAAATAGCAACACCACAGTATATTTTAGCATTTTTTTTGCCTTTGTCAAGGCATTTTTTTCTTTTTGTTTTTTTTAATATGTGGAAAGATAATTGTACATTGAATCTTTTGTTTTTTGTTGACAAAACCAACAAAAAAATTTGCAATATTCTACACATTTTGTGCATTTTTGTACATTCCACTTGCTTTTTAAAAAAGAACATGTTAAAATCTTAACAGGAATGAATTTCCTGCAAATTTATAATAAAGGAGAATACTGCCATGGCAGAGTTTAAAATCCCCGAAAAAGCACGCGTCGCCGTATTGACGGGTGCAAAAAAGATCGACATTTATGAGCTTCCCGTTCCCGAGATCGGTGACGACGAGGTGCTGGTTAAGGTTGAGCAGACCGGTATTTGCGGTACTGACGTTCACGAATACAAGGGGGATCCCTTTGGCTATATCCCTGTTCAGCTTGGTCACGAGGGTACCGGTACCGTTGTTAAGCTTGGCAAAAACGTAAAAACTGACTACTACGGCAAGCCCCTTGCTATTGGCGATAAGATCGTAACCGGTCTTAAGCCCTGTGGCGTGTGCGACACCTGCCGCAATGAGCCCGAAAACATTCACCTCTGCCCCGCAGGCGAGATCTTTGGTCTTATGCCCGGTGAAGCCGCCTATAAAAATTATAATGGCTGGTTTGGAGAATACATCAAAATTAACGCCGGCGGCGTTATCTTTAACGTAAGCGATATGGACGTTGATCTGCGCACCCTCATTGAGCCTGCAGCCGTTATCATTCACGCCGTTGAGCAGGCAAAGAAGATCTTCAACTTCCAGCAGGGCTCTTACGTGCTGGTGCAGGGCTGCGGTCCGATCGGCTTGTTGCTACTGACTGCGGTACGTACCATGGGCGTTCGCAACATCATTGCCGTTGACGGCGATGAAAAGCGTCTTGCCATGGCTAAAAAGCTGGGGGCTGCTTACACCGTCAACTTCATGACCGAGGATGCACAGGCACGCGTCATGGAGATCACCGGAAAGGGCGCTGAAATGGCATTCCAGTGCACCGGTTCTCCCAAGGCTGCCATCACTATATGGAAGTACGTTCGTCGCGGCGGTGCTATGTGTGAGCTTGGCTTCTTCGTTGATAACGGCCCCACCACCTACAATCCTCACCAGGACATCTGCAACAAGGAGATCCGCGTGATCGGTTCTTGGACTTACCAGGCAAAGGACTGGATGCAGGCTTGCGATATGCTCAAGGAAGCACAGAAGGACGGTCTGCCCGTAGAAGAGCTTCTGACTCACAAATATGCGCTCGCTGACATCAACGAGGCTATGGAAATGAACATCAGCATGCAGGGTCTTAAGATCGTTGTTATGGGCGAATAAACCTTATAAGGATACCCCCAATACCAAGTGTATCGGGGGTATTTCTAATATGCAGAACAAATATCCCCCGCGGGGGGTATTTCATTTTCGGGCATAGCCCTAACGTCACTGGCGGCGCACAAGTGCGCTTTTTGTTGGCCTGCCAGCCATGCATCCGTTCCCTGCCACCCGTCAACGGATTCTCAAAATGCCTTCCTCCGAGAGGAAGGGGGACCGCTTGCGGTGGAAGGAGCCTGCTTGCACGATGATTTAATGCCTCTCTTTATTACAACTGCTTTTCCTCAGGTACGCATTCTCCCTCAGTCGCCTACGGCGCCAGTTCCCTCCCGGAGGGAGCCTTCTACAAAACACATCCTGCGCTTACTTTTCGTTTGCTATCTGTTCATCGCCAGAGACTCTTTTGAACCACGTGAAGCGTGAGGCGACATATCGCGTGGTTTTCGTTATACAAAAAAGCCGCAAGCATTGCTTGCGGCTTTTCATAGTGCTCATTGAGAACCGAACAAAGGGATGTTGAGTAGAAAGAAACTCAAGTAATTGTAAACTTGAACAGGAGTGCTGTGCACTCAAAAGTTCAAGCCCTCGGTCTATTAGTATCGGTCAGCTAAATACATTACTGCACTTACACCTCCGACCTATCAAACTCGTAGTCTACAAG